>CBHTUE010000112.1:0-14059 GCA_966096115.1 uncultured Phenylobacterium sp.
GTCCCGGTCGGCAAGGCCGTCATCGAGGCCTGAGGATGCGCATCGCACCCATCGGCGTCGACGACTTCACCCGCATCTACGATCCCTCCGCCGGCCAGACCCGCGGCTACGCCTGGTACGTCAACGACCACACCTTCGTGCGCGGCGACGACGGCGACTGGCACCTGTTCGGCATCACCCAGCAGAACCCCTTCCGCCCGTTCGAGGAGGTGTTCTTCACCCACGTGACGGCGCCCGACCTGATGGGCCCGTGGACGAGACAGCCCGACGTGATGCACCGCGACGCGGCGGCCGGCGAGAGCGTGGTCTGGGCGCCGCACGTGATCCGCGCGGACGGGAAGTGGCAGATGTTCTACTGCGGCGGCGACGCCGACCCGCAGCGGTTCCGCATCTGCCTGGCGACCAGCGACGACCTCTTCACCTGGACCCGCTCGCCCGCCAACCCGCTGCTGCAGGACGGCTATGAGGCCCGCGACCCGATGGTGCTCCGCGTCGGCGACCAGTGGGTCATGTACTACACCGCCAACGCCGCCCCCGAGGGCGGCCGCCACGTGGTCGCCGCCGTCACCAGCCAGGACCTGATCCACTGGTCGGACAAGCGCGTCGTCTTCGAGAGCGCGCGCGAAGGCACGGGCGGCGGCCCCACCGAGTCGCCCTTCGTGGTCACCCGCGACGGCCGCCATCTGCTCTTCGTCTGCACCAACCGCCGCTACATCGAGACCGCGGTCTACGAGAGCGACGACCCGTTCCGCTGGACCGAAGCCCAGCGCATCGCGACCATCCCGGCGCACGCGGCGGAGATCATCGAAACCGACGCCGCGACCTACATCTCCAGCTGCGGCTGGGGCATGGGCGGGGTCTACCTCGCGCCGCTCTCCATGTCCTGATCGCCCTCTCTACGGCAGCTCCCGCACCCAGATGTTGCGGAAGCTGAGCGGCGGGCTGGGGTCGCCGTGGGCCTGCAGCTTGATCGGCGCGGTCGTGTAGGGCTTGTAGCTGGGCTTGCCGATATAGAGCGTCTCGCCCGCCAGCACCGCGTTGTTCTGCACCAGCACGCCGTTGTGGAACGCCGTCACCCGGGCCGGCGAGGTCACGGCGCCGTCGGCGCCGAACACCGGCGCCGTCCAGACCACGTCGTAGGTCTGCCATTCGCCCGGCTTGCGCGAGGCGTTCACCAGCGGAGGGAACTGCTTGTAGAGGCTGGCCGCCTGGCCGTTGACGTAGGTCTCGTTCCTGTAGCTGTCGAGGATCTGCAGCTCGTAGCCGGCGTCGCCGCCGCCGGTGGAGGCCAGGAACACCCCGGAGTTGCCCCGCGCCTGGCCCTCGCCGGTGACGTTGGCCGGCACCCGCCACTCCAGGTGCAGCTGGTAGTTCCGGAACGCCCGCCTGGTCTCGATGTTGCCGGTCGCCTTGGCCACGGTCATGACGCCGTTGGCCACCGTCCACTTGGCCGGCGACTTGTCCTTGGTCGTCACCCACTGGTCGAGCGACTTGCCGTCGAACAGCACGATGGCGTCCGAGGGCGGCGGGGCGGGCGCATAGGCCGGCGGCGTCACCACCGGCGGGACCGGCGTCCACTGTTCGGTGTCGGCGGGCTTCGGCGCCTGCGCCACCGCCACGCCCCCAACGACCAAGGTGGCCGCCAGCAGGCTGCCGCCCAATGCGAGCCAGAGCCGCCTCATAGTTCCCACCCCTTGCGATAGGTCCGTGTCAGGTACTGGTTGGCGTCGGCGACGTTGGTCACCCGGCCCGCCGCGCCGTCCCATTCGATCGCCTGGTCGGCCTTCAGGGCGACGATGCCCAGGATCATGGTCTCGTTCAGCCGCACCCCGTACTCGAACGGGCACGACACCTTCTCCTCGCCGCGGATGGCGCGGATCCAGTTCATCTCGTGCGCCTGCAGGCCGCCGGCGATGCGCGGCAGCGACATCGGGATCTTCTTCGCCTTCTCCTCTAGCCCCTCGCCGATCAGCTGCGGTTTCTCGCCGTAGGTCTCGTGCATCAGCATGCCCTTGGTGCCCACGAACAGCACCCCGCCGTCCGGGCTCATCCGCAGGTCGGCCGGGAACCCGGGCGGCGTCGGGGGCAGGATGCCGCCGTCGTACCAGGTCATGTGCAGCGGCCCGCCCTTGGCGTGCCCGAACTCGTAGTGGGTGATCTCCGCCAGCGGGAAGCCGCTCAGCTCCGCCGGCCGCTTGGTGCTCCACAGGTCCGGGTTGCCGGGCCAGCGCGAATGCCGCGTCTCGATCCGCGTCGGCAGGCCCGGGTCCAGCGCCCAGAACGGGAAGTCGATCAGGTGGGCGCCCATGTCGCCCAGCGCCCCGCAGCCGAACGGGATCCAGCCGCGCCAGTTGAAGTGCGCGTAGTCCGGATGATAGCCCCAGTCGACGTCGGCCGGCCCCAGCCAGGTCGGCCAGTCGAAGCCCTGCGGCGTCGCCGTCGCCTGCGGCCGCGACACGCCCTGCGGCCACACCGGCCGGTTGGTCCAGACGTGGACCTCGCTGACCTTGCCGATCACGCCGCCGCGGATCAGCTCCACGACGCGCCGGCCGTCGTCGCCCGAGTGGCCCTGGCAGCCCATCTGGGTCACCAGGTTCGGGTTGGCCTGCGCCAGGCTGAGCAGCTTGCGGCCCTCCTCCACCGTGTAGGTCAGCGGCTTCTGGACGTAGACGTGCAGGCCCCGCTCCATCGCCATGCGGGCGGCCACGGCGTGGTGGTGGTCGGGCGTCGCGATCAGGACGGCGTCGATGTCCTTCTGCGCGTCGAACATCTTGCGATAGTCGCTGTAGCGGGTCGCCTTGTCGTAGGCGTCCTTCACCGGCTGGCGGTCCGGGACCATCTGGAAATGGCGGTCCAGCATGCCGCGCCAGACGTGGTCGTAGTCGACGTCGGCGGTGGCCACGATGTTCTGGCCGGTCAGCTTGGTCATGTTGGCAAGGCCCTGGCCGCCGGCGCCGATGACCGCGATGTTGACCTTGTCGCTGGGGGCCAGCTTGCGCGCCGCCCCCAGGGCCGGGCCGGCGAAGGCCCCCGCCGCGGCCGTCCCCGCCAGCATGCCGCGCCGGGTGATCCCGCCTCCCGCCATCGCCGTCCTCCCACGTCTTGCTTGGCCGGCATTTGGGCGAGCGTCAGGGCCGTTGGCAAGGGCGGGCCACTGGCGGGCCTTGGCGCGGCAGCGCCGTCCGATCTAACCGCAGAAATCGCCGAGACGAGGGCGGCGTGTTCCATCAACCGACGAAACAACTCCGTCATCCCCCGGCTTGTCCGGGGGACCCATTCACACCGAAGCTGTCGGAAAGGGCCGCGAGCTTCGACGCTGCGGATGGTCACGCTTTCACGTGCGGCTGAAGCATGGGTCCCCCGGACAAGCCGGGGGATGACGATCAGTGTTGCGGGTTGAGGGTCAGGCCGCCGCCCGCGCGTTGTGCCCCGCCAGGCCCCGCGTGATGAACGGCCCGGCCACGACCAGGAACACCACCCCCGCCGCCATCACCCCCACGTGCACGCTCCAGAACGCGCTCGGCGTCAGGTGCGCATAGAGCCGGCCCAGCTGGCCGGTGATGTAGTAGCTGGCCGCCATCGACAGGCCGTAGACCGCCACCATCGTCGAGTTGATCGACGCCGGCGCCGTGCGCGACACCAGCGCCAGGGTCACCGTGTCCACCCAGGTGATCGCCGGATCGACGAAGGCGAAGTAGGCCACGGCCGCCAGCGGCGAGGCCTGGGCGCCCAGCCCCGCCACCGCCAGGACCGCAAACCCGACGACCCCAATGGCGCAGCCGATGCCCAGCCGCATCATGTCGCCCATCGGCCGCCCGCGCCTGATCTGGTGGTCCCACAGCCGGATCGTCAGCATGGCGCCGACGATGGTCAGCACGCCGTCCAGGGTGCTGAACCAGGTCACCGGGAACTCGAAACCGAACAGCGTGCGCTGCACATGGTCGGCCGCCCACACCGGGAACATGTTGAACGACTGCTGGTAGGCGCCGAAGTACAGCACCTCCGGGACCAGGGCGGCGATCAGGATCAGGGCGATCCGCATGTGGCCGCCCGCCGCGCCAGCCGCCGCCGTCCCGGCCTTCGCCGCCCTCGGCGCGTCCGCCGGCAGGTGGGGCCGGCCCAGCAGATAGGTCGCGAACGCCAACGCCATACCGATCGCCAGCGCGGAGATGCCGACCGGGAAGCTCACCTTCTCCGACAGGGTCCCGGCGATCAGCGGCCAGGACAGCGCGCCCATGTTGGCGAAGATCAGATAGATGGCGAAGGCGCTGGTCCGCCGTGGGTCGTCGGTGGCGTACAGCCGCCCGATCGACACCATCAGGTTGGTCTTCACCAGCCCGTTGCCCAGGATGATCAGCGCGCAGCCGACCAGGAACCCGGGCTCGGTGACCACCACGGCCATGGCCACGACCATCACCGCCAGGCCCAGCATCATGGTCCGGCGCGTGCCCAGCCAGCGGTCGGCGAGCAGCGCCCCCACCAGCGGCAGGGCATAGGACAGGCTGCTGAACAGGCCGAAGGTCTGCGACGCGATCTCGACGGCCTTGAGCGGCGGCCCGCCGCCCTGCAGCACGCGCTCGTACAGCGAAAACCCGATGATGTGTTCGGGGTGGCCGGGCAGCAGCAGGTGGCGGGTCATGTAGAGGGTGAGCAGGCCCTGCAGGCCGAAGAACGCGAACGCCCAGAACCCCTCGACGCCGACCAGGTAGAGCAGCCCGCGGGGGTGCCCCATCAGGTCGCCGTCCCGCGGGCGCAGGCCTGCGCCGAACTGGTCTGCCGCCGATGCCATACGTTTCACCCCGCCCCAGGCGGCAGAGGACTACGGAAATCCGGGCAAGGGCAAGGCGCATTGCCTCGCGCCGACGCGATGCCTACCTCGCAGGCATGGACACCATCGTCCGCATCGCGCGGCCCAGCGACGACCTCGACGCCCTGCTCCCGTTCTACCGCGACGGCCTGGGGCTGGATCTCCTCTACCGCTTCGAGGACCACGACGGCTTCGACGGCGTCATGCTGGGCCGCCCCGGCGCGGCCCACCACTTCGAGTTCACCCGCGCGCGTGGTCACACGGCCGGCAGGGCGCCGACGCAGGACAACCTGGTCGTCTTCTACCTTCCGGACCGGGCCGTCTGGACCCGCGCGGTCGAGCGCATGGTCGCTGCCGGCTTCCCGCCGGTGGCGTCGTTCAACCCCTACTGGGACCGCCGGGGTCGCACCTTCGAGGACCCCGACGGCTACCGCGTCGTCCTCCAGCACGGCGCGTGGCCGGCCTGACGCGCCACGCGTTCAATCGCGCGTCGCCGGCCGACAAAATTATTCTGCGTTGCCCGCGCCGCCTTGCGCGCGGAATCTCGTGGGCAGTGAGGAGACCCCCATGCCCAACGCCGTCACCACCCGAGGCCTCAGCCACGTCGCGCTCGTCTGTTCGGACATGTACGAGACCACGAAGTTCTGGGAGGAGATCGGCATCCCGCTGGTGAAGATGGAGGAGCTGCCGGGCGGCGGGCAGCACAGCTTCCACGACGCCGGCAACGGGGCGATGCTCTCCTACATGGCCTTCGAGGGCGCCCCGCCGGCCGCCCCCGGCATCGCCTCGCAGCACCTGGACGTGCGCAAGGACGGGGCGAAGACCGCCATCGCCTCGATGAACCACGTGGCCTTCGACGTGCCGGCCGAGAAGTTCGACGCGATCCTGGCCAACCTGCGCGCCCGCGGCGTCGCCGTGCGCACCATCAACCACGGCAGCGACGAACCGTTCGCCGAGAAGCCCGACGCCAAGACCTGGATCCGCTCGATGTACTTCCGCGACCCCGACGGCATCGCCTTCGAGTTCGCCAGCCTGCTGCGCGCGCTGGGCACCCCGGAAGACCTGGGCCCCAAGGTCAAGAACGCCAAGGGCGAGCGCGTCGACTACACGCCGGTCCTCCTGCGCCGCGAGCACGCCTAGGCCCCATCGGGCCGTCGACCTCGGGCGAGAAGGCGGCCGGGTCGCCGGGCGGATGGAAAGGGTAGTCTTCCGCCCGGAAGCCCGGCCCGCGCGGTCAGCGGACTAGGGACGCCCGCCGACCGCGCAACGCAGACCCGGCCAGGCCGAAGCCGCTGAGCATCAGCAGCCACACGCCCGGCTCGGGCAGACCCCCGGTCCCACCGCCGCCACCGCCACCACCCCCACCACCCCCGGGGGTGTCCGCGGCGGTGATGTCGAAGGTCATGGTGAAGGTGCTGATGCTGGTGTCGTCGATGATCTCGGTATTGGCCGTGTATATTTCGCTCAGATAGGGATCGATGCTGAAGGTGTAGTTCTTACCCGCCTCCAGAAAGAAGCTGCTCTTCCTACCGTTGAACAAGTCGCCCGTCTTGAAGACGTCGTTGACGAGCAGGTACAATTTCCCGTTGTACTGCGTGAATCCTTCGATCTCTTCGGGATACGTCGTCGTCGCGCTCACATCGATGTTGAAGTAGGCATCGACATTCGGCGTGAAATTGTATTGCCAGAACGGCGTCGGCCTCGCGGGTCCGAACGGCGGCAGGTCGAAGGCCTTGGCGTTCGCGGTCAGGTCGACTTTGCCGCCGTCCACGAAGGTCGACCCATCGTAGAACACCGAGCCTACGGTGTTGAACGTCGCCGTCCCGTGATCGGGCGAGGTCCAGTCCGCCCGCGCGTCGATCGCCAGAAACGACGAGGCGTGCTCGCCGCTGACGCTGGCCGAGGTGCTTGCCGTCAGGCTGCTCAGGTTGACGAAGGCGATGGCGTCGTCGAACCCGGCGTCGGTGAGAGGCGCTTCCCTGAAGCCGTTGTACGCGGTGACGTTGGCCTCCACGTTCAGCGTTCCGATCTTGCTGTCGACCACCGAGGCCCACGCCACGGGGGCGACGGCCAAGGCCGCGACCATCGTCGCCGCGGCCAGTCCGCATCGGTTCGAAAACTGCATCACTCACTCCCAATGTGCGGCCGCCGTCGTCGGCCCCTGCGCCTGCTTCGCGCTCAGGCCCCGAAGATCCAACCGGGGGTGAGCGTGCTCATCTGGATGCCGACCAGGGTCATCTGGCCGCCGCCCGTCATGTTGATCACCGTGTCCGCGCCCACCTGGCTGACCGTGAACTGTGTGCCGGGATCCAGTTGCACCCGGTCGCCCTGGGCCAGGCTGAAGTCGGTCACCCGGTCGATCCCGGCGTCGCCGAAGGTGTGGAAGACATCCGCCCCGGCCCCGCCGCTCATGGTGTCGTCACCCTTATCGCCCGAGACGAAGTCGTCGCCGTTCCCGCCGTTCACGACGTCGTCGCCCTGGCCGCCGCGGACGATGTCGTTGCCGTCGTCGCCGTTGCAGGTGTCGTTGCCGAGGTTGCCGTAGACCAGGTCGTAGTCGGCGCCGCCCGACAGGCTGTCGTTGTCCTTGCCGCCGACGCAGTAGTCCTCGCCGGCCCCGGTCGAGACGGTGTCATTGCCCATGTTGCCGTTGGCGTCGTCGAACCCTGTCCCGCCCAGGATGGAGTCGGCGCCGTCGTCGCCCCGCAGGTAGTTCGTCCCCCCGGGGTCGCTCAGCGTGTCGTCCCCGAGGCCGCCGTAGAGCGCGTTCGGCCCGGCGGCGCCCTTCAGGATGTCGCCTTGCCGGCTGCCTTGCAGGGCCTCGATGTTGATCAGGGTGTGGAAGACGTTGTTGTTGACCACGTCCTGGGGGCCGGAAATGGACAGGTCGACCGTGAGGCCGTTTTCCGAGGCGATGCTGTAGTCCACCAGGTCGAAGCCGTCGCCGCCGTCCATGCGGTCGTTGCCCGGCGTGGCGACGATCACGTCGTCGCCGGCCAAGCCGTTGATCACGTCTGTCGTGTCGGTGCCGATCAGGTTGTCGTTGCCGGAGGTCCCGGTGATCGTCGGCATCGTCTCTTCCCTCTGACGCGACCCCGGACCTGAGATCGCCGCCGCCCTGATGGCCGGCGCGGCGGCGGCGGGATCAGGGTCTGGAGCGAACCTGGGATCACCGGTGCGCGCTGGAGCTTTTGCCGATCTTGGCCTGATCATTTCTGGAGTTTTCGTCGACCTCCGCGTCCGTTCGCCCGTCGCCGCCGTTCCGTCCGCGCCGGCCCGTGGTATCGTCGCCCCCGCAGCAGTTCGGCCGGAGAGTTCGCCCTGCAGACGACGAAGGCGAACTTGGCGCAGGAAGCGGATTTCACGCTTGGCCGCCTGCAGGTCAGTCCCTCGCGGGGGCTCGTCTCGGACGGGACGACGGAACAGCGGGTCACGCCGCAGGTGATGCAGGCGCTGCTGGCGCTGCTGCGCGCCGAAGGCCGGACGGTGACGCGCGACGAGCTGGTGGACGCGTGCTGGGATGGCCGCATCGTCAGCGACGACGCCATCAACCGGGTGATCGCCCTGCTGCGCGGCCTCGCGCGCCAGTTCGACCCACCGCCCTTCCAGCTGCACACGATCCCCAAGATCGGGTTCCGCCTCCAGGTGGACGAGGGACCGCCCGCGTCGGAGCCGCCGACGCAAACGGACGCCGCCGCGGCCGTCCCGGCCGAGAGGAATCCGGTCGACCCTGGGCGGCGTCGGTGGGCCTTCGCACTGGTCATCCTGCTGCTTCTCGCCGTCGTCGCCGCCGGCCTGGCGTGGACCGCGTGGCGCACGCCGCGGTCGGGACCGGGCGCCGCGTCGTTCGCCCGCGTGGAGGTGGCGCCGTTCCAGTCCCTGCGGGCTGGCGACCCTGACCTCGCAAGGCTTGCGCAGGCGACCCGCGGGGCCCTGATGCGGGTGCTGGGAGGCGCGGACATCCCCGTCGTCGAAGCGCCGGCGCCCGGCGTCGGCGCTGCGCCCGACGCGGACTTCCACCTGCGTGGGGCCGTGGACCGCGACGGCGACGCGACGGTCATCAACGTCCAGGTCCTGGATCGCCAGCGCCGCAACGTGATCTGGTCCGGCCGGCTCGAGCGCCCCCTGTCCGCGCCGGCCCGCTTCCCGGATCAGGCCGCCAACCGCATCGGCGACATCCTTCACTGCGCGCTGCGCAGCCGCGCGATGAGCAACCGGCCCATAACCGACGCGGTCCTGTCCCTGATGATGCAGGTTTGCGAGCTACGCCGGGTGGGCCCGGAAGAGGCGCCGCAGTTCCTGGCGGCGGCGGAGCGCCTGCGGGCCGCCGCGCCGCAGCTCTCCCGCGCGCAGTCGCTCTACGCCACGGCGGCCGCCGCGAAAGGCGCGCTGTCGCCCGAGGCGCCGGAGGCGCCCGGCCTCGTCGTCGCGGCCCGCGCCGCCGCCCACCGCGCGCTGCAACTCGACCCCTCGAATGAGGAAGCCTATTTCGCGCTTGGGATCAGCTACGGCTTCGACCAGTCCTGGGCGGAACGCGAAGCCAACTTCCTGCGCGCCGAAGGCTTGAGCCAGGGCCTGAGCGTCATGGGCGACGTCCACGTCGGCCTGTTGCGCGAAGTCGGACGGCTCCGGGAGGCGCGGGAACTCAACCGGCGCACGGTCGCGGACGACCCGTTCGGCCCCGACCAGCTCTCCACGCTCGTCATCCTGACGGCGGCGGCGGACGGTCGCGAGGCCGCAGAGCCGCTCCTGCAACGGATTCGCCTGGTGGCGACGCCCGAAGACGCCGACGGCGTGCGCCTCAACGCGACCTTCTGGTGGGACACCCCGGCGGCGGCGCGCGCCCTGCTGACGAGGATGACGGGCGGTGCAGCCCCCGTCGACAAGCCCTGCTTCGAGGCCTACCTGGCGGGGCTCGCGGGCCCGCCGCGCAGGGGTCTGCCTGACGCCTGCCGCACGCTGCAGACGGACTGGCGGATACGCATGCTGGCGCGCGAAGGCGACCTGGACGGCGCCTACCGCGAGATCGCCCACGCGCGTCGCGGCTCCCAGTTCCTCATCTCGCTCTATTATCCCGAGATGCGCGCCTTCCGCGCCGATCCGCGCTTCATGCCGCTGGTGGCGCGCTACGGCCTGGTCGACTACTGGCGCCGCAGCGGCCACTGGCCGGACTTCTGCACCGAGCGCGACCGCCCCTACGACTGCGCGGCCGTGGCGCGCGAACTGGGGTCCTCGGCCCATCCGGCCTCGCCCTAGCCGACGCGCGTGAAGCCGTCGGGGCTCCACCCCTCGCTGCCGACGCCGTGGTGGACGAAGAACAGGCCCTGCGGATCGTAGCGCCGCTTGATGCTCGCCAGCCGCGGGTAGTTCGACCCCCAGAACGCCCGCTGCCAGTCCGGCAGGAAGTAGTCGCATTCGTTGACATAGGCCCCCGCGCCGGGCGCGCAGGCGCGCAGCGCCTTCATGGCCGACTGCACCGCGCCGGCGCGGATGTGGACGGCCCCTGGATTGTGCGGCGCCTCGCCGGCGTAGAGCGCGGACTCCGAGTCGGCGATGATCGCTAGCGCGAAGGCCTCGGTCACCTCCGGGCTGGTGGCCGTGTCGCGGCTGGCGGCCAGCACTCCGCCCGCCGCGCCGGCCAGGCCCTTGTTGAAGTGGAACGCCACCGGCCAGTGGCGGCTGGCGGCGAACCAGGCGTCCACCAGGCGCGCGCGGTTCTGCGGCTGCAGCAGCGACGCCGGCATCCAGGCCGAGGTGTACGAGGTCCAGAAGGCGCCCACCTGCTCGCCGTCGCCGGCCCACCAGAAGTTGGTCGCCGGGGCCCCGGGACGGCCGTCGAACTTCACCGCGCCGGGGGCGAAGCGGCGCAGCGCCTCGGGGTTCCAGAACAGCCGCGCCGGCAGGGCGGTGACCGCCAGCGGGACCTTCACGTCGTAGTCGCCGGGGTTCGCCGCGACGAAGTCGGCCAGCGGCTGGAACGCCCCCTGCGCGGCCGCCTGGGTCAGCCCCTGGAACAGCATCTGCACTGTGAGCTGGTTGTTCGGCCCGACGCGGACCTGCTCGCCCCAGTGCGGGTTCATCAGCCCCGTCGCGTAGACGTCGAGGAACCGCGCCAGCAGCCGCCGACAGGCCTCGTCCGATCGCGCCTTCACCGTGAACTGCGCCTGGCCGAACAACGCCGGCAGCGCGTGGGTGGCCAGCGTCAGGCGGGTGATCACCCCGAACGTGCCGCCCCCGCCGCCCTTCAGCGCCCAGAACAGGTCGGGCTCGCGGGCATGGTTGACCACGCGCATCTGGCCGTCGGCGGTCACCACCTCGGCCTCCAGCAGGCTGGCCGCCGCCGTCCCGAACCCCTTCGAGAGGCTCCCGAACCCGCCGCCCTGCACCAGGCCCGCGACGCCCACGGTCGTGCAGCCGCCGCCCTGCACATAGCCCCCCGCCCCCGTGGTCACCGCCTGGTAGGCCTGCAGCCAGATCGCGCCCGCGCCGCACGACACCGCCGGCACCGGCGCGGCCTTCGACCCCTGGGGCACGAAGGCGTCGTGCACGCTCACGGCGTTCATCGCCCGCGTCCACACCATCAGCGAGTCCGGCGCGTTGGAGGCGCCCAGGTAGCTGTGCCCGCCGCCCCGCACGACCAGGCGCAGGTTGTGCCGGCCCGCAAACCGCACGGCGGCGGCGACATCGGCGGCGTCGCGCGCGGCCACCACATAGGCGCTGGGCGCCGAGCGCCAGGCGTCCAGCCAGCCGGTGCTCTGCGTCAGGCCCGGCTGGTCGCCGACGTAGAACGGATCGTCCAGCAGCGCCTTCACCGCCGGGTCGGCCAGATCGGGCATCGTCACCGGCGACAGCCGCCCGTGTGTCGCCCGCCCCAGCGCCGCCCAGTCGGCCTCGCCCGGCCAGCCCGGCGCCCCCGGGCGCACCCGGCCCCCGCCGGCCGCCCACGCGGGCCCCGCAGGCAGGGCCGACGCGCCGGCCAGCGCCAGCGCGGCGCCCAGGATGTCGCGGCGTTTCATGGCAAGTCCCTCCGGGTCCCAGGCGCCGACGGGCCTGTCTCCCGCACCCTGGTCCCGCGCCCCCCATCGCGCCACACCGATGGGCCGTCCGGCGATCTGGCGGTGACGATGCGCGCCGCCGCGGGCCAGGCGGTGGCCCGGCAGGGACGAGCGGCGGAGGCGGCCCGCCCCACGCAACGTTTCCCGCCCCGCGCCGTTCTTGGCCGATGACATCCGAGTCCCCGATCAGCGCCAAGGACCGCCCCTCCCGCTGGGCCGTCACCCTGCTGCGCGTCAGCCTGGGCGTCGCCGGCGCCGCGTTCGCCCTGCTCCTGCTGTCCTTCCTCTGGCGCTGAGCGCGGCGCCGCTACTTCGCGTTGGCCGCCTTGTCGCCGCCGCAGCCCTTGTCGCTCGGGTGGTCGCTGCACCACAGGAACTGGGCCGAGATATGGTCCAGCAGCTTCCAGACCGCGTCTTCCCGCGCCTTCGGCTTGCCCGCCGTGGCCGGATCGTTGATCAGCTGGTGCAGCTTCTCGAGGTCCTCCGGCGTCGGCCGATTGGCCGCCAGGTCCTTCTGCGACTGGCCCAGCTTCGTCAGATAGGTGACGTCGGCGGGCGTCAGCGCCGTCGGCGCATCCGCCGCGAGCGCCGCCGAGGCGCACGACAACCAAAGCAACAGCACCAGTCCGACCCGGCGCATGAAACGCCCCCAAGCATGACCTTGCCCTGGCCGTAACGCTGATCCCCGACCGGTTACACGTCAAGTCACCCCCGTCGTCCCGCCCTCCCTGGCAGGGCAACCGCGTAGGGAGGCGCGAGCGGGGGAACCTCGGCGGAAAAGCCGAGGGTGGAGGGGGCGAGCCGGAAAGCGCGGCGCTTCCGGCAAGGTCGGGACAGGCCTACGCGGCGCCTTTGCGTGAACGGCGCGGCTTCTCGACCACCGGCACATAGCCCGCGTCCTGGGCTTTTTCGCGCCACTGCTTGGCGGACTCGAGGAAATGCGCCCGCGTGATGCCCAGCGACTTCTCGGCGTGCGCTTCCGCGGCCTGCGCGCGTTTGTGGAACTCTTCGCCCTTGGTCATGGCGCAGAGCCGTATCCCTCGCCGCCCCTCAGTTCAATCGCCGTGACGGCCCAACGGCAGAGCTGCGTCGAAAAGGCCCGCCATGGCCCGGCCCTGCCGCCTCACGGCGTCCGCCCCCCATCCGACCCGTCGTCCTCCGGCCCCAGCCCGATTTCCGCCGGATCGAGCCCCTGCTCCACCGCCCGCTGGCGCGCCAGCCGCAGCCGGTCCGCCTGATGCTCCGGCGACGGCCCCCTCAGCGGGGCGACCGGCGTGGTCCATGGCCCGACGTGGTCGCGCACCGGCCGCATGGCGTCCGGAGCGGCGCGGTAGCTCACCACCCGGTGCTGCCCGGTCGCGTAGTTCTCCTCGACCTCGAAGCGGCGGAACAGCATCACCTTCGGGGCCTCCGGGGCCTGCGGCGGCTCCGCCGCCTTCAGCCGCCCATGGGTGCGCGGCGCCTTGATCCCCGCCGCCCAGCGCAGCTGCCCCAGTTGCACGCGGGTCAGGTGCGCCGTCTGCGGCGTCGCCGCCAGCGCCATCTTCCAGCCCAGGTCGGCCAGCCGCTCGGCCTGCGCCCACCGCGCCGCCGCCAGCGCCTCGGCGAACTCCGCCTCCCGCGTCTCCCAGCGATAGACGGTCGAGATCGACGGCATCGCCGGGTCCTCCACGATGTCGCTCAGCGCCTCGCCCTCGGCCACCCGGACCGCGATCTCGTGCGCCGTCACCGGGCAGTACCGCGCCGGCCGCCCCCGCCCCGTCCGCCCGCCATACAGCTTGGCGCGCTCGTACAGCGCCCGCACCTTCGGGTGCTCCCGCACCCAGGCGTGGAAGGTCCCGCGCGATGGCATGTCCGCGTCGCGGCAGATGGCCAGCACCGTCTCCCCCGCCGACACCCGCCGGCAGATCCGCCCCACCACCTTCGCCGAACACGGCACGCCCATCGCCCACCCCCGCCCGTCGCCGCGCCAGCCCGCGCCGCGATGCCCGAAGCCCAAGACCTGAAGGAAGCCGGCCCCGCCGGGGTGCTGCACGCCACGCGCGCAATCCGGAAGCCTCCGACACCCTACCCGGAACCCAAACCCCAGTCAAGAACAAACAGGGAACATTCCCTCCGCAACGCCAACCCCTCCCGCTCATCCCGGCCATGAACGAAGGTGAACCCGGCGCGCCGCCCATCCCCCCTCCGTCATCCC
>CBHTUE010000113.1:0-14038 GCA_966096115.1 uncultured Phenylobacterium sp.
GCTCTTCGCTGCGCTCGGCCTGCGGTCCCCCCTTCCCGCAAGCGGGAAGGGCAAGCTCCTCACCCGAACAGGTTCGTCGTCACGCCGCGGGCCATTTCGGCGATGATGTCGGCGGCCAAGCGGTCGAGCTCGGAGCCCTCGCGGTAGTCGCCGCCGGCGGCCAGGCGGGCGCGGCCGTCGCGGAGCAGCTTGTCGGCCGCCGCCTCGGTGATCGGCGTCTCGGGGTCGTAGACCGCGACCGGGTGCCCGCCGTGGTCGGTCATCACCCGCATCACCGGGATGTCGGTCAGGCCGTCGCCGAAGAAGGCGATGCGGTCGAACGGCACGGCGCGATCGCGGTTGGCCTGGACGGCGTTGATCGCCTCGTTGTCCCACTCGTTCAGCGTCCACTTGTTGATGCGGAACAGGTACTGAGTCTTGCCGGTGTAGTTGATCGCCAGCGCCGGCCCGATCGCCTCGCCATGGGCGTTGAACATGAAGGCCGAGGCATAGATCCGCTCGAACACCCCGGCGATCGGCGAGCCTTCGATCAACTCGCGGTTGCCGGATGAGATGATGAAGTGGCGCAGGTCCAGGCCCAGCGCATCGGCGCGGGCATTCTGGCGGGCGAACCAGTCCTCGACGCCGGGGAACAGGCGCACGGCGGCCCCGCGGCGGCGCCAGCTGTCGAGGGTCAACTCCAGGCCCTTCTCGCGGGCCTTCTCCAGCATCAGGTGCATGTAGGCCAGGATGCCGTCGCCACGCTGGGCCTCGGCCAGGGCCTGGGTCTCGCGCCAGAAGTCGGCGTGGTTCATGCCCAGTTCGTCGGGGATGAAGGCATGCTCCTGCATGTTGCCGCGCGCCAGCGTGCCGTCGAAATCATAGGCGAAGACGGCGAGGGGACGGCTCATGGCCGGTTTCGTAGCAGTGTTAGGAGAGCCCGATAAGTGCCGGAGCGAGCCCGGATAAGGGTCGCGCAGGTCCTGGCTAAAAGGGGGCGACCCTGAATAAGGGTCGCCCCGGCCCCGCGACGGGAGGCGGGGGCCGGGGCGTACGGTGGCGGTTGTCGGGGAACAGGGCCGCCGCCGTATTTGTGTCCGTGAATTGTGGGAGATGCGCGGACTTGCAAAGTTACGGGGCCCTGCCACCCAAGGATGCAGGTCGGGATGCTCCGGACGCGAATTTTTCCGGATTTTTTGTCAGGCGCGTTCGCGCAGCGCGTCGAGCGCCAGGGCGATACCGGCCAGAAGCAGCGGAATGACAAAGAAAAACAGTCGATAGCCCAGGAAGGCGGCGGCCAGGGCGGCGGGCGGCAAACCTTTCAGCAGTGTCGAAAGCGAGCCCTCGAAAACGCCGACCCCGCCGGGCACGTGCGAGATCAACCCCACCACCACCGAGGGCGCATAGCTGCCGACGAAGGTGAAGAACGCCACCGATCCGGCGGGCAGCAGCGTCCAGATGATCGCCGCCGCCACCGCGTTGTCGACGGCGCCGATGGTCATCTGCGCCAGGGCCACGCGCACCGAGGGCAGCTTCACGCTGTGGCCGAAGCCGCGTAGCGGTCGGCGCATCAGCGCGCAGAGCACGACGTAGGTCCCGACCCCCGCCAGCAGCAGGGCGCCCAGGCTGTCGGCCACCGGGTTGGCGATGCGGCTGGCGACGGCCATGTCGTGATGGGGCGCCGCCAACAGGCTGATCCCGGCCAGGGTCGAAAGGCCCACGACGAACGAGAAGCCGTGGAAGACGGTCGCGGCCGCCACCTGCCGCAGGCTGACCCCGTGGCGGGCGTACCAGCGGGCGCGGATGGCGCCGGAGACGATCAGGTTGGCGCCCAGGCTGTGGGCGACCGCGCTGGCGACGAACGAGCCGGCCAGGGCCGAGCGGATCCGAATCCGCGCGCCGGCCCAGCGCAGCCCCAGCCACTCCACGCAGCCCATCAGCACGAAGCTGGTCGCCGACAGCGCGATGGCTGCGGCTACCGAGCCCCAGCCCCAGGCGCGGATCGCGCGGGCGAGGTCGGCCAGGCTGAGGGTGTGGAACTCCCGCCACAGGATCATCGCCGCCGCGCCCAGCAGCAGGACGGCGACGAGATGCCAGGCCAGCCCCCGCAGCATCGGGAAGAACCGCGGTCCCTGGGTCTGCGGCAGGGCCGCGGCCAGTTCGTCCTCGACATCCTCGGCATGGAGGCCGTCGCGCGTGTCGGGGTCGAGGATCGGCACGCGGTCGGCGACTCCTTCGGGGGCGGCGCGGGCGCCATGGTCCCGGACTGGAACCGAAGCGCAAGGCGCAGGTTTCCTCCAGGTTCGCGACGGATTTATGGAGGTGACCCATGCGGCACGAGGAATGGCGGGACCTGGAGGCCGAACGGCTGCGCAGGTTGCGTGATCGGGACCGTGACGATTTCGGCCAGGCGGACTACTCGGACACCTACGGCTACGACCCGCGCACGCGCACCGGCTACCGCGCCTATGATGACGGTCGCGACCCCTACCGCGACGAGCGGAGCCGCGAGGCCTATCGCGAAGATCGCACCTATGAGCCGGAACCGCGCCGCGCCCGCCGCGACGGGCCGTCCGACAGGGTCCTGTGGGCGGTGATCACCGAGCGGCTGGAGGATCAGCGGCGGCTGGACCTGCGCGACGTCGAGGTGATCGTGCAGGACGCCGAGGTCACCCTGAACGGGCGCGTGCGCCACAAGGACGACAAGCGCCGGATCGAGGACATCGCCGACATCGACGGCGTTCGGCACGTGCAGAACAACCTGCGGGTCCGCGAAGGCGGCCGCTGGACGTTGTTCTAGTCGCCCGCCGCGGGGTCCGTCACCGCCGGCGGCGGGCGGAACCGTCGGCGGAAACGCGCCACGGCGATGGGGGCGAAGGCCGCGGCCATGCCGCCGAGGTCCGCCACCCAGTTGTCGATCAGCGGCTTCAGGCGCGCGCCGGCCAACAGGTGCAGCGCCTCAACGATCGTGGCGAAGGCGAAGATGCGCAGGGCGATGGTCAGCACCGGGGCGCGCGGCGAGGCGGCCAGGCCGAACAGCGCCGCCACATAGAACGCCGCGAAGTGCTGCAGGTACCGCGACCGCACGAACTGCGGGACCATGCTGGACGGCAGGAAGGCCGCCACCACGATCGCCACCAGCGCGCCCAGGAACGCCACGCGCGCTATCACGGCCAGCGGGCCGGTGACGGGATAGGGGCCTTCTCCCAGCAGGCTGCGGTCCGTGTCCATGGCGCCTAGCTAAGCCCGGCGAAGCCGCCCGGGAAGCCTTGGAATCTGCGTCGATTGCGCCCAAGTCCTTGGTATGCGGAACCAGTGGGCCCCTCCCGGGGGTTATGGGGACATGAGTAAGCCGGTCGTCGTGACGATTCCCCATCAGCTCGGGCGCGCCGAGGCGCGTCGCAGGATCGACGAGGGGGTCGGACAGCTGATGGGGCAGATCGGCGCGGTGGGCGAACTGACCCGGGCTTGGGAGGGCGACACGCTGCGCTTCTCGTTCAGGGCCATCGGCCAGGTCATCACCGGGACGGTCGCGGTGGCCGAGCAAGAGGCGCGGCTGGAGGTCGAGCTGCCCGGAATCTTCGCGATGGTGGCCAACAAGCTGAAGGGCCGGCTGCGCGACGAGGGGCAGCAACTGCTGTCCGGCCCAAAAGCGTCCGGCGCGCCACAGCAGAGGCAACCGTTCCAGGGCTGAGGGGTTTTCCTGGCCGACACGCGGCGAGGAACCCATGTTCAACAAACAGACCAAGAGCGACACCAAGCCCCAGGCGCCGGATCTGCAGACCACGCAGCACGGGCCGCCGGAGACACGCACCTTCGACGCGCCGACCACCCGGCCCGTCGAGCCGCCGCCGGAAGGCGAGAAGCATGACCACCTGGCCGAGCGCGAAGCGGCGGCCGAGGACCGGCAGGAGGCCCTGCTGGACGAGGCGATCGAGGAGACCTTCCCCGGGTCCGACCCGATCAGCCCCAAGCACATCACCTGAAGCTCACGGCCTGACGCACGACAGTCGGTGAGCGACTGGAGGGCGGCCCCGCGGCGACGCGGGGCCGTTCCTGTCTGTGGCCTAAGCCTTCAGCGCCTCGTAAGCCTCCTGGGCCTCGATCCACTCCAGTTCGGCCGCCTCGAGCGTCGCCTGGGCGGCTTCACGCCGGCGGCCCAGGTCGGCGGCCTTGGCGGCGTCGCCGAAGGTGGCCGGGTCGTTCAGCGCTTGGTCGATCGTCGCGATCAGCGCGTTGGCCCTGGCCAGCGCCGCCTCGGCGGTCTCGGCGCGGCGTCGCGCCGTGCCGGTGGGGACCTTGGGCTTCGGCGGCGGAGGGGGCGGGGCCGCCACGACCGGCTCCGGCTCGGCCTTCACCTGGGTGGGCGCGCGCGCCGCCTGGCGGGCGCGGTCCAGCACGAAGGCGGCATAGTCCTCCATGTCGCCGTCGAAGGGCTCGATGCCGCCGTCGGCCGCCAGCCACAGGCGGTCGGCCACCAGTTCCATCAGCGAGCGGTCGTGGGTGATCAGGATCACGGCGCCCTCGTAGTCGTTCAGCGCGTCCAGCAGGGCCCGGCGCGAATCGATGTCGAGGTGGTTGGTCGGTTCGTCGAGGATCAGGAGGTGCGGCGCCTCCATGGCCACCAGGTTCAGCAGCAGCCGCGCCCGCTCGCCGCCGGACAGGTTGGCCACCGTGGTCTCGACCTTCTCATAGCCCAGGCCGAACTGGGCCAGGCGCGAACGGCGCTTGGCCTCGGACTCCTCAGGCAGCGCGCGGCGGATGATCTCCAGCGGCGTGTCGGTGGGGTCCATCGCCTCGATCTGGTGCTGGTGGAACCAGCCCACCCGCAGCCGCGAGCTGCGGTGCAGCTTGCCGGCCTCCACGTTCAGCGCGCCGGCGATCAGCTTGGCGAACGTCGACTTGCCCGCACCGTTGACGCCCAGCAGGCCGATGCGGTCGTCGATGTCGAGGCGCAGGTCCAGACGCTTCAGGATCGGCGGGCCGCCATAGCCCACCTGGGCGCCCTCCAGCCGGATCAGCGGCGGGGGCAGGGGCCGCTCGGGCGAGGGCAGTACGAACGGCGTCACCCGCTCCTCGATCACCGCGGAGACCGGCGGCAGCTTGGCGATCATCTTCAGGCGCGACTGCGCCTGGGTGGCCTTCGAGGCCTTGGCGCGGAAGCGGTCGACGAAGGACTGCAGGTGCGCCCGCTGCGCCTCGACCTTCACCCGCGTGGCTTCCTGCAGGCGCAGCTTCTCGGAGAGCAGCCGTTCGAAGTCGTTGTAGCCGCCGGTGTAGAGCTCCGGCTTGCCGTCCTTCAGGTGCAGGATGGGGGCGCGAGAGTTGTTCAGCAGCTCGCGGTCGTGGCTGATGACCATGGCGGTGTGCGGGTACTTCTTCAGCCGCGCCTCCAGCCACAGGGCGCCTTCCAGGTCGAGGTAGTTGGTGGGCTCGTCCAGCAGCAGCAGGTCGGGCTCGGCGAACAGGCTGGCGGCCAGCGCCACGCGCATCCGCCAGCCGCCGGAGAACTCGGACATCGGCCGCGCCAGGTCGGCCTGGGTGAAGCCGAGGCCGGCCAGGATCTCGGCGGCGCGCGAGGGGGCGCGGTCGGCGTCGATCTCGATCAGCCGGGCGTAGATGTCGCCCAGGTCCTCGGGCGGTGCCGTCTCCAGCCGTTGCAGCAGGTCATGCCGCTCGGTGTCGGCCTCCAGCACGGTGTCCAGCAGGGTGACCGGCGTGGCCGGGTGTTCCTGGTCGACCGACCCGATGCGCGCCTTCTTCGGCAGGCCGATGTCGCCGGAGCCGGGGTGCAGTTGGCCGAGGATGACCTTGAACAGGGTCGACTTGCCCACGCCGTTACGTCCCACCAGGCCGACCTTGGCGTCCTTGGGCAGGGTGACGGTGGTGTTGTCGAAGAAGCGGCGTCCCCAGGCGTCGAGGACAAGGTTGTTGATCTGGAGCATGGGAAATCCGTTGGGCGCGCCGTCTAGCAGACATGCTGCGCTGCGTCATTGATGCAGCGCGCTTTCCGCCCGGTTGGATGCCGGTTGGGGGAAAAGAATGCGCGACACTTGGACTGGAGCCCGCGATTGCGGGCTCGGGCATCTTGCTTCCCAGGGGGTGATGACGATATAGAGCCCGCCACCGCGCGGAGAGCTTCTGCGCACCTCCCCAATTTGCTGAGCCCCCTCGGAGCCCATGACCGAACGCACTTTCTCGATCATCAAGCCGGACGCCACGCGGCGTAACCTGACCGGCAAGGTCAACGCCGTGATCGAGGCCGCGGGTCTGCGCATCGTGGCCCAGCGCCGGATCAAGATGACCGACGCCCAGGCCAAGAAGTTCTACGAGGTCCACGCCGAGCGCCCGTTCTACGGCGAGCTGGTGGAGTTCATGACCTCGGCCCCGGTCGTGGTCCAGGTGCTGGAAGGCGAGAACGCCGTCGCCAAGTACCGCGAAGTGATGGGCGCCACCAACCCGGCCCAGGCCGCCGACGGCACCATCCGCAAGCTGTACGCCGAGAGCGTCGGCGAGAACTCGGTGCACGGCTCGGACAGCGCCGAGAACGCGGCCATCGAGATCGCACAGTTCTTTACCGAAGCTGACATCGTCGGCTGATACTTGAGGCAACCGCCTAGCCCGCTGCGGGGGTCTTCCCCGCGTCCGTCCGAAACAACCGAACACACGTGAGTATGAGAGAAAACAAAGTCCTCCCCGGCTTCTCCGAACGCTTGGCCGCCCAGGCCGAGGCCCGCAAGGCCCTCCTCGAAAAGTTCAAGCCCAAGCCGACCGTGGTCGCCGAGGTCTTCGAGACCCGCGAGCAGAAGAAGGCCCGCGAGCTCGAAGAAGTTCGTGCGCGGCGCGCCGCCGAGAAGGAAGCCATCCGCCTCGCCAAGGAAAAGGCCGAGGAAGACAAGCGCATCGCGATGGAAAACGACGAGGAGCTGATGCTCCAGTTGAAGCGCGACGACCGCAAGGCCCGCAAGGCCGCCGCCAAGGCCGAAGCCCGCGCCAAGCGCGAGATGAAGTCGCAGATGCGCCGCACGGGCTAAGCCCGTTCGCCTGAAGCCCCGCTTTACCGGCCGGCGTTCAGCCGCCGGTCGAAGAAGTCGCTGAGCGTCACCGTGGAGCGGATGCGGTTGGGAAGCCGCCGCCACCCATGGCCCTCGTCCGGGAACAGGACATATTCCACCGGCACGCCGCGTGTCTTCAGTTGCGCCACGATCTGCTCGGCCTCGATCACCGGGACGTTGGTGTCGTTGGCGCCGTGCAGCACGATCAGCGGGGTCCGGATCCGGTCCAGCTTGTTGATCGGCGACAGCGACGCCAGCATCTCGGCCTGGGTCTTCGGATCGCCGTACTCGACGGTCGAGATCGCCGCCATCCACGGCTGGGTGTGCTTGAAGAAGGTGTCGAAGTTGACGACGCCGTACAGGTCCGCCGCGGCCGCGAACATGTCGGGATACTCGGTGATCCCGGCCATCACCATGTAGCCGCCGTAGCTGCCGCCCATGATCCCCAGCCGCTTCGGGTCGGCGATTCCCTTGCTCACCAGGGCGTCGGTGCTGGCCTTGATGTCCTTCACCCCGTTCACCCGCAGCGCGCCGTTGTCGAGGTTCATGAACCGCTTGCCGTAGCCGGTGGAGCCGCGGACGTTGGGCTGGAAGACGCTGATCCCCTTGGCCAGCAGCGCCTGGACGTCGCCGCTGAGCGAGGGCCGCGTCTGCCCCTCGGGGCCGCCGTGATAGATGAACACCACCGGGCCCGGGCCCGTGGCGCCGGCCGGACGATAGAGCCAGCCCGACAGGGGCAGGCCGTCGTGGGCCTTGTAGGTCACCAGCGTCGGGCGCCCCAGGCTGGCCAGGTCCACGCCGTCGTGCGGGCTTTGGGTGAGCTGGGTGGCCTGTCCGCTGGTGACGTCCATCAGCCAGATGTCGGCGGGCGCCGCGGCGCTGGCCGCCTGGAACGCCAGGGTCTTGCCGTCGGGGCTGAAGCTGGCGACGCCGGCGATATCGCCCGGCAGGCGCGGTCCCGGCGTGACCCGGCCGCTGGCCAGGTCGAAGAAGGCCAGCTCGGTGCGGCCCGCCACATTCCAGAACAGGGCCGCGCGACGGCCGGCCTCGTCGATCGCCATGCCCTCCAGTTCCGCGTCCGCGCGGGCCGCCAGTACGCGGATCGGCCCCGGCCGGCCCTGCGCGTCGAGGTCGATCGCGGCGAAGGCGGTCAGGTCGGCTCCCGCGTTGGAGGCGAGGTAGACGCGCCGACCATCGGGTGAGAACTCGCCGCCGCTGAACTCCGCGGTAGGCTGATGGGGCGTGAGCAGGACCTCGGCCCCGTTCGTCATGTCGGCCAGGTAGAGGTTGTCGTCGCCGCGGCTGGCGAGCCGGCTGATGATCGCGCGGCGGCCGTCGCGGCTGATGTCGGTGACGGTGCTCAGGCTGCGGCCCTGGCCGACCTGCCGGCGCTCGCCGGTCTCGGGATTGACGACGAAGGCATCGAAGCGGGTCGCATCGTTGCGGTTGGTCTCATAGGCCAGCCAGCGGCCGTCATGGCTCCAGCCGTCCAGGCGGTTGTTCACCTCGCCGCCGGCCGTCATGAGCTTCGCGCCGCTGCCGTCGGCGTGCACGATATAGACCTGGACATTGAGCCCGCCGCCCGGCGCCACGTCGTAGGCGAGCCAGTCGCCGGCGGGGGACCAGCGGACCGACTGCACAGGATCGGCCAGCCTGGTGACCTGGATGGGGGCGCCGCCGGCGACGGGCGCGATCCACACCTGCGGCGAGCCGCTGACATTGGTGACGTAGGCGACCCGCTGGCCGTCCGGCGAAAAGCTGGCCGACGTGGCCGATCGCATCGAGGCGATGGCCGCGACCCGCTCGCTGATCGACTGCGCCTGCGCCGATCCCGCGGCCAGCAGCAACGTCGCCAGGACGAAAGGCAGTTTCAGGCCGCGCATCGCGTATCCCCCGCATCTCTACGCGACAGTGCCCGTCCGGCCCGGGTTTGCAATGTCGAAGCGACGCTAGTCCGTCCCGGTCACCTTGCGATTGAGATCGCCGTAGTAGCCCTGGATCAGGAGTTCGACGGTCTCGCCGTCGTCCTCGGCCGCGAAGGCCAGGTCCTTCGCCATCTGCACGGCCGCCGAGCGCGAGAGCCCCGCGGCCGCGGCCTGGCCGTCCTTGAAGACGGTCCAGTCGCCGTTCTTCAGCGTCACTGCGAATTGCACCATCGGCTACACCCCGTTGCCTCGCCTCGGGAGTGCTTGAGCGCGACGCGGGTTCCGCCGCCGGCCTAGAGCTCCACAGGTTTGCCGTGGGGTGTGCGTAAGTAGGCCGCTTCCCAGGCATCCTTGCGTGCGGAGAGCTCGGCGGGCGCGGCCAGGTTGCGGCCGGTGACCAGTCCCTCCAGGGCCGCCACCCAGTGGTCGTAGTAGTGCGTCCCGTCGTCCCCGGGATCGCCGGCCAGTTCGGCCGACAGCGCCGCGGCCCATTCCGGCCAGGTGAAGGCGCCACTCTCGTGCAGCTTCAGCGTCAGGGCGAAGGCCTGGGCCTGCCAGGGCTCGGCGAAGACCGGCCCCTCCGCGTCGCGCGGCAGCCGGGGCAGGGCGGCAAGGTCAGGCCCGCTCAAGATAAGGCTCCCAGAGGTCCAGGCGCACGGTGTCGCGGGCCGAAGCGTCGGGGCCCCACAGTTCGCGCGCGGTGAAGACGACGGTGTAGAGATGGCGCGGGTCCTCGCCGAGGCCGTGGGCGTTGCTATCCGGCAGCACGTGCGCCCCGTGCCGGCGCTCGACGACGCCGACGCGGCCGCGGGCGTAGCGGGGCAGGCGGGTGTGGCCCGTCGGGTTGAGGTTGCGCGCCCGCACCCGGTCGCCCGCTTGGAAGGCCGGGGCGACGACGATATCCCGGACGTAGGACGAGGGGCTGGTCATCGCCGGCGTCACGTCGGCGGCGCGGAAGCGCGGCGTGCCCTTCGCCGAGCCGGGCGCGGCCTGGCCGCTAGCGACCTCCTCGGGCGTGGCGAGGTCGGCCTTGGCCAGCAGGGCGCAGAGGCTGGTGAACCACTTCTCGTAGTAGCTCATGCGCAGGTAGTCGGCCCCAAGGATCAGTTCGCGCTGATGACGGCCCGCATCGATGTTGCCCCGCGTGGGCGAGGCGATGGTCATGGCGTGGACCCGGCCCTCCCAGCGGTGGTGGAACACCGGCTCCGCGGGTTCCGGCGCCACCGGCCCCAGCCCGTGCATGCCGCCCATGTCGTGCACGCCGTTCATAGCAGGGTGGTCCCGATCATGCCGTCGCGGGTGACCAGCGCGGCCAGCTCGTCCTCGCCGAGCCCTTCGGTCCCGGCGGGCCGTTCGGGGATCACCAGGTAGCGGATCTCGGCGGTGGAATCCCAGACCCGGACCTCGGTGTCTTCCGGCAACTCGGTGCCGAACTCGGCCAGCACGCCGCGCGGGTCGATGACGGCGCGGGAGCGATAGGGCGGGGACTTGTACCAGACCGGCGGCAGGCCCAGCACTGGCCACGGGTAGCAGGAGCAGAGGGTGCAGACGACGAGGTTGTGCACGCCCGGCCCGTTCTCCACGGCGACCATGTGCTCGCCTTGGCGGCCGGTGAAGCTCAGCTCGGCGATCGCGGCGGTGGCGTCCTCGCGCAGCCGGGCCAGGTAGGCCGGATCGGTCCAGGCCTTGGCCACCACGCGGGCGCCGTTGCGCGGACCCACCTTGGTCTCGAAGTGGTCGACGATGGCGTCGAGGGCGGCCGGATCGACCAGCCCCTTCTCCACCAGCAGCGATTCGAGCGCCTTCACCCGCAGCGTCATCTCCGACGGCGGGTCATGGTCGTGATCGTGATCGTGGTGGTCGTGCGCCATGCGCCAGATTTAGGGGCATCCGCGCGCCCGCGTAAGAGCGCGCGTGACCGGCGGCGCGCTTGCTGCGATCATCGACGCACGTAACGGAGGCCGCCATGGACGGGCCGCACCTGATCTACTTCTCCGACCCGATGTGCTCGTGGTGCTACGGGTTCTCGCCGGTAATCGAGGCGGTGCGCCGCGCGTACGGCGACGCGCTCCCGATCCGCGTGGTGATGGGCGGCCTGCGCCCCGGCACCGAGAAGGCGATGACGCCAGAGGCGGCCCGCGAGATCGCCGGCCACTGGACCCATGTGCACGAGGCCTCGGGCCTGCCGTTCGACCCCTCGCTGATCCAGACCGGGACCTTCGTCTACGACACCGACCCGGCCGCCCGCGCCGTGGTCGTGGCGCGCCGCGAGGGCCAGGACGTGGCCCTGCGGTTCCTGGGTGCGGCCCAGCGGGCGTTCTACGGCGAGGCGCGCGACATCACCTCGGGCGAGGTGCTGGCCGACCTGGCCGTCGACCTGGGCCTGGACCGGGATCGCTTCCTCGCCGACTGGTCGAGCGAAGAGGCCAAGGCCGAGACCTGGCGCGACTACGCCACATCCCAGCGCGCCGGCGTCACCGGCTTCCCGACCCTGGTGGGTGGGCCGAACGAGCAGGGCGTCTACGGCGTCGTCACCCGCGGCTACGCCTCGGAGGAACAGGTCTTGGCCATCCTGCGCGACTGGATCTCGCGGATCGCCGCCTAGCATCCGGTCCGGAATCCGGACCGCGCGGCCGCTCCACGCGTGCTAGATTGGGCGCATGAGCGGATACGGGCAGTTCTGTTCGATGGCGCGGGCGCACGAGGTGCTGGGCGGTCGCTGGACCCTGCTGGTCGTCCGCGAGATCCTCTCCGGCAGCCGCCGCTTCAACGACATCCGCCGGGGCATCCCCCGCATCTCGCGCACGGTGCTGTCCGAGCGGCTGCAGGCGCTGGTGTTCGCCGGGGCGATCGTCCGGACGGAAGGCGCGCACGGCCCGGAGTACGCCCTGACCGAGGCCGGCCGCGAACTCGCCATCCTGGTCGGCGCCCTGGGATCATGGGGCCAGCGCTGGCTGGCGCGCTCGACCGAGGACCTGGACCTGGAGCCGGTGCTGGTCGACATGCAGCGGCGGGTCACCTTCGCGATGCTGCCGAAAGAGCCGCTGGTGGTGCGCTTCGAGGTCCAGGGCCATCCCGTGCGCTTCATGCTGCTGAAGCCGACCGAGGCCTCGTTCTGCCACCAGAACCCCGGGTTCCCCGAGCCCCTGGTCATCCGCACGCCGCTGTCGGCCCTGGTCGCCTGGTGGCGGGGGGACGTGAGCTTTGTCGAGGCCCAGCGCATCGGGCTGGCCGTCGAAGGCCCGCGCGCGCTCGTACGGGCCCTGCCGGGCTGGTTCGAGCGCTATGCGTTCGCCCACGTGCCGCCGGCCGGCGGTCAGGATTTCGTACCCCACGTCGCCTGACCGCCGCCGCATACCTCTCAGGGTTCAACCCCTTGAAAGGAACATTCCATGACGGCCCATCTGCTCATTCTCTACCCCACGCCCAAGGACGCCGGCGCATTCGATCGCGCCTATCGCGAGGAACATCTGCCCTATGCCGGGCCGAAGCTCACCGGCGCGACCGGCGTCGCCACCAAGCGGGTGGTCGGCCCCGGCTTCGCGCCGCCGCCCTATCACCTGATGTCCGACGTCAGTTTCCCGACGCTGGACGCGCTGAAGGCCTGCGCCGGCTCCGTGGGCGGCCAGGAGGCCCTGGCCCACGCCGCCTCGATCAGCTCCGGCGGCGCCCCGATGCTGGTGGTCGTCACCGACGACGCCTGACGGCGGTGCGGCGCTCCTCCCCTGCGGCGCGGGGGCGGAGCGGGGCCTCGCTACTTCGCCGGCGTCGGCGGAGCCTTCCCC
This sequence comes from uncultured Phenylobacterium sp., assembly GCA_966096115.1. Taxonomy (GTDB): domain Bacteria; phylum Pseudomonadota; class Alphaproteobacteria; order Caulobacterales; family Caulobacteraceae; genus Phenylobacterium. Next base: position 12,745 of record CBHTUE010000113.1, read on the forward strand.
AGCTCCATGATCAGCTTGGTCAGCAGGTAGAGCCGCGGCGTCAGCGTCGTCAGGTCCAGGTATTCCTTCTCGGAGTGGAAGCCGCCGCCGACCGGGCCGAGCCCGTCCAGCGCTGGGACCCCGCGCTCGGCGGCCAGGGCCGATTCGGAGGCGCCGCCGTTGCCGGCGCGGCCCAGCGTGCGGCCGATGCCCGCGTAGATGGCCTCGGCGCGGGTCGCGAGCGCATCGGTCGCGGCGTTGTTCGGCAGGGGCGGGAAGGAAACCTGGCGGCTGACCGTGACCTTCGTGTCCGGGATGGCCGTCGTCTTGGCCGCCGTCTCCATCGTCCCGATCACCTTCTCCACGTCGGCCTGATCGCGCACCCGCAGGCTGAAGGTGCCCGAGGCGTCCTCCGGGATGATGTTGTTGCGGGTCCCGCCGCTCATCACCGTCAGGTTCAGGGTCAGCCCGTCACCGGTCTTCGGATAGGCCTCCACCGCCTTCAGCTGGTGGATCAGCTCCTCGGCGGCGTTGCGGCCGTCCTGCGGCGCGACACCGGCGTGGGCGGCGCGGCCCTTCACGTCGATGGTGATCACCGTGGAGCCCTTGCGCCAGACGGTGACCGCGTCCGGCGGGTCGCCCGGCTCCATGTTGAGCTCGACGTCCGCGTCCTTGAGCAGCCGCTCGATCAGCGCCCGCGTGCCCGGCGAGCCGCGCTCCTCCGAGGTCTCGATCAGCAACGTGATCGACTTGAAGTCCTTGAAGCCCAGGTCGCGCAGCAACTGGATCGCGGTCACCGCCTCGATCACGCCGCCCTTCTCGTCGGAGACGCCGGGGCCGGTGGCGCGGTCGCCGTCGATCCTGAACGGCCACTTCGCCACCGTGCCGGGGCCGAACACCGTGTCCAGGTGGCTGATGATCAGGATGCGGCCCTTGCCGGTCCCGGTCAGGGTGGCGACCGTGTTCTCCGGCAGGCCGTCGGCCTCGGCCTTCACCGTCTCGATGTTCATGCCCATCGCCTTCAGGCGCGGGACCAGCACGGCGGCGACCTTGCGCCCGCCCTCGGCGTCGCCGGTGCCCGAGTCGATGTTGACCACCTGTTCGAGCAGCTTCAGCTGCCCGGCGCGGGCGGCCTCGGCGGCGGCCCACACCTTCGCGTCCTTCGCCGGCTTCGGCGCAGCCGAGGCGGCGCCGGCCGCCGCCAGAATCCCGATCGCAAGCCCCGCCGCCGTCCCGCGCATCACGCCACTCCCCGAACCACCGCCGCCTGTTGATCAGACCGGCGCAGGCCGGTCACGGCCGGCCGCGATTACCC
>CBHTUE010000114.1:0-13932 GCA_966096115.1 uncultured Phenylobacterium sp.
GCTCCGCAGGTCGTCGCGATCGCTCTGTTCGCAGCCAGCATCAGCCCGCCACGGGTGGGTCATGGCTGAAGACAGAGTGGGCGCCCCGCAGTCCTGCGCCGCCCTCTCCCTACCCTCTCCCTCTCTTCTCGCCTGCGGCGCTCGGGGGAGAGGCGCTCACTTCGCCTGGTACACGACCTTCCCGTCCACGACCGTCAGCACCGCGTGCGCCTTCGGGATCGCCTCCACCGGGACGGTCATCAGGTCCGCGGAGAACCCGGACAGGTCCGCGCGCTTGCCCACCTCGATGGTCCCCAGGTCCTTCTCGGCGAAGCGGGCCCAGGCGGCCGAGGACGTGAACAGCTTCAGCGCTTCGGCGCGGCTCAGGGTCTGTTCGGCATGCCAATCCGGGGCCGAGAAGCCGGCCAGGTCCTTTCGCGCCACCGCCGCATAGAACTCGATCAGCGGGTCGCCGCGCTCCACCGGCGCGTCCGAGCCGCCCACCACCACAGCCCCGGACTTCAACAGGCTCTCCCAGGCGTAGGCGCCGGCCAGCCGGTCCTCGCCCAGGCGCGCCGGCGCGAAGTGCAGGTCGCCGATCGCGTGGCTGGGCTGCATGGAGGCGATCACCCCCAGCTGGGCGAAGCGCGGGATGTCGGCGACCCGCAGGATCTGCGAATGCTCGATCCGCCAGCGCCCGCCCTTCGGCGCCTCGGCGGCGTAGAGGTCCAGCACCGCGGCGTTGCCCCGGTCGCCGATGGCGTGGGTGGCCACCTGGATGCCCGCGGCCTTGGCCTTCTGCATCGCCGCGCGCATAACCTCCGGCGGCGTCCGCACCAGGCCGGTCGTCCCGGGGGAGTCCGAATACGGCTCGAACAGCGCAGCGCCGCGCGAACCCAGGGCGCCGTCTTCGTAGAGCTTGATCGTCCGGGTCGTGATCCGCCTGTCCGGCGTCTGCCGCGGGCCTCCGGCGAACAACGGCCCGGCCTGATCGCCCTCGACAGCGTTGTAGACCCGCAGCGGCGCCTTGCCCGCTTTGTCCAGCGCCTCCAGCAGGATCACGTCGTTCCAATCGACGCTCATCGAATGGACTCCGGTCCAGCCGTAGGCCGCCTCTACCCGGAACGCCGCGTCGAAGGCCGCGCGGCGGTCGGCTTCGGTGGGCGCGCTGATCAGCCCGGCCGCCAGCCGCATGGCGTTGTCCACCAACATCCCGGTCAGCTGGCCGTCCGGCCCCTTCAGGATCGCTCCGCCGGCCGGTGCGGCCGTGGATTCGGTGATGCCGGCGGCCTTCAGAGCCGCCGAATTCGCCACCACCGCGTGACCGTCGGCCCGCGTCAGCAACACCGGCCGATCGCCCGAGATCGGGTCGATGTCGCCGCGCTGCAGGAACCGCCCCTCGGGCCAGCCGGTCTCGATCCAGCCGCGCCCGAACACCGGCCCGGTCCCGGGATGCGCCGCCAGATAGGCCTTCACCCGGCCGGCCGCCTCGGCCGCCGACTTCGCGCCCTCCAGGTTCAGCGTCAGCTCCCGCTCGCCGATCCCGCGCAGGTGCGCATGGCTGTCGGTGAAGCCGGGGAACAGGGTCGCGCCCGCTAGGTCGATGGTCTGCGTCTTGGGGCCCACCTGCGCTTGCGCCCCGGCCCTGGTCCCGACATAGGCGATGCGGCCGTCGGCGACTGCGACCGCCTCGACCTTGCCGGCCTTGGCGCCTGTGTAGATCGGCCCGCCCCAGATCACGAGGTCGGCGGGCTTGGCCGAGGCCGCCAGGGGGGCGACGGTGGCGGCGAGCAGGGCGGCGGCGAGCGCGGGGATGACCTTCATCCGGCCAAGCTAGCGCCGCGCCCGGATTCCGCCAGGGTAGACCTAGTGCGAACCCTCGCCGCCCAGGATGTGCTCATAGATCGCCTTGGCCGTGCCCGCGATCGTGCCGGCCGCGGTGCGCAGCGCCGTCTGGCCGACCAGCGTCTCGGCCCGTTCGGAGAGGCCCATCAGCTCCTCGGCGACATTGGCCAGCAATTGGTACACGTCGCGGTCGTTCATGCCCGTCCCTTGCACTGGCGGCGGCGCGGCCGCCACCCTGCGACAGCCTGTGATAGACCCACCCGCCCTAGCCTGTGTTAAGTCCCGACGCCATGCCCAAACCCCCCGTCCTGCCCGTCGCGCTGCGCACGCCCAATCGCGCCATGGCCTGGGTCTGGGCCGCCGCCCTGGTGGCGGTCGCCTTCCTGATCCGCCTGTCGATGCAACCCATGCTGGGCGGCGGCCTGGCCTATTCGACCTTCCTGCCGGTGGTGATCCTGATCGCCTACGTGCTGGGCCGTTGGCCGGCGATCGTCGCGGCGCTGGTGTGCGCCAACCTGGCGCTGCTGTGCTTCGTGGAGCCGATGTTCGCCCTGAAGCTGCCGGCCAACGCCATGGCCGGCTACCTGTTCTTCCTGGTCAGCTCCAGCGTTGCGATCTTCGTCATCACCGGCCTGACCGGCGCGCTGAAGGCGCTCTCCGGCGAACTGGGCCGGGCGCAGGCCGTCGCCGACAGTCATGCGGGCCTGTTCCGCGAACTGAACGAGCGGATGAGCCACCACATGCGCCTGGTCGCCGGCGTGCTGGCCCTGCAGGCAAAGGGCGAGCCCGAGCCGCAGGTGGCCGAAAGCCTGCGCCGGGCCATGGAGCGCACACTGCTGATCTCCCGGGTACACCGCGAACTGGGCGGCAAGGCCGAGGCGGCGGTGGCTTTCGACTCCTTCGCCGCGGCCCTGTCGCGCGCCGTCTGCGTCTCCCGCGCCCAGCCGCCCGAGCGGGTCGAGGTCGAACCGTCCGGCGTGGAGCTCAGCGTGGAGGAGGCGACGTCCCTGGGCGTGGCGCTGGCCGAATGCCTGGGCGCCCTGATGGACACCGGTGCGGCCGGCGCGCTGCGCATCCGCCTCGACGCCCGCGCCCGCGCGGCCGAGGTTGCGATCTCGGAGGCCGGCGACGCGGCCGAGGGCGCTCTGGTCTCTGTGACCAACGGCTATCTGCTGCGAGCCATGGCCGAGCAGCTGGGCGCCGCGGTCACCCTGCGCGCCGACGCCCGCGGCTCGGCGCTGGTCCTGTCGCTGCCGCGCGCGACCGCGGCCGACCTGGGGCCGGCCGCGACGTTGCACTAGCTAGAACAACGTTCTAATAGCCGTTGAGGATCACGTTGGCGATCAGGCCGGTGGCCAGCGCCATCAGCACGAAGTTGCCGTCCGCATAGACCCAGCGATAGCCGCGCGGGGCGGGGGCCAGGCCGTAGTAGTAGGGATCCTGGACGTAGTAGGTGCGGTAGCCGCGCGGCACGTAGCCGCCGCGCCGCCAAGTGTAGCCGCGGGTCATCGGATAGTAGCCGTAGCCCGGCGCGTACCAGTAGCCCGGCCGGGCGCCGCGATAGGTGCGCCACTCGTTGCGCCCGCGCCAGGTCTCGGCGCGGCGGCGGTCATAGCGCAGCTCGCGCCGGTCGCCGCGAACCTCGGCCCGGTCGCGGTCCAGTTCGCGCGCCTCGCGGCGGTCGACGTGGCGGCCCGCGTCGTGGCGATCCTCGCGCAGCTCGCGCCGGTCTTCGCGCATCTCGCGCCGGTCCTCCCGGCGTTCGCCGGGCTGGGCGGTGGCGATCATCGGCCCCGCGGCGGTGGCCAGGGCGACGGCGGCCAGCAGCAGTCTTTTCATGACGTGTCCTTCCGATCGAGCGTCCCCTCCGCCGCCCTCAGGGAAGAACGGCGAAGCTGAACCCCGTCTGAACCCGCACCTCGGACTTCGGTTTCATGCCCCGGCCGTCCGCTTGGCCGTCCGCGCTTCGCGCGAGGGCGCCGGAACCGGCGTGGCCGCCTGCCCCACCATCACGAACAGGCCGCCCTCGTGGCCCAGGCTTCCCATCCAGCCGATCTGCGCCAGCCAGCGTTCGGGGGCCCAGGCGTCGGGTTCGGCGGCGAACAGGTCGTCCGGCTCGTCGTCGTGCACCTGCGCCGAGGGATAGGCCCGCACGAAGTCCACATGGTTCGTGCGGAACCACTTCAGCACCTCGCCCACCGTGTGCCGATGCTCCTCGGGATGGCGGTATTGGTCGCGCAGCCAGGCCACGCGCCGCTCCGGCTCGTTCGCCCGGTCGGCCAGCACGGGATCGAACGGGATCCAGCGGTAGCCGCTCAGCTTCGCCGCCACGCGGCGTAGCCTGAGCGGGATGCGCGCCACCGAGTTGTAGAGCCCCAGCACGATCATCCCGCCGGGCCGGGCCAGCCGGGCGATGCGGGCGAACGCAGCCTTGGGATCCGGCGTGTGGTGCAGGACGCCGGAGCAGTAGACGACGTCGAACGACCCGTCCTGCAGGCCCGGCCGGAACAGGTCGCTCTCGATGAACCGCACCTGGTCCAGTCCGAACCGCCGCCGCGCGGCCTCGGCCAGCCGCAGCGACGCCATGGTCAGGTCGGCGCCCACCACCACCCGGTCGGCGCGGGCCAGGTACAGGCTCATCTGCCCGGTGCCGCAGCCCACCTCGACGATGCGCGCGTCGCCGGCGATCGCCTGGTCCAGCAGCCGCGCGAAGGCGCTGCGCTCGGCCCGCGCCCGCAGCCACGCCAGGTTGTCGCGCGGCGGATAGCCTGGGAACGGCGCGACCTCGTAGAATTCCCGCACAGCCTCGGTCCGCGCATCGGCCGGCGCCCGCAGCCGAAGCACGCCCGCATCCTCGATGTATTCCGCGCGGCACCCCACGCACCGCGTCCCGGCGAGGCTCCCGCCACAGGCTGGGCAGGCAATCAGATCTGCGAACGGATCGCTCATCGCGCGTCAGCGCCGTTTATCGACCACGAAGACCACAAAGGACACGAAGACGCAGCGTGTGCTCCGGCCGCTTCGTGGTCTTCGTGGTCTTGGTGGTTCAAAGGACAGCCTGCGGCGCGCTCAGAAGATGGCGTAGATGAAGGGGGCCAGGGCCTCGACGCCGGCGGCCAGGACCAGGATCGCCCCGGTCAGGCACAGGAACACCGCCAGGGGCGCGATCCAGCGCCGCGAGCCGCCGCCCTTCCACAGCCCCCGCGCCAGGTCGCTCATCCCCGCTCCCATGCTGGAGAAGACGATCAGCTGCCGGCTCATCCGCCCACGCTTCTTCATGCCAGGGTCTCCTCGACCGCGTCCGCGCCTGCTTCTGTCCACGCGCGCTTCTGGATCCGCTCGGTCCCGGCCACCAGCACGTCGATCCCGCAGCGGCGGAAGGTGGAATAGCCCTCCACCACCCGGTTCACGATCGGCTCGCCGGCCAGGTTGAACGAGGTGTTCAGCAGGACCGGCAGGCCCGTCTTCTGCCCGTAGGCCATGATCAGGTCGTACAGCCGCGGCGCCATCTCACGCGGCAGGGCCTGCAGCCGCGCCGTGCCGTCCACATGGGTCACCGCCGCCAGCGCCGAACGCCACTCCGGCTTCACGGGGAACACGCCGGACATGAACCGCGCCAGCCGCGCCCCGCCGGGCGGCAGGTCGAAGTAGGTGTCGGCCTTCTCCGCCGGCACGATGGGCGCGAAGGGCCGGAACTCCTCGCGGTACTTGATGTCCTTGTTCAGCCGGTCGCGGGTCTCCGCCGAATGCGGCGCCGCCAGGATCGAGCGGTGGCCCAGCGCCCGCGGCCCCAGTTCGCTGGCCCCGTCCATCCAGCCCACGATCCGCCCGGCGGCCAGGTCCTCGGCGGTGCGCGCGATGATCCCGGCCTCGCTCAGGGTCTCGACCGCGAGGCCGTCCTCGCGGGCGATCCGCGCCAGCGCGCCGGCCTCGATCTTCGGCCCCCAGAACGGGTGGTCCGGGAAGGGCCGGTCCGGCTGGCCGAAGTGGATGCGGTCGGCGTAGAGCGCCGCGCCCAGGGCGCAGCCCGCGTCACCCGGCGCCGGCGGCACGAACAGCCGCTCGAATCCGGACTCCCGCAGGATGCGCCCGTTGGCGACCCCGTTCAGCGCCACCCCGCCGCCCAGGCACAGGTCCTTGCACCCGGTCTCGCGCTGCAGGGCCGTGGTCATCTCGACCAGGATCTCCTCCAGCACCAGCTGCACGCTGGCGGCAATGTCGGCGTAGTGGCGGCCGGTCTCGGTGGTCAGGTCGATCGGGTCCCACGAGGCCCGCGGCGGCCCGAAGGCGTCCACGAACGCCTGCGAATAGGACCGCGCCACGGTCGTGTGGAACTCGAAGAACCTGAGGTCCAGGTTGAACGCCCCGTCGGGCGTGCGCCGGATGGTCTTGCGCACCGCCTCGGCGAAGCGCGGCGTGCCGTACGACGCCAGCCCCATCACCTTGTACTCGCCCTCGTTCACCGCGAAGCCGAGGAAGGCTGTGAAGGTCGAGTACAGCATCCCCAGCGAATGCGGCCAGCGCACCTCGCGCAGCAGCTCGATAGAGGTCGCCCCACCGGGCGTGCGTCGGCCCCGGCCGACCGTCAGCGTCGCCCACTCGCCCACGCCATCGGTGGTCAGGATCGCCGCCTCGTCGGTCGGCGCGGTCAGGAAGGCGGCGGCCGCATGGCCCTGATGGTGCTCCGTGAACAGGATCTTCTTCCGCGAGACGCCCAGGTGCGCCTGGATCAGCCCACGCACCCACACCTTCTCGCCCAGCGAATTCTTCATGGCGTGGATGAACGCCCCGCGCCCGTGCGGCCAGGCCCGCAGCGCCGTGGTGAGGATTCGCTCGAACTTCAGCATCGGCCGCTCGTAGAAGACGACCGCGTCCAGGTCGTCCGGCTCCAGTCCGCCGGCCTCCAGGCACCACTCGATGGCGCCCAGCGGGAAGGCGGCGTCGTTCTTGCGCCGCGACAGGCGCTCCTCCTGCACGGCGGCGACGGGCAGGCCGTCGACCACCAGGGCGGCGGCGCTGTCGTGATAATGGGCGGAGATACCGAGGATCTTCATGCTCAGTACTGTCCGTCCAGGGCGCCGTTGCGTTCCGGCGCGATCGGGCTGAACCCCTCCGGTTCGCGCTGCGCTGCCCGCTTGGCCTGCCAGGCGAAGAGCGGCAGGACCACCAGGTACTGGAGGGTCAGGATCACCCATCCGAACACGCCGGCCAGCGCGCTCGCCAGCCGCAGATAGGCCTTCCAGAACCGCCGCAGCCGCGCCGTCCACAGCCGCCATCCGGCGGCCTGCGGGGCGACGCGCAGCAGCTCCTTCTTCGTGTAGGTCATGTGGAAGGTTTCATCGTGCAGCACCTTCTCGAACACCTTCTGGGTCGGCGGATCGGCGCCCAGCACGGCGACGTAGTTGGCGAAGTCCCTGGCTGCAGACTTCTCGGACAGGTGCAGGAAAGCCAGCAGGGCCGCATCGCCCTCGTCCTCGACCCGCAGGTCGTCCAGGCCCCGCTCGCCGGGCGTCAGCCAATTGGCCTGCACGCCGCTGGCCTGGCCCGCGGGCAGGGTGCGGATCAGGTCCAGGCCGCGGCGGCGGAACAGGTCGGCGTGCCGCTGCTCGTCCAGGGCGTGCTTCAGGAACAGCTTGCGCAGCACCGGGTCGGGCGTGATCTCCGCCGCCCGGACGATGTCGCGGCCCCCGTCGGCCTCCACCTCGGCGAACCGCAGCAGGTTCTCGGCCCGCCGCTTCGGGTCCCGCCAGACGAGCCAGTGGATCGCCGAGAACAGGGAACGCATCGGTGGGACCTCGCGGGACGCGGAAACGCTACTACCGCCCACGAAGGACGGCCAGCCGCGCGCCGTCCGGACGCCAGGCAACAGTCGCAACGCCTTCGGCGGTCATAGGGTTTCTCCATCGGGTGAACTGGCGGCCCGCCACCCCGCCAGCCGTCAGCTATCGGCTGTTGATGCCGCTGGCCCGGGGCGCGGTTCACCGGGTGCGGCGGCGGGGCCATTTATTTCCGGTCCCGTTGCACGCCGTCGGAAGCTGACGGCAAGTTGCCGCGCGGAGGTGGCCGGCTTGCAGATTTCGGATCGTGGAGGAGGGCGGCTCCGAGCCGGCATCGCCCAGGGCCTGGCGGTGGTGACCGCGCTCGCCCTGCTGGCGCTGGCCGCGATCCTCGACCGCGCCTGGCTGATGCGCCACATCCTGCCGGAGTTCTTCGAGCCGCGTGACGAACAGTTCCGCACGCTGACGGTCGTGCGCCTGGCGGCCGTCGCCCTGGCGCTGCTGCTGCTCTGGCCGGTGCGGCCGTGGCTGGGCCGCTGGGCCGCGCGACGCGACGCCGCCCGGATCGCCGCTGACGTCCTGCCGACCCTGCTGGCCGTCGTCCTGGCCTTCGGGGTCAGCGAACTGCTGCTGCGCCGCCTGCCTTGGTTCTCGACCCACCAGCTGCCGACCCAGCGCGAGCCGCTGCGCCGGCGCGATCCCATCCTGGGCTGGGCCTATGCCGAGAACCGGGTCGGGCGAGGGTCCCTGGGCGGGCGGACGATCGAATACGCCTTCGACGCCGCTGGCCACCGGGTCCGCAAGGCCGGCGACGGGGTGGATTACGCCGCACCGAGCATCGTCTTCGTCGGAGAGTCGATCATCAGCGGCCACGGGGTGACCTATGACGAGACCATTCCCGCCCGGGTCGGCGCCGGCCTTGGCCTGCAGCCCGCCGACCTGGCGGTGGGCGGCTACGCCACCGACCAGATGTACCTGCGGCTCAAGGCCGAGTGGCCGAGATACGCGCACCCGCGCGCCCTGGTGATCCTGTTCATGCCGTCGCTGTTCCACCGCAACCTCGAGCACGACCGGCCGCACCTGGCGCCCGGCCTGGTCTGGCGTCCGCCGTCGGACGACCCGCGCCTGGCGCAGATCGCCCACCGCCTGGTTCCCTATCGCTCCGACCAGGACCTTGCCGACGGGGTGGCCATGACCCACCAGGCTCTGGCCGCGATGGTCGCCATGGCCCGCGCCAGGGGCGCCACGCCGCTGATCCTGGTGCCCGACCTGCAGCCCGAGAGCCTCGAGGAACAGGCGATCGGCGCCAGCGTTCTGGCGGGCCTGCCCTACCTGCGGGTGACGCTGGATCCGGCCTGGCGGGTCTCGCACAACCGCCACCCTGACGCTCGCGCCGACGCCGCCCTCGCCGCGGCGGTCACCGGCTACCTGCGGCCGCGGCTGGCCGCCACGGGGCCATAGCGATGGAGCCGCCCGTGCCGAACCCGCTCCGCAGCCGCCTCGTCACCGCCGTCGTCGCGGCCCTGGGCGTCGCCTGCCTCCTCGGCGCGGCCGTGGCGGGCCGGGCGTGGTTCGAGCACCACTTCCTTCCGGAGCTGCTGCATCCGCGCGCGGGCCAGCTCCGCGCCCTGGCGATCGTGCGGGCCTGTGCGGCGGCGCTCGGCCTGGCGTTGCTGCTGGCGGCCCTTCCGGCGGGACGGGCCGTGCGCGCGCGGCCGCTGCGCCGCCTGGCGCTGGACGCGGCGCCGATGCTGGTCGCGGTGATCGCCGCGGTGGTCGTGGCCGAGCTCGTGCTGGATTCCATGACCTGGCGGGCTCACGAGCAGTCGCCGCCGATGTACGAGCCCCTGCGCACCTGGGACACCACCTTCGGCTGGCGGCAGGTGGCCAGCCACACCGGCTACGGCGTCACCGGCGGACGGCGCCTGCAATACGCCTTCGACGTCCACGGCTACCGCGTCCGCCGCCAGGACCAGCCGGTCGACCTCGATCGGCCGACCATCGTGTTCGGCGGCGAGTCCGTGGTCCAGGGGCACGGCCTGACCTACGAGGAGTCCGCGCCCGCCCAGGTCGCCGCGATGACCGGCGTCCAGACCGCCAACGTCGCGGTCGGAGGCTATGCGACCGACCAGATCTACCTGCTGCTGAAATCGGAGCTGCCGAAGTTCCGCCGGCCGGTAGCTGTTGTGGTGCTGTTCATGCCGGCGCTGTTCCACCGCAACATGGACACCGACCGACCGCACCTGGCCCCCGGCTTGGTCTGGACCCCGGTCCCGCGCCAGCCCCGGCTGATCGAACTGGCCCGTCGCCTCGTGCCCTACCGCTCCGACGCCGACATCGCCGCCGGCGTCACCGCCACTCAGGACGAGTTGCGCGGCGTCGTCGCCCTGGCCCGGGCGCGCGGGGCCGTTCCGCTGATCATCGTGCCGCAGCTCGGCCCGGAGACGAACGAGGAGCGGGCGATCCGGCGCCGGGTCCTGGACGAGGCGGGACTGCCGTATGCCCTCGCGCCGCTCGACGCGGCCTGGATCCTGCCCCACAACCGCCACCCCGACGCGCGCGGAGCCGCGGCTATCGCGCGGGCGGTGTCGGCATACCTGCAGGCGCACGGCGTCGGGTTGGACCTGCCGCGCGGTCCGAAAGCGTAGCTGGCGCGGCTATCCGAAGTTCGCGGCGCTGATGTCGGTCAGGGTGGCGCCCGACAACAGGATCGCGAGGTCGGCCATGTGATCGTTGTCGGTGTCGGCGAACACGATCACGTCGAAGCCCACCTTCGCCGCCACCACGCCCAGCGAGGGGTCCATGGCCAGCGTCTGGTTCGCCTGGGCCAGCATGGCGCCGTAGCTCTCGTCGCCCGGCGTGGGGCCGTAGTCGTAGCCGCCATAGCGATAGCCGGGCGTCATCGGCGCGGAAATCTCGGCATAGCCGGCCTGGGCGCCGCTGATGCGGATGTGGTCCGCGCCCGACCAGTCCAGGATCATGTCCATTTGCTGCAGGGCGGCATTCGACGAGCCCGCGGCGAAGAGGAACACATCCGCCCCGTCGCCGCCGGTCAGCAGGTCCGCGCCGCCCTCGCCGGCGAGGGTGTCGTCGCCGCCTTCGCCGCTCAGAACATCGTCGCCCAGGTTGCCGTTGACGAAGTCGCCGCCGTCGCCGCCCGAGACGATATCCTGGCCCTGGCCGCCCAGCAGCGTGTCCTGCCCCGGCCCGCCGGCCAGCACGTCGTCGCCCTTGTTGCCGTTGGCGAAATTGGTCTCGGCCGCGCTCGAGGCAGGGCCGGCCAGCTGGATCCGGTCGTTGTCCTGGCCGCCGTAGGCGACGTCGGAGCCCGCGCCGCCCATCAGGCTGTCGTCGCCCTGGTTGCCCTGCAGAAGGTCCGCGCCGTCGCCGCCGTCCAGGCTGTCGCCGCCCGGGCCGCCGTACAGCCCGTCGTTCGCCGCCGTGCCGGCCACCACGTCCGCATTGCCGGAGCCCACGAACAGCATCGAGCCGTCCGCCAGCCGGTTCCCCATCTGGCCCATCAGGCCCATGCCGAAGTCCAGGCTGCGGTCGGCGTATTGCAGGGTCACGTGATCGGCGGCGAACAGCACCGTCACCCGCGAGGCGTCACGTCCGTCGAAGGTCAGGCTGTCGCCGGCCCCGAAGTTGGCGGCGTCGCCGGGGGCGATGGTTTCGAACTTGTAGCCGGACATCTCGAACCTCCCTGCCCGAGCGGCGGGGGGCCCGTCCTGGGCGTATTCGTTGATGTCGCGCCGAGGCCCCGCGGTTCAAACCGGCGGCGACTGGCGTGCCGATTGCACGACGACAGCGCACGAGGCTTGCAACTAGGTCTCGGGCGGGAGCGTAATCAGCACACTGCGCATGGGTTCCAAGTCAGTCCGCTTATCCGACCTGCTCCGCGCCAGCGCTCCCCACGGCGCGCCGGTGGAGCTGTTGCTCGACTCCTGGTCGCAGGTGGAGGACGCCCTCCTCGCCGACAGCGCCCACGTCCGCGAGGACCTCACCGCCGCGACGGCCGCCCTGCCGTCGATCGCCGGCGCCATCACCGACCGCCGCGCGCTGGCCGCCGCCGTCATGAGCCCCCGTGGCGAGGTTCATTTCGCCGACGCCGGCTACCGCGCCCTGTTCGGCGACTCGTCCGACCTACGTCCCCTTCTGAAACGCGCGTTGCGCGAAGGTCCCGTGGTGAGCCTGGTGGAGGGCGCCGCCGAGGCTGCCTTCACCGCCTGGGTCGGGGACGCCGCCGCGGCCGCCCGCTGGCCCCTGGAGCCGGAAGCCGCCCACGCCCTGCACGCCGGCCCCGAGCGCTTGGTCGTGGTGGTCAGCGCGCCCTCGCGCTCGTCGGACCTGGCCCGCCGGGCCGCCCGCGCCCTGGACCTCACCGCCCTGGAGGCGCGGCTCGCCGAGGCGCTGCTGTTCGCCCCCAACCTGGACGTCGCCGCCGCCGACGCCGGGGTCGGGCGCGAGACGGCGCGTGACGCGCTGCGCCGCATCAACGCCAAGGCCGGGGTGCGCCGTACGCCCGAGCTGGTCGCCCGGCTGATCGGCATCATGTGCTCCGCTCAGGCCGAGCTGGGCGGGGACGAGACGATCGCCGGCCAGGCCTTCGGCCTCACGCCCGCCGAGGCCCGCGCCGCCGTCCTGGTGGCGCGTGGCGCCACCGCGCCCGAGGCGGCCCAGACCCTGGGCGTCAGTCCGCAGACGGTGAAGACCCACCTCAAGTCGGCGCTGCAGAAGACTGGGGCCAAGGGCGCCAAGGACCTGGCCCGGCTGCTGGTCGAGGCGCGCGAGCTGGTCGCCCTGGCCGACGCCAGCGAGGCGGTGTTCGGCGAGGAGCAGGGCGGTGGCCGCCTGCGGATCATCGCGTCCCAGGACGACGCCCGGCGGATCGCGCTCATCGACTACGGCCCCTACGACGGCGAGCCGCTGCTGGTGTTCCACGGCGCCGCCGCCGGCCGGCGGCTGCCGCCCGCCTTCCGCGCCGGCCTGGTCGCCGCGGGGTTCCGGGCCATCGTGGTGCAGCGCCCGGGCTTCGGCCTCACCGACCCCGCAGCGGGCGACTACGTCGCCGCCGGCGCCGCCGACATGGCCGCGGTGATCGAGCGCCTGCGCCTGAAGTCGGCGCACATGCTGGCCCGCGACACCGGTATCCCGGTCGCGCTGGGGTTCGCGCACGCCCATCCCGAGCTCTTGGGCCGCGCCGTGCTGCTGAATCCGCACCCGCCGATGTCCGTCGACGGCGGGCCCGACAGCTTCGCCGCCGGGGTCCAGAGGCGCCTGCTGCGCAATCCCGACTTGGTCGCCAGCTTCGCCGAGTTCCTGCGCCGCCAGACCACCACCCAGCTGCTGGAACGGATCATCGAACGCGCCTTCGCCGAGGTGCGGCCCGACGCCGCCGCGCTCCGCGATCCGGTGGTCCGGCAGTTCCTGATCCGCGACATCCAGGCCCTGTGCGCCCGCTCCGTCTGGGGGTTCGCCGCGGAGCACGGCGTCTACGCCAACGGCTGGGAGCCGCCCGCCGGCCTGCCCGCCGACCGGGCCTGGACCGTGGCCGTCTCCAGCGAACTGCCCGGCTGCATCGCGCCCGACTGGCTGGGCCTGCCGGACGTCCGCGCCGTCCGGCTGCAGGGCGCCGGCATCCTGCCCCAGTTCACCCATCCCGACGCCCTGGTGGGCCTGCTCGCCTGACACCCCCAATCGGGGGAGGCCGGCGCTTCGGCCCCGCCTTACCCTCGAAATCGTCAGAGTTTCAGGGGGGTCTGAATGCGCAGGACTTTCGCCATCGGGGTGGCCGCGGCCATGCTCGGATCAACGGCCTTCGCGGCCGACGCGCCGCTGCAGGTCAGCTACGCCGCCGACGCGTCCATGGACTGCGCCGGCATCGCCGCCGAGAGCGTGCGGATGGACCAGGTGATCGCCCAGGCCAACGGCCAGATCAGCGGCGCCGACGGCTCGGCGCGCGGCGCGAGCCTGGTGTCCACCGTCGCGGTCGAGGGGCTCGCCCGGTCCGGCGCGCTGGCCCGCATGCCGGGCATCGGCATGTTCGCGAACCAGGCGGCCAGCATGGCGCGCCAGCGCGGCGAGGCGGTGAAGGCGCAGGCGGCCAACACCATCCAGACCGCCAACACGCGCAAGGCGCTGCTGTCGGGCCTCTATGCCGGCAAGTCGTGCGACGCCCCGCCGGCGGCCTCCGTGGCCGCTGCGGCGCCCGCGGGCGCCTAGCCGTCACGACGCCGGGGCCGGGCTCATTCCGGCTATCCGGGGGAACCGCGCAGACCGGACGGGCAACCGTCCGGGGCCCCCCGGATGGCCGGAACCAGCCTGCCCCGGC
>CBHTUE010000115.1:0-13913 GCA_966096115.1 uncultured Phenylobacterium sp.
CCAAGTCCGGCATCATGGTCGGCCTGGGCGAGGCGAAGGAGGAGGTGATGCAGGTCATGGACGACATGCGCTCCGCCGGCGTCGATTTCATCACCATCGGCCAGTACCTGCAGCCGACCCGCAAGCACGCGGCCATCGACCGGTTCGTGCACCCGGACGAATTCCACGCCTACGAGGAGATCGCCCGGGCCAAGGGCTTCCTGATGGTCTCGGCCAGCCCGCTGACGCGCTCCTCCCACCACGCCGGCGAGGACTTCGCGCGGCTGCAGGCGGCGCGGCGCGAGCGCGAAAACGCCTAGAGCGATCGGCGCGCCGATCGCTCAAGACACTTGCGAAGGATTAGACCATTCGTCGTGCCGAGCCCGATCCAACCTAAGCGACGAATGGTCTAGGCGACTTGCACCACCACGTCACCCGGCTCTTGCCCTACACGCCCGAGCAGTTGTTCGAGCTGATCGGGGACGTGGACCGCTACCCGGAGTTCGTGCCGTGGATCACGTCCATGCGGACGTGGAACGCGCGCGAGCTGGAGACCGGTGTCAATCAGCTGGACGCCGAGGCGGGCGTCGGTTTTTCGTTCCTGCGGGAGCGGTTCTCGACGCGGGTGCGCCGCGACGGCGTCAGCCACCAGATCGACGTGGGCCTCCTGTCCGGCCCGTTCCGCAAGCTGACCAACCGCTGGCGCTTCATCCCCGAGGACGAGGGCACGCGAGTGGAGTTCGACATCGACTTCCAGTTCAAGTCGCGGCTGCTGGAAGGGCTGCTCTCCGCCAACTTCCACCATGCGGTCGAGCGCCTGATGACCTGCTTCGAAGACCGGGCGAAGGCGCTCTACGGCGGCTGAGCGCTGCGGCGGACAAGAGCCACGGCGCACCAACTCGCACCCGGACAGGGCCGCGCAGCACCTTATCGCAGGCGATCGAAGCTCTAGGGTCCCGCGCAGTTCGGCGGCGTTCCTGCGGCCGTTGTGGGGACATTCGCCATGTACCGCGTCAATCGCGTTTCGCTCCTGTGCGCCGCACTGGTCACGCTCAGCCTGCCGCTGGCGGCCCAGGCCAAGAGCGTCCTGATCATCGACAACAACAACCCAGTCATGGGCAGCCCGGTCGTCTCCGCGGCGAGCCTGGTCCTGGGCGATCTGGAGAAGCAGGCCGGCAACACCGTCACCTATTCGGGGCTCCTGCTCCCGACCCTCAGCGACTTCGACCAGATCTGGGACATCCGCTTCAGCACGCCGATCTCGGCGCCGCTGCAGGCGGACTACCTCAGCTTCCTGCAGACCGGCGGCAACCTGGCCCTGATCGGTGAGAACTTCATCTTCAAGCCGCGGAACGACACGATCGACGACTTCCTGGGCCTGGCCGGCGCGGGGAAGGTCAGCGAGACGGGGCCGAGCGACGTGCAGGACGTCCTGGCCCCGTTCGACGGCCCGTTCCCGGTTTCGAAGATCAATTTCCACGGCCCCGGCGGCTTCTTCGAGATCGGTCACGGCAAGGGCATCACCACCTCCTACGGCGGCTATGGCGGCATGGCGTTCGACCCGGGTACGCTGGACAACGCGCAGCTCGGGCGCCTCGTAGTGTTCATGGACTACGCCCTGTTCACGCCGGAGGACGACCCGCTGTTTCCGTCACCCGGCGCGCACAACCTGACCCGCAACCTCATCCACTATCTGGGCGACGAGCCGGGGCCGCTGCCCGGAACGCGCGGCGGCGTGCCGGAGCCGGCGACCTGGGCCCTGATGCTGACGGGAATGGGTGTCGTTGGCGCGACCGTGCGCCGGCGGCGGATGATCTTGGCCTTAGGGTCCTAAGGGAGCTGAGCCTGGGCGACGCGACGGCCGGTGAGGCGGGTCAACGCCAGGATCACCAGGCCGGCCGCCAGCACGGCCGCCAGGGCCGGCAGTTCCTTGGTCGCCCCCAGCGCCAGCACGCCGGCGAAGATGGCCGCGCTGGCGAGTGCGATCGGGCCCCGGCCGGGCAGGTTGAACGTCGCCGCCGGCGCGTCCGGCCGTCGGGCGAGCCGCCACAGCGCCACGCAGCAGAGGATGTAGCAGATCACCCGGGTCGAGGTTGAGAAGGTCAGGGTGGTGATCAGGTTGCTGCCGATGGCCAGGCTGTAGATCATGGCGCTGGAGGTCAGGATGGCGACGTGCGGGGTGCGCCAGCGGACGTTCACGCGGCCCATGACCGGCGGCAACTGGCCCTGCTCGGCCAGAGCCAGCAGCATGCGGGGCATGCCGAAGGTGGCGACGATGATCGTGCCGAGGATCACCGCCAGCGCGCCGGCCGAGATCGCCGCAGCGCCGATCGGGCCGAACAGCTGGCGGCCCACCTCGGCCAGGGGGCGGTCGGTGGCCCCCGGGTCGTCCAGAACGCCGAGGCAGACCAGCAGCACCGTGCCGTAGGCCAGGGTGGCCACGACCAGCCCCACCATCAGCGCGACCGGCACGTCGGCCCGCGGGTCCTTCGCCTCGCCGGCGAAGACCGAGGCCCGCTCGAAGCCGGTGTAGGCGAAGATGTAGATCAGGATCGCCTGCGCATAGGTGACCACGCCCAGCGCCGGCGTGGTCACCGCCAGGTGGCTGGGCCGCACGAACGCCAGGCCGGCGGCCACGAACACGACGACGAACGCCATCTTGAGGATCGCGGTCACATTGCTGGCCCCGGCAGACTGCCTGATGCCGCGCAGCGCGATGGCGGTCGCCCCGACGCCCAGCAGCACGATCACCGCGGCGCGGGGCCAGCCGCCTTCCAGCACGGGGAAGAAGCCGGCCAGATAGGTCATGAACAGGTTCGTCAGCGTGGCCGTCGAGAACCCCTGACTGATCCACATCAGCCAGCCGACCGCGAAGGCCAGCCAGCCGGGCAGGGCGGCGCGCGCGTAGAGGTAGGGGCCGCCGGTGCCCGAGAAGCGGCTGGCCAGGTCGGCGAAGCAGAGCATCAGCGGCGCCACCAGCAAGGCGCTCAGCGCCAGGACGGCGAAGCTCCAGCCGTGCGCCACCGCGAACACCTTGGCCGGCGCGGCCATCATGCCGGAGCCGATCATGGTGTTGAGCATGATGCCGATCAGGTCGCGGCGGCTCAGCGCGCGCAGCAGCGGCGGGTGCGTGACGTCTGTCTGGGCCATCAGGACTCCAGAGGCCCGGGGAGCGGCGTTCCGCTAGTTCTGGGTCAGCCGGTCGCGCATCATCGACAGCGCAGCCTGCACCGCCGCCAGTTGCACCCCCTCGCGGGTCTCCTCCTCGAAGAAATGCTCTTCGTGAACGATGCGCTGGTTGGTGCGCGCGGTGGCGATGTGCACCGTGCCGACCGGCTTCATCTTGGTGCCGCCGCCGGGGCCGGCCACGCCGGTGATCGCCACCGCCAGGTGGGCGTTGGAGGCTTCCAGCGCGCCCTCGGCCATCATCCGCGCCACCGGCTCGGACACCGCGCCCAGGTCGGCGATCAGGTCGCCGGGCACGCCCAGCAGCTCCTGCTTGGCGCGGTTGGAATAGGTGACGAAGCCCCGCTCGAACACGTCCGACGACCCGGCGATGGAGCAGATGGCGCCCGCCACCAGCCCGCCGGTGCAGCTCTCGGCGGTGACAATCCGGAGCGAGCGTTCCCGCGCCTCGTCGATCAACAGCCGGGCGAGGGTGACGATCTCCAGGTTGAACATGGGCGAAGGGTCTCTTTACGGGTGGGGTGCGACCACAGAGCATCGCGCGTCCACATCGATCAAGGCGATTCGAGCACATGACCGTCGCCACGCCCCACACCGCCCCTCGCCACGCCCCGCCGGCCGCCCTGTTCGCCGTGACGGTGTTCGCCAGCGCGAGCCTGGTGTTCCTGGTGCAGCCGATGGTGGCCAAGCTGGTGCTGCCGCTGCTGGGCGGCAGCCCCTCGGTCTGGAACACCTCGATGGCGTTCTTCCAGATCGCGCTGCTGGCCGGCTACGCCTACGCCCACGCGCTGCAGCGGATCCGGTCGGTTCGGGGCCAGGCCCTGGTCCATGTCGGGGTGCTGCTGGCCGCGGCCATTGCCCTGCCGCTCCGGGTCAACAGCCTGGCCGGGTTGCCGTCGTCGGATCATCCGAACCTGTGGCTGCTGAGCGTTCTGGGCCTGTCGATCGGGGCCCCCTTCGCGGTGCTGTCGGCCACCGCGCCGCTGGTGCAGGCTTGGCATGCGCGCACCATCGGGGCGGCGGAGGGCAAGGAGCCGTATGTCCTCTATGCCGCCAGCAACCTGGGCAGCCTGCTGGCGTTGCTGGCCTACCCGCTGCTGGTCGAGCCCGCGTTCACCCTTGTCGGGCAGCGCTATGGCTGGAGCACCGGCTACGGCGTCTTCATCCTGCTGATCGGCGCGCTGGCGATCACCGTGGCCCGGGCCCAGGCCGCCAACCCGGCGCCCGCGGCGCCCGTGACCGCGCCGGTCTCGCCGTGGCGCGAGCGGCTGGTCTGGGTGGCGCTGGCGGCGATCCCGTCCAGCCTGATGCTGGGGGTGACGGCCTACATCACCACCGACGTGGCCTCGGCGCCCTTCCTGTGGGTGCTGCCGCTGGCGTTGTACCTCGCCACCTTCATCGTCGCCTTCCAGGACAAGCCCGCGATCCCGCCGGACCTGACGCTCACCTTCCAGGGCGCGGCGCTGGCAGCCTGCGTGGCGCTGCTGCCGTTCCGGGCGACCTTCTTCGGCCTGCAGCTGTCGATCCACCTGGCGGCGTTTTTCTTCACCGCCCTGATGTGCCACCAGCGGCTAGTGGCGTTGCGGCCGGAGCCCGGGCGGCTGACCGAGTTCTACCTGTGCCTGTCGATCGGCGGCGTGGTGGGGGGCGGCTTTAACGCCTTCGTCGCGCCGGTGATCTTCAACGACGTGCTGGAGTACCCGATCGTGCTCACCCTGGCCTGCCTGGCGCGGCCCTGGGGCGACCTCCGCCGCGTGCCGATCTGGATCTGGGTGATGTTCTGCGTCGGCGTCGCGGCCGCGGTGCTGACGCCGGTGGCCGAAACCTTTGTGTCGCCGCATGTAACCACCAAGTCCGTGGTCGGCGCCCTCGACCAGTTCGAACTGTTCGACATGGGCATGAAGACGCTGCTCACCCTGGCGATGATTTGCGCCTTCATCGTGCGCGGGCGGGCGCTGTTCTTCATGACGATCATCGCCATCCTGTCGATCGCCGCGCAGGCGGCCGCCGACCGCACCGACACGCGCCAGACGTGGCGCAGCTTCTTCGGCGTGCTGAAGCGTTCGCAGACCTACGTGCCCGGACTGGGCGGCGAGGTGAAGATGCTGGCCCACGGGACCACCCTGCACGGGGCCCAGGCCCAGAACGCCGCCTGGCGCTGTCAGCCGCTGGTCTACTACGCCCCGCACACCCCGATCGGGCAGGTGTTCCGCGAGAAGCAGGCGGAGCACGCAGGCGTCCGGATCGGCGCCGTGGGCCTGGGGACCGGCTCCGTGGCGGCCTATGTGCGGCCGGGCGACCGGCTGACCTTCTTCGAGATCGACCCGCTGGTGCGGCGCATCTCCACCAATCCGGCCAACTTCAGCTACACGACGGAGTGCGCCAAGGGGCCGATTGACTACGTGATCGGCGACGCGCGGCTGACCCTGGCGCGCCAGGCGCCGGACCAGTTCGACGTGCTGCTGATCGACGCCTTCTCGTCCGACGCGGTGCCGGCGCACCTGCTGACCGTGGAGGCCGTGCGCGGCTACCTGACCAAGCTGAAGCCCGACGGGGTGCTGATCCTGCACCTGTCCAACCGCAACCTCGACCTGATGGGCCCGGCCCAGGCGGTGGCGCGCCAGGCCGGCGGCTGGGCGCTCTACCAGAACTACCGGCCGAACGAAGCGGAGAAGCTGGCCTGGGAGTCGCCGGAGGATGCGGTGATCGTCGGCCGCAGCCATGCGGCGCTGGCGCCGTTCGTGGCGACCAAGCGGTGGACCACCGCCGATCCCTTCAAGGCGCGGCCCTGGACCGACGACTACACCAACCTGGCCGGGGCGCTGTATGGCAACCTGAAGGGCCGCTGGCACTGGCTGCCGTAACTCTCAGGACCTGACCGTCACGGCCGGGCCGGAAGGGGTCAGATCGGCGTCTCCACGCTGACGACCGCCTGGGCCATCAGGCCCTCCTCCCGACCGGTGAACCCCATGCCCTCGGTCGTGGTGGCCTTCACGCTGACGCGGTCGATGGGGATTCCCAGCAGTTCGGCGATCCGGGCCCGCATGGCGTCGCGGTGCGGGCGGATCTTGGGGCGTTCGCAGATCAGGGTCAGGTCGGCGTTGAGGATGCGCCCGCCGCGCGCCGCTACCCGTTTCACCGCGTGGGTGAGGAACTGGTCGGACGACGCGCCCTTCCACTTCGGATCGGACGGGGGGAAGTGTTCGCCGATGTCGCCGTCGGCGATGGCCCCCAGCACGGCGTCGGTCAGCGCGTGCAGGGCGCAGTCGGCGTCCGAATGGCCGATCAGGCCCAGGTCGTGCTGGATGCGGATACCGCCCAGCCAGACCACATCGCCCGGGCCGAACCGGTGGGCGTCGATCCCCTGGCCGGTTCGCACGATGCGGCGGCCGGCGCACAGCTGCTCGGCCAGCATGAAGTCCTCGGGCCAGGTCAGCTTCATCAGCATCGGGTCGCCCGGGACCATGGCGACATGGCCGCCGGCCCGCTCCATCACCGAGGCGTCGTCGGTGGGTTCCTCGCCGGCCGGCCAGCGGCGGTAGGCGGCCTTCAGCTTGCCGAGCCGGAAGGCCTGGGGCGTCTGGGCGCGCTGCAGACCCTCGCGGGAGACCGTCTCGTCCACCAGCCCGTCGCCGCGCTTGAGGGTGTCGGGGACCGGCAGGGTCGGGATCGCGCCGTCCGCGACGTCCAATGCGGCGATCAGGCGCTCCACGTGGACGCGGGTGACGAAGGGCCGGGCGGCGTCATGGATCAGCACCGGCTGGGCGGCCTTGGCGCTCAGCGCGGCCAGCCCGGCCTGAACCGATTCGGCGCGGGTCTTGCCGCCGGTGACCGCCTTCCAGCCCTCCAGGCCGGCCAGGGCCTCGTCGGCGTGGGCCAGGCGGTCGCGGGCGACGACCACCACCACTTCGCGCGCGCCGGCCGCCACCAGCCCCTCCACGGACCAGCGTACGATCGGCTTGCCCCCCAGGGCGCGCCAGGCCTTGGGCTCGCCTGGCCCGGCCCGCAGGCCTTCGCCGGCCGCCACGATCACCGCGGAAAAACTCATGCCGCGTGTCTTAAGCAGCGCCGTGACGTTGTTCCAGCATTCCGAGCTTTACGGCGCCGCAACATGTGCCTAAAAAGGTCGCAATGGGGATGCGTACAAAATGAGCAGTTCGCTCAACGTAGGCGGGGCGACCGTCGGGGGGCGAGTCTGGATCGCGCCGATGACCGGCGTGTCGGACCTTCCGTTCCGCCGCGCCGCGAGCCGCCTGGAGGCGACCTACGTCGCCACCGAGATGGTCGCCTGCGCCGAGTTCGCCCGGGGCCGCCCCGACGTCGTGCGCCGCGCGGCGGTGGGCGAGGGGCTGCCGCTGATGGTGGTGCAGTTGGTCGGCCGCGATCCCGACGCCATGGCCGCCGGCGCGCGGCTGGCGGCGGAGGCGGGCGCGCAGATCATCGACCTCAACTTCGGCTGCCCGGCCAAGGAAGTGACCGGGGGTCATGGCGGCTCGGCCCTGATGCGCGAACCGGACCTTGCTGTCGAGCTGATGGCCGTCGCCGTGGCGGCCGTGGATGTGCCGGTGACGGTGAAGATGCGTCTGGGCTGGGACGACGGCTCGCGCAATGCGGCGACCTTGGCCGCCCACGCGGAGGCGGTCGGGGTGCAGGCGGTGACGGTCCACGGGCGCACCCGCTGCCAGTTCTACAAGGGCCAGGCCGACTGGGCCGCCAT
Organism: uncultured Phenylobacterium sp.; assembly: GCA_966096115.1. GTDB lineage: Bacteria > Pseudomonadota > Alphaproteobacteria > Caulobacterales > Caulobacteraceae > Phenylobacterium. The sequence goes on from CBHTUE010000115.1 coordinate 7,883, forward strand.
CCGGCCGGTGAAGAACGCGGTCTCGATCCCGGTGATCGCCAACGGCGACATCGTCGACGGGGCGAGCGCCCGGGCCGCCCTGGACGCCTCCGGCGCCGACGCGGTGATGGTCGGGCGGGGGGTCTACGGCCGACCCTGGATTGCCGCCCAGATCGAGGCCGAGCTGGACGGCCGGAGCTTCGTCGAACCCGACGCGGAGACGCGGCTGGCGATCGCGCTGGCCCACTTCCGCGACAGCCTTGAGTTCTACGGCGAGCGCCTGGGCCTGCGGATCTTCCGCAAGCACCTGGCCGCCTACATCGAAAACGCCCCGTGGCCTGCCGATCCGCAGGCCCGGAGAGAAGCGCGCTCAGCGCTCTGCCGACTGGAGGACGCCCGATCGGTCGAACAGGGGCTGACCGGCCTCTGGATGGCGCCGGACCGGAGGCTTGCGGCATGAGCGGCACGAGCAGGACCCTTTCCAAGACCCTCGACAACGACGCCCTCAAGGCGGCCGCCTTCGAGCTCAGTCCCGATCCCGCGCTGGTGATCGACCGCGACGGCGCGCTGGTCGCCGTCAACGAGGCGGCCGAGAGCCTGTTCGGCCAGGGGCTGGGCCTGCTGGCCCGGGGCCGGTTCGCCGCCGCCCTGCCGCACGGCTCGGCGATGGTCTCCCTGCTCAACCGAGCCCTCGAGGAGGGCGCGCGGGTGCGCGAGCGCGGTGTGCAGATCAGCCTGTTCGGCCTCCCGCCGTTCGAGGCGGACGGGGCCGCGGCGCCGCTGGGCGACGGCTCGGTGCTGCTGACGCTCAGCGTCAAGAACGGCCTGGGGACCGAGCGCAGCGCTCACGAGGCCGCGGGCCTGCGCTCGCTGGTCGGCCTGGGCCGCATGCTGGCGCACGAGATCAAGAACCCGCTGGCCGGCATCCGCGGCGCCGCCCAGCTGCTGAAGTCGGGCGCGAAGGCGGAGGACGCGCCGCTGGCCCAGCTGATCGTCGACGAGACGGACCGGGTGCGCCGGCTGGTCGACCGGATGGAGGCGTTCTCCGACGACGCCCTGCCGTCGCTGTCGCCGATCAACATCCACCAGATCCTGGACCGCGTCCGCGCCCTGGCCGCCAACGGCGTCGCCGACGGCCTGGGGCTGAAGGAGTTCTACGACCCGTCACTGCCGCCGGTGTCCGGCGACGAGGACCAGCTGATCCAGATTTTCCTGAACCTGGTGAAGAACGCTGCGGAAGCGGCCCATTCGCGCGGCGACGGCCGCGGCGAGGTTACCATCCACACCGCCTACCGCCACGGCGTGAAGGTGCGTTCGTCGAAGGGCCAGGCCCTGCGCGGCGCGCCGATCGAGGTGCGCATCCAGGACAATGGCCCCGGCGTGCCCGAGCATATCCGCGAGAGCCTGTTCCAGCCGTTCGTGACCTCCAAGGCCAACGGCGCCGGGTTGGGCCTGGCCCTGGTCGCCAAGCTGGTCGCCGGCCACGGCGGCCTGATCGACTTCGAATCCGAGCCCGGGCGCACGGTCTTCCGGGTGCTGATGCCCATCGCGACGCATGAGGATTTGCCGGAATGAACGCGGCTTCCAAGAAGATCCTGATCGCGGACGACGACTCCTCGATCCGCCTTGTGCTCTCGCAGGCGTTCACCCGGCTGGGGTACCAGGTGCGCGCCACGGGCAACGCCACCACGCTCCTGAAGTGGGTGACCGACGGCGAGGGGGACCTGGTGGTGACCGACGTGGTCATGCCGGACGAGAACGTCTTCGACGTGCTGCCGCGCATCCGCAAACACCGCCCGAAACTGCCGGTCATCGTGATGAGCGCGCAGAACAACCTGATCACCGCGGTAAACGCGGCCGAGGTCGGCGCCTTCGAATATGTGCCCAAGCCCTTCGACCTGGACGACATGACCTCGGCCGCGCGCCGGGCCCTGTCGCGGCCGGCGGATGCGGAAGCCTCCAAGGCGCAGGCGCGGGCGGTGCGCGACGACCGCCTGCCGCTGATCGGCCGCTCGGGGCCGATGCAGGACGTCTACCGCACCGTGGCGCGGCTGGTCGGCGCGGACCTGACGGTGCTGATCACCGGCGAAAGTGGCACCGGCAAGGAACTGGTCGCCCGCGCGCTCCACGACATGGGCCGCCGCCGCGACGGCAAGTTCGTGGTCATCAACCTGGCCGCCACGCCGCGCGAGCGGGTCGAGACCGAACTGTTCGGCAAGGACGAGAGCGACTTCGGCAAGCTGGTCGACGCCGACGGCGGCACCCTGTTCCTCGACGAGATCGGCGACATGCCGCTGGACGCCCAGACGCGGCTGCTGCGGGTGATCGACGGGTCGGAACCCACCCTGAACCCCAAGACGGGCCGGCGGCCGAACGTGCGGATCATCGCCGCCACCAACCGCGACCTGCGCTCGCTGATCCAGCAGGGCCTGTTCCGCGAGGACCTGTTCTTCCGGCTGAACGTGGCGCCCTTGCGCATCCCACCGCTGCGCGACAGGACCGAGGATATCCCGGACCTGGCCCGCGCCTTCCTGCTGCGCGCCAACCGGGAGGGCCTGCCGGCCAAGACCATCGACGCCGGCGCCCTGGAGCGGCTGAAGCGCCATGCCTGGCCGGGCAATGTGCGCGAGCTGGAGAACCTGGTCCGCCGGGTCTGCGCCCTCTACGGCGAAGACCTGATCAGCGCGCGGATCATCGAGAAGGAACTGGCCGACCAGCAGCCCGCCGTACAGGGTCAGGAAGGCCCGGCGACGCTGTCGCAACTGGTCGAGCAGAAGCTCGCCGGCTACTTCGCCGACCAGCCCGACGGCCTGCCGCCTGCCGGCCTCTACGACCGGGTGCTGGAGGAGGTGGAGCGGCCGCTGATCCAGCTGACGCTGGCCGCCACGCGGGGGAATCAGGTGCGCGCCGCCGAGATCCTGGGGCTCAACCGCAACACCCTGCGCAAGAAGATCCAGGACCTGGGCGTCGAGATGGCCCGGGGCCGCCGCTAGGAAACAGGTGGTTTTCCGAGGCGTACGGGGCCGCCGAAAAGCGTCACTGTGTAACAGCGCAACATAGCTGTTGATTTTGGAGCACAGGTCCCTAGGCTCCCGCCGCAATGGCGTTGCTTACGCATCCCGCGTTGCAGCATCCGGTCTTGGCCCGGATCCGCAGTACGCTGCAGTCCCGCCTGGTGCTGGGCGTCGGCTTCGGGATCGCGGCCGCGTTCACTGTGCTGGCCATCGTGCTGGCGGCCTTCCCGCCGACCCAGGGCCCGTTGGGGCCGGCCGGCCGCACGATCCTGAGCCTGCTCTGGCTCAACATGGTCCTGATCGTGTTCCTGATCTCGTCCGTGGTCCTGCGGATCGCTGAGTTGCTGGACGCCCGCGCCCAGGACGCCGGCGCGCGGCTGCACATGCGCTTCGTGCTGCTGTTCGCGGGCGCCGCCGTGGTCCCGGCCCTGGTGATCTTCGGCTTCTACGGCGTGCTGGTGACGCAAGGCGTGGAGAAGTGGTTCAGCGCCCGGGTGCAGACCGTGGTGGAGAACTCGGCCACCGTGTTCCGCTCCTACATCGACGAGCAGACCACCTATATCCGCGACCACGTCACCCTGATGGCCAGCGACCTCAACCGGGAAGCCGGCGGGCTCCAGGCGCGACCCGACACGGCCAACAACTTCCTGGCCGCGCTGGCCTCGTACCACGCCTTCCCCAGCGCCTATCTGGTCGACGGTAACGGCCGGGTGCTGGCCAAGGCCGAGGGGCAGGGGGCTCCGCCCTACGCCGCGCCGACCCGGGCCGCCTTCTCGGCGGCCAATGACGGCGAAATCTACGTTCCCGACTTCACCGGCACGGACGTCATGCGGGCCGTCTACCGCCTGCGCGGCTTCTCCGACGCCTATCTCTATGTGACCCGGCCCCTGCAGAAGGGGATCATGACCCACCTGCGCGACGCCGAGGGCTCGATGGTGTCGTACCGCGAGGTCCGCGACTCCCGCAGCCGGATCAAGACCATCTTCGCCCTTAGTTACGTGGAGACCGCCTTCCTGGTGCTGGTGGGCGCGATCTGGCTGGGCATGTGGGCGGCGGGCACGATCTCCGCGCCGATCGCGCGGCTGGTCCAGGCAGCGGGCCGCGTGGCCGGCGGCGACCTGACCGCGCGGGTGGACGCCGAGGCCGACCCCGACGAGATCGCGGTGCTGTCGCGGGCCTTCAACAGCATGACCCACGACCTGCAGGTGCAGCAGGAGGCCCTACGCCGCGCTGGCGAGGAGGCCGAGGAACGGCGCGAATTCATCGAGACCGTGCTGGCCGAGGTGAGCGCCGGGGTGATCGGCCTGGACCCCAAAGGCGCCATCTCGGTCGCCAACCGGCAGGCTGCGATCCTGCTGGCCCTGCCGCGCGACCTGGGCCGCGGTCGCAAGCTGTCGCAGGTGGTTCCCGAATTCGCCGACCTCGTCGCCGCCGGACGGTCCGGCGAGGCGGAGGAGGAGATCGACGTGGCCCGCGGCCGCGACCAGCGCCGCCTGCGCGTGCGCGCCAGCCAGAGCGAGGGCGGGCTGGTGCTGACCTTCGACGACGTGACCCGGCTGGTGGCGGCCCAGCGGAACGCCGCGTGGCGCGACGTGGCCCGGCGCATCGCCCACGAGATCAAGAACCCGCTGACCCCGATCCAGCTCTCGGCCGAGCGGCTGCGGCGCAAGTACCGCAAGGACATCGCGCCGTCGGAGCTCGAGACCTTCGACCGCTGCACCGACACCATCGTGCGGCAGGTGGGCGACATCGGCAGGATGGTCGACGAGTTCTCGTCCTTCGCGCGCATGCCGGCGCCCAAGTTCACCCGGCTGGAGGCGGACGAGTTGCTGCGCGCCGCCGTGTTCGCCCAGCGCGTCGCCAGCCCCGACATCGACGTGGAGCTGGAGGATCCGATCCCGCAGGTGGCCCTGTTCGCCGACAGCCGCATGATCGGCCAGGCCCTGACCAACGTGCTGAAGAACGCCTCCGAGGCCATCGAGGCCCGCCGCGCCCGCGCGCCCAAGGCCAAGGGCAAGATCATCGCCCGGCTGATCGCCGACGACACCGGCGTGACGATCGAGGTGGAGGACAACGGCATCGGCCTGCCCGACAAGGACCGCGACCGCCTCACCGAGCCCTATGTGACGACGCGCGAAAAGGGCACCGGCCTTGGGCTGGCGATCGTGAAGCGCATCCTGGAAGACCACGGCGGCGAACTGGAGCTGGCCGACGCGAAAAGCGGGCAGGGGGCCCTGGCCATCCTGCGGTTGCCGGCCAGCCCGGCCGCGCCCGCCCGCGCCGCCGCCGCGGCCGTATCGACTTGAGCTGAAGGACTGGGTGATGGCGTCTGACGTTCTGGTGGTCGACGACGAGGCGGACATCCGCGAACTGGTCGCGGGGATCCTCACCGACGAGGGCTATGACGTTCGCACGGCGAACGACAGCGAAAGCGCGCTGGCCGCCGTGCGGGCGCGCAAGCCGGCGCTGCTGATCCTGGACATCTGGATGCAGGGCGGCGGCATGGACGGGCTGGAGCTGCTCGACCTGGTGAAGACCCTCGACGCCGACCTACCGGTGATCATGATCTCCGGTCACGGCAACATCGAGACCGCGGTCAGCGCCATCAAGCGCGGCGCCTATGAGTTCCTCGAGAAGCCGTTCAAGTCGGACCGCCTGATCCTGGTGGTCGAGCGCGCCCTGGAGGCGGCCAACCTGCGCCGCGAGAACCGCCGGCTGCGCCAGCAGGCGATCACGCCCGAAGGGCTGCTCGGCAAGTCGATGCCCGCCCAGCAGCTGCGGCAGATGATCGCCAAGCTGGCCGGCGCCAACAGCCGGGTGCTGATCTCGGGCCCGGCCGGCGCCGGCAAGGAGACCGTGGCGCGGCTGATCCACACCGCCAGCCACCGCTCGCGCAACGAGTTCGTGCCGATCGGCGCGGCCGGTATGACGCCCGAACGGATGGACGTCGAGCTGTTCGGCGAGGAGGGGGCCAACAACCGCACGGCCAAGATCGGCGTCTTCGAACGCGCCCACGGCGGCACGCTCTACCTCGACGA
>CBHTUE010000116.1:0-13857 GCA_966096115.1 uncultured Phenylobacterium sp.
GGCGGCCATGCACGCCGAGGAGCGGGCCCCGGCCGCCGAGCGGCCGCGGCCGCTGCTGAGCGTGACGTTCTGGGCGTTCATCGCGTTCGCGATGCTGTGCGTCCTGGCCGGGGCGGGTGTCGTGCTGCTGGGGCCGAGGCTGTGGCCGCCCGCGCCCGCGCCCGCCGTGCAGCCCGCGCCGCCGCCAGGTAGGGCGCCCGCGTGACCCGCATAGTCTATCTCGTGCCGGCCGCGGGGGTCGCCACCGGCGGCAACAAGGTCAGCTTCCGGCACGTCGAGGCGCTGATCGGCCTGGGCTACGACGCCGTCGTGCGGATGCTGGGGCCGGCCCCCGCGCCGGCCTGGTTCGGGCACACGGCCCCGATCGAGCGCGCCACCGGCCGGCCGGACCCCGGCGACATCCTGGTGTTCCCCGAGGACGCGGCCGAGCTGATGGCGGGCAGCGCCGGCTTTCCCAACCGCAAGGTGGTGTTCTGCCAGAACCCCTACGCCGCCGCCGCCCAGGGCGTGGGGCGGCTGTCGCCGGAGACCCGCGCGCGGTACCGCGCCTTCATGGCCTGCAGCCCGGGCGTGGCGCTGTGGATCTCGCGCTACCTGGATCACGATGTGATCGGCACGGTCCCGGCCTTCGCCGACGAGCGGCTGTTCGTCCCGGCGGCCAAGGACCCGGTGATCGCCGCCATCCCGCGCAAGCGGCCGGAGGAACTGCGGGCCATCCAGCTGATGTTCGCCCGCCTCTACGCCGGGCCGACCGACTGGCGCTGGGACGAGATCGAGGGCCGCACCGAGACCGAGACCGCCGCCGCGCTGGGCCGCGCCTCGGTGTTCCTGAGCCTGGCGCGGCTGGAGGGGATGAGCATGACCATCCTCGAAGCCATGGCCTGCGGCTGCCTGGTGGCCGGCTTCACCGGGATCGGGCCGCGCGAATACACCACCGCGATGAACGGCTTGTGGGTCGAGGAGGACGACTGCGAAGCGGCTGCCCAGGCGCTGGTGCGGGCTTGCGCCCTGGCCGACCAGGACGGGGCCGCCGCCCACCTGATCCGCCACGCCGCCAGCACCACGGCGGCCCAATGGACCCATGCCCACTGCGCCGAGGCGCTGGCGATGTTCTGGCGCGACGCCATGGGCGTGACACCCTGAAGCGCGGCGCGACCCGCTGACGCCTTCCCAAATCGTCCCGTCGCAGGTAAAAGCCCGCTTCCCGGAACGGGCCGCCTTAGCTCAGCCGGTAGAGCGGCGCATTCGTAATGCGTAGGTCAGGTGTTCGAGTCACCTAGGCGGCACCACCCGTTTCCGAAGCTGCGAGGTGTTCGGGTCACCCAGGCGGCGCCACTCCCACTCGCGGCCGCGAGCTGGTCGAGCCAGCTACCCCATCGGGTAGAGGATCTCCTTCGTCACCGCATCGATGGCCTTCATCACCTCGTCCGGGAGGACCAGGTCGCGGGCGGCGAAGATGTCGGGCAGCTGGTCTTCGGCCGAGACGCCGACGATGGTCGAGGCCACGAAGTCGTGCTGCTTGCTCCACGCCGTGGCCAGGGTCACCGGGGCCATGCCCGCCTCCGCCGCGATGGCCGCGAAGCGGGCCGTGGAGGCCAGCGACTTCTCGTTGACGAACCGGTTCGCCATCACGGCCTGACGGCCGCCCAGGTTCAGGTAGCGGGAGAACCGGGCCCCTTCCGGCCGGCCCCCATCGTTGTACTTGCCCGACAGCACCCCGCCGGCCAGCGGCGAATAGGGGATCAGGCTGACGCCCTCGTGGCGGCAGGCGGCGGCCAGTTCGTCCTCGAAGCGGCGGTTGTTGAGGCTGAAGTTGTTCTGGATGGTCTGGTAGCGCGCCGCGCCCAGCCGCTCGGACGCCGCCAGGCTCTTCATCAGGCCCCAGGTGGTCTCGTTGCTGCAGCCGAGGATGCGCACCTTCCCGGCCCGGACCAGTTCGTCCAGCGTCTCCATCGTCTCGTCGTAGGCCACGCCGTGGTCGGGCCAGTGGGTCTGGTAGAGGTCGACGTAGTCGGTGCCCAGCCGCTTCAGGCTGGCCTCCAGCGCGCGGGTGATGTTGTGGCGGTCCAGCGCCGTCATGCCGGCCCGCTGCGAGCCCTTGATCCAGCCGTGGCTGGGGCCGCAGACCTTGGTCGCCAGGATGATCGAGTCGCGGTCCTTGGTCTTCAGCCAGCGCCCGACGATCTCCTCGCACTGGCCCGCCCACTTGGGGTCGGGCGGCACTGGGTAGTTCTCGGCGGTGTCGTAGAAGTTGATCCCCGCCTCGAACGACGCGTCGAGGATGCGGTGCGAGGTCGCTTCGTCCACCTGCGACCCGAAGGTCATGGTGCCCATGCAGATGTCGGAGACCGAGATGGCGCTGCGGCCCAGACGACGGTTGCCCATGGCGGGTTGCTTTCGAGATGGCGTGGAGGGAAGGCGGCGACAGGGCGCCGCCGACGTTCTGGCACAGCTTGCCGGGCGCGATCAAACGCTGTCGCGCGGCGGCGCTGCCGGGGCGCTCAGGTTATGCCGGGTAGCTTCCCCTCAAGCCCAGCTCAGGTCCGCGTGCTTCAGCGGCAGCTTGCGCACGCGCTTGCCCGTGGCCGCAAAGATCGCGTTGGTAAGCGCCGGGGCCAGTGGGCCCAGGCCGGGCTCGCCGACGCCGCCCCAGCGCTCGCCGCCCGAGGGCGTGAGGTGGACGTCGATGCGCGGCGGGGTCTCGGCGAAGCGGGCCATGCGGTAGTTGTGGAAGTTGGTCTCCACCGGCGCGCCGTTCTTGATGGTGATCTCGCCCCAGAGCGCCGCGGTCAGGCCCATGATCACCGCGCCCTCCATCTGCTGGGCGACGGTGTTGGGGTTGGCGACGTGGTAGCAGTCGAGCACGCAGGTCACTCGGTCGACGCTGAGCTTGCCGTCTTTTGAGACCGTGACCTCGACCACCTGGCCGGAGACGCTGCCGTAGGCCTCGATGATAGCCAGGCCCCGGCCGCGGCCCTTGGGCAGCGGCTTGCCCCAGTCGCCCTTCGCCGCCATGGCGTCGATGACGCCCAGCGCATCGGGGCGGTTGACCAGCAGGGCGCGGCGGAAGGCCAGCGGGTCCTGGCCGGCGGCGTGCGCCATCTCGTCGACGAAGCCCTCGACGAAGAAGCCGTTCTGCGAGCTGCCGACCCCGCGCCAGAACGACACCGGCACGTGGCTGTTCTTCAGCACCACGCCGACGTCGCGCGACGGGAAGGCGTAGAAGGAGTTGGCGATGCACTCCACGGCCATCGGCTCGGAGGCCTGAGCGGTCTGCGGGCCGGGGCGGATCAGCGAGGGCACGGCGACGCGGGCCTGGAAGGCCTGCGGCCTGCCGGCGGGATCGAGCGCGGCCTTGAAGCGGACGGCGGCCTGCGGGCGGTAGCGGTCGCGGCGGATGTCCTGCTCGCGCGACCAGATCAGCTTCACAGGCTTGCCAACCTGTTTGGCGACCGCGATGGCGTGGACCAGCTCGTCCGGCGCGCCGCCGCGCCGGCCGAAGCCGCCGCCGACGAAGGCGTTGTGGACGTAGACGTTCTCCGGCGCGACGCCGGTCTCCTTGGCGGCCGTCTGCAGTACGGCCATCGGGGCCTGGGTGGAGAGCCAGACGTCGACCCGGTCGGGCGCCAGCTGCACCGTGCAGTTCAGCGGCTCCATCGGCGAGTGCGACAGGAACGGCGCCTCGTAGACGGCCTCGACCAGCTTGGCGCCGGCGGCGGTCAGGGCGGCGTCGGGGTCGCCCTTTTTCTCGGCTGTGGCCATTGGGCCGTCGAGGGCGGCGCGCAGGTCCTGCTCCAGGCCGGCCTGCTGCACGGCCCCATAGGCGCCGGTGTCCCACTCGATCTTCAGGGCGTCGAGCCCCTTCTTGGCGCGCCAGTAGCGGTCGGCGACGACCACCACCGCGTCCTTCAGCTTCACGACGGCGATGATGCCGCGGAGGTCCTTCAGGCCGGACTCGTCGACGGACTTCAGCGACCCGCCGTAGACCGGGGCCGACCAGACGGCGGCGTAGACCATCCCCGGAACCTGGGCGTCCATGCCGAACTTGGCCGAGCCGTCCAGCTTGACGGCGGTGTCCAGGCGCGGCGTCCACTTGCCGACCAGCTTGTAGTCCTTCGGCGCCCGGATGGCCGGCTCCTGCGCCAGCTGCACGGCGGCCGCGGCGGCGGCGAGCGCGCCATAGTCGGCGGTGCGGTTGGTGGCCTTGTGCAGGCACTTGCCCGACGCGATGGCGCAGTCGGCCGGGTCGACGTTCCAGCGCTGGGCGGCGGCCACGCGCAGGCGCTCGCGGGCCGAGGCGCCGGCCTGCTGCATCATCTTCACCGAGGTGCGCACGCCACGGCTGCCGACCGTCTGCATGCCCTCGTACAGCTTGCCGCCGGCGCGGGCGTTGCGGTTGGCCGAGGCGTATTCGATGCGGACCTTGCTCCAGTCGCACTCGAGCTCCTCGGCGACGAGCATGGCCAGCGCGGTCGAGGTGCCCTGGCCCATCTCGGCGTGGGGGATGCGGATGGTGACGGTGTTGTCCGGCTCGATGACCAGGAAGGCGGTCATCTCCTTCATCGCATTGGTTCCGTCCGCCAGGACGGCGGGCTGGACCTTGGCGCTGGCGGCCATGGGCACGCCGATGACGAGGCCGCCGGCGGCGGAGAGGCCGGCGAAGACCACGCCGCGCCGGGAGAGGTTGAGGGGTTGCGATCCGTCCATGGCGGCTACGCCTTCTTCGCCATCGCCGCGGCGGCGCGGTGGATGGCCTTGCGCATGCGCGGGTAGGTCCCGCAGCGGCAGATGTTGGTGACCTCGGCGTCGATCTGGGCGTCGGTCGGGTTCGGCGTCTTCGCCAGCAGGGCCGCCGCCGCCATGATCTGGCCGGACTGGCAGTAGCCGCACTGCGGCGCGTCCTCGATCAGCCACGCCTGCTGCACCGGGTGCTTCAGGTCCTTCGACAGCCCCTCGATGGTGGTGACGACGCCCTTCACCGAACCGGTCGGGGTGATGCAGGATCGGACCGGCTTGCCGTCGATATGGACCGTGCAGGCGCCGCACTGGGCGATGCCGCAGCCGAACTTCGTGCCGGTGAGGCCCAGCTCGTCGCGCAGAACCCAGAGGAGCGGGGCGTCCGGCTCGACGTCGACCTCATGCCGCTGTCCGTTGACCGTGAGTGTCAGCATCGCGGAAGGCCCTCCTGAGCGTCAGCTATCCTAGCCCGAAGCGGGACCTAGGTCAGCATCAGAGCCATGCCGGGGTCGCCCTTCGCCATGGCGCGCTGGTAGGCGGGGCGGGCGGCGATGCGCTGCAGGTAGGCCAGGATGTTCGGGCTGCCGGAGATGTCGCGGGGCACGAAGGCGCGCATGGTGGTCAGGCCGAAGCCCATCATGATGTCGGCGGCGGTCAGCTCGTCGCCCGCGAGGTAGGGGCTCTCGCCGAGGCGCTTTTCCAGCAGCGCCCAGGCGTTCTCGCTGCGGCCGCTGACGAAGGCGCTGCGCGGATCGTCGGGCCCGACCCCCAGGATGCGGGCGATCATCACGCTCATCTGGCTGGGCATGAACGCGCCGTTCGAGAAGTGGAACCAGAACAGGTAGTCGGCGTAGTTCGGCGCGCCCGGCGCCACGGCCAGTCGGCCGCCGCCGTAGGTATGGATGATGTATTCGATGATCGCCGCCGACTCCGGCAGCACCAGGTCGCCGTCGGTGATGATCGGCGCTGTGCCGAGCGGGTGCAGGGCCTTGTAGTCGTCGGGGGCCAGTCGGTTGTCGGCGCGGCGTTGATAGACCTTCAGCTCGTAGGGAATGCCCAGCTCCTCGCAAAGCCAGACGATGCGCTCGGACTGCGAGACGCCGAGGTGGTGGACGGTGAGCATGCGAGGCCTCGCGGTCTGAGATTGGGGCGCTGGGATGATGCACAGGCTTGGCCGTCGCGCCAGCGCGCTTCGGCTCAGCCGTCGAGGGTGAGGTCGCCGGCGGCGATGCGGTCGCGCAGCTCGCGTTTCAGCACCTTGCCCGAGGCGTTGCGCGGCAGCACCTCGATGAAGATGACGTGCTTCGGCTTCTTGTAGCCGGCGAGGCGCTCGCGGCAGAAGGCGATCAGCTCCTCGGGCCCGACGTCGGCGCGGCGGCAGACGACGGCCACGACCTTCTCGCCCCACTTGGGATCCGGCGCGCCGATCACCGCGGCCTCCAGCACCGCCGGGTGCTGGTAGAGCACCTCCTCGACCTCGCGCGGATAGACGTTCTCGCCGCCGGTCAGCACCATGTCCTTCTTGCGGTCGACGATGGTGAGGTAGCCGTCGGCGTCCCAGCGCCCGACGTCGCCGGACCGGAACCAGCCGCCCTCGAAGAATGACCCGGCGGTGGCCTCGGGGTTGCGCCAGTAGCCCATCAGCACCTGGTCGCCCCGCACCACGATCTCGCCGGGCTCGCCGGGGGCCACGTCGGCGCCGTCGTCGTCGACCACCCGCACCCGCGCCATCGGCATCTGGCGGCCCACGGAGGACAGGATCGGCAGGCCCTGGTCGGCGGCGCGGTCGTGGTCGGCGGGGCTCAGGAACATCACGTTGCCGCTGAGCTCGGTCATGCCGAAGCCGGTGGAGAAGCCGACGCCCGGCCAGCGCCGGCGGGCCTTCTTCAGCACCTCCGCCGGCATGGCCGACGCGCCGTAGCCGATGCGCTTGAGGCTCCCGAGATCGTAGCGCTCGGCGATCGGGTCCTCGATCAGCATGGCGATCATGGTGGGCGCCATGGCCGTCGAGGTGATCCGGTACTGCTGGATGTTGGCCAGCACGGTCTCGACGTCGAAGCTCTTGAGGATCACTACCGGATAGGTCCGCAGGTGGTACATGGGCATCACGTAGCCCGCGACGTGGAACTGCGGGAACGTGAACAGGCAGACGTCGTCGGTCCCGGCGTCCCAGGCGCACATGCTGTTCACGACCGCCGCCATCAGGTTCCGGTGCGACAGCATCGCGCCTTTCGGCAGCCCGGTGGTGCCCGAGGTGTAGAGCAGCCAGCAGAGGTCTTCCTCGCTGGGCTTGCGGGCGGGTTCGGTGGGCGCGCCGGTCGCCAGGAAGTCCTCGTAGGCGACCCCGTCCTCGGCCTCGCCGTCGATCACCACGATCCGTTCCACCGACGGGATCTCGGCGCGGATTTGGCGGATGATCGCCAGGTACTTGGCCTCGACGAACAGCAGCCGCGGCTCGGAATTGCCGATGATGTAAGCCAGCTCGCGCGGCGAGAGGCGGTAGTTCAGCAGCACCAGGGCCAGCGCCGCGCCAGGGACGCCGTAGTAGCACTCGACATACTCGGAGCAGTTCTCCGACAGGATCGCCGCGCGGTCGCCGGCGTCGGTGAGCGGGATCAGGGCGTTGGAGAGCCGCCAGCAGCGGTCGCGCAGCTGGGCGTAGGTGAAGCTGCGGTCGCGGAAGGTGACGGCGGCGACCTCCGGCGCGTGGTGGGCGGCGATCGCGGGGACATCGCTGAGCAGCATCCGAGCCTCCTGGGCAGGCGCCGAAAACTTAGAACGCGATCTGGAAATGCGGAAGGCGGGCTCACGTGGCGTCAGGGGCCCGCGGCGCGCAATTCGTCCAGCAGGGCGGCGTGTTCGTCGGGCGTGTTCGCCCCGCGCAGGCGGGCCGCGGCGCCGGGCGGGACCGCCAGGCGCGCCGCGCCGGCCTCGGCCGCCAGGGCGCTGATCCGCATGCCGGCGGCGGCGTTCGACGGGATCGCCGCCAGGTCCAGCACCAGCGGCAGGTGCAGGCCCTCATAGGCCGCGCCCGGGCCCTCGTGCGCCAGCAGCGGCGCCAGGTCGGCGGCGGTGAGCGTCGGCGTGTCGACGGCGAGCACGAGGGCGCGCGTACAGCCCCGCGCGGCCAGCGCCCGGGCGCCGGCGAGGATGCCGCCGACCGGTCCCCCGAACGGCGCGTCGTCGGGAACGGCGGTAAGGCCGTAGTCCCTCGGCCCCACGGTGACGATCGCCTGCGCGGCCGCGGCGCGGGCCAGATCGGCGACGCGGTCGACGGCGCGGCGGCCGGCCCAGTCGACCACCGCCTTGTCTTCGCCCATGCGCGAGGAGGCCCCGCCGGTCAGGATCATCGCGCCCAGCATCGCCGGGCGTTGTAGGGCCTGGGCGTCGGCGGAGCTAGGCGGCGGCCATGCCCCCGGCGCGGGCCGTCACCTGGGCCTGGAAGAGGTAGCCGCCGCCGCGGAGCGTCTTGATCAGCTCCCCGGCGCCGTCGCAGGCGCTCAGCGTGCGGCGCAGGCGCGCGATGCGGGCGTCGATCGAGCGGCCGCCCGCGGGGGAGCCCTCGCCGTGCAGCAGGGCCACCAGCGCTTCGCGGGGCAGCACCTCGCCGGGGCGGGCGGCCAGCGCGCGCAGCAGGGCGGCGTCGGCGGGGCTGAGGCGCACGGTGCGGCCGGTCGGCGAGGTGACGTAGCCGAGCTCGGCGTCGAAGCGCCAGGTGTCCAGCGCCGCCTCGGCGGTCTTGCGGGCATGGCGCGCGGCGCGGCGCAACAGGGCGCGGACCCGGGCCAGCAGCTCCAGCGGGTGCGTGGTCTTGGGCAGGACGTCTTCGGCGCCGAATTCCAGGCCGGCCACGCGGTCCAGGGTGTCTGCGGCCTTGGCGAACACCATCACCGGCGCGCCCTCCGCCTCGGAGAGTCGGCGGCACAGGGCCAGGCCGTCCGCGTCGGGCAGCGAGGTTTCCAGGATCACCAGGTCGGCGCCCTCGCGGTCGAGGGTGGCCTGCGCCTCCAGGGCGGAACCGGCGCGCTCGACCTCGTAGCCGTGGCGGCGAAGCATCTCGAGGCCGGGTTCGACGGCGTCGGTGTCGGCGTCGATCCACAGGACCCGGGGCGATCCCTGCGCCAGGGTGGTGCGGATGGGGGCGGCGCCGGCGGCGAACTCGATGGCGAGGCTGGTCATGCAAGGCTCCGTTCCAAACAGGATCTGGGACCGGACCCCGGTACAGAATGACTTTATACCGGACGCATGAACATTCGTGACGACTTCTTGTCATACTTCACATGAGAACTCTTCATGTGTCACTGGCCCGTGACAATTGTAACAGCGGTCAGCCTGTGTTTTCTTTTTGCAACATTCTTCCAAGGAATGACCGGCCCGTGGAGCGCCGTCGCCGCATGCCGGCCGCGCCCATGATCTTCCTTCATGTGCCCATATATCACTGTATTTACAACTGAAATTGAGTCCGTCTCAGTGACGTCCGGTGACGCTTCAAGCCTGACACGTGAATCAAGTTCATGAATTCCAGAAGACAAATTCAGTAAATCATCGCTGGGGGCAACAATAGTTTTCCTCAAGCGGCGCTGTTTGGCGCAGCCGGTGCGCCGGCGGCTTGTGGGGCCAGCTTTTCATGTGGGGATCAGGCCGGAGTGGCATCGCGCCGCCGGGCTGCTGGAGGATTTTGACTTGAACATCAATCGCATGCGCGAGCGCCTCTTGGCGTCTTCGATGATCTGTGGCGTGGCCGTTCTCGGCCTGGCCACCCAGGCTCAGGCCCAGGCCAAGGCGAGTGGCGGCGCCGAGGAGGAAGTCGCCGAAGTCGTGGTGACCGGCACCCGGATCCCGACGCCGAACCTGACCAGCGTCAGCCCGGTGGTCGCCATCGGCGCCGCCGAAATCAAAGCCCAGGGCGTGACCCGGGTCGAGGACATCATCAACACCCTGCCGCAGGCCTTCGCCGCCCAGGGCTCCAACGTCTCCAACGGCTCGAACGGCACCGCCACGGTGAACCTGCGCGGCCTGGGCGCCTCGCGCACCCTGGTGCTGATCAACGGCCGCCGGATGGGCGCGGGCAACCCGACCTCGATCAACAATCCGGTCGCCGACCTGAACTTCATCCCGGCGTCGCTGGTGGAGCGGGTGGACGTGCTGACGGGCGGCGCCTCGGCCGTGTACGGCGCCGACGCCGTGGCCGGCGTCGTCAACTTCATCATGCTGCAGAACTTCGAGGGCGTCCGCGTCGACGCCAACTACTCGATCTACCAGCACAACAACGACAGCTTCGTGCAGGACGCGCTCCGCGCCAAGCAGGCGGTGGCCGGCAACAACGCCGGGCAGTTCGCGATCCCGAAGCACAACGTACGCGACGGCGAGGCCTCGGAAGTCACCCTGACGATGGGCGTGAACGCCGCCGACGGGAAAGGCAACATCACCGCCTTCGCCAGCTTCATCCAGCAGAACGCGGTGCTGCAGGGCAACCGCGACTACTCGGCCTGTACGCTGAACTCGGGCGCGGACTTCACGTCCGTGGCCGCCTGCGGCGGCTCGGGCACCGCGACGCCGGCCCGCGTCGGCGGCTTCACGGTGCAGGGCAACACCTTCCGCCCGCGCAACGCCACGACCGACGTCTACAATTTCGGCCCGTCGAACTATTACATCCGGCCCGACGAACGGTACCGCCTGGGCTTCTTCGGCCACTATGAAGTCGCCTCGTGGGCCGAGGCCTACGTGGAAGGCATGTTCATGGACGACCGTTCGGTCGCCCAGATCGCGCCGGGCGGCATCTTCGCCGGCACCTTCAGCATCAACTGCGACAACGCCTTCCTGACCGCGGCGCAGCAGACGCAGATCTGCGGCGCCAATGCCGGTTCGCCGACCGCGCTGTTCACCGGCACGGTCGCCAAGCGCAACGTGGAAGGTGGCGGCCGCCAGTCGGAGTACCGCCACAACACCTATCGCTACGTTGTCGGCCTGCGCGGCAAGTTCAACGACAACTGGAACTACGACAGCTACCTGGAATACGCGGCGACCAAGTTCGACGCCCGCCAGACAGCCTACTTCCTGAAGTCGCGCATCGACGCCGCCCTGATCGCCAAGCGCAACGCCGCCGGCCAGATCGTCTGCGGCATCAACGCCGTCACCGTCGCCGACGCGGCCTGCGTGCCCTACAACATCTTCCAGGAGGGGCAGGTCACCCCGGCCATGCTCAACTACCTGCAGGTGCCGGCGTCGACCTTCGGCAACACCTCCGAGCGGGTGGCCAACTTCTCGCTGGGCGGCGACCTGACCGATTATGGGGTGAAGTCCCCCTGGGCGAAGGACGGCGTGGGCGTGGCCTTCGGGGCCGAGTACCGCCGCGAGCACATCGACTTCGACGGCGACTTCGTCTCGCGGACGCCCGGCCAGCTCAACGGCGGCGGCGCAGCTTCGACCCCGATCGGCGCCAGCTTCGACGTCTATGAAGGCTACGGCGAGGCCCGGATCCCGCTGATCCAGGACATGCCGTTCGCCAAGCAGCTGCAGCTCGAACTGGGCTATCGCTACTCGGACTACTCGTACCACGTGACCACCGACACCTATAAGGTCGCGGGCGACTGGACCCCGATCGACGGGATCCGGTTCCGGGCCAGCTACCAGCGCGCGGTTCGGGCGCCGAACCTGGTCGAACTGTTCGGCCCGCAGATTCATGCGCTGGACGGCTCGACCGACCCCTGCGCGGGCCTCGCCAACACGGCCGCCAACGCCGCGCTGATCGCCCGCTGCGCCCAGGTGCACGGCTATACGACGGCGCAGGTGCTGGCGATCGAGCCGAACGTGGCCAACCAATACTACGGCCTGCTCGGCGGCAACCCGAACCTGCAGCCGGAGAAGTCCGACACCTTCTCGCTGGGCTTCGTCTACCAGCCGACGTTCCTGCCTGGTGCGAACTTCTCGGTCGACTACTTCGACATCAAGGTCGACCACTACATCTCGAACATCGGCGCCGACGTCATTCTCAACAAGTGCTACCTGCAGAATGACAATTCCTACTGCCCGCTGATCGTTCGCGACACCGCGACCCGCAGCCTCTACCTGAACTCCTCGGGCCCGACCGGCCACGTGGTCGACCTGACCCAGAACACCGGATCGCTGAAGACCACCGGCCTCGACTTCAACGCCTCCTACCGGACCGACCTGGACAAGTTCGGACTCGAGAACGCGGGCGGGATCAACTTCACCTTCGTCGGCACCTACCTCGACAAGCTGGCGAGCGCGATCCTGCCGGGCGACCCCTTCGTCGACTGCGCGGGTCTGTACGGCGCCCAGTGCAACGGTCGCCCGGGCTCGACCATTCCGAACCCGCGGTGGCGCTCCAAGGCGCGCCTGACCTGGAACACGCCGTTCGAGTACGGCGAGTGGCTCAAGAACCTGGCGTTCTCGATCCAGTGGCGGCACTTCTCCAGCGTCAAGCTGGACACGACCGACGGTGACCCGACCCTGAACAACCCGGCCGCTCAGCCGGCCTCTGACCTGAAGCTCGCCACTCGCGACTACTTCGACATCCTGACGACGTGGAAGATGCGCGACGGCTTCAGCTTCCGGGCCGGGATCAACAACGTGTTCGACAAGGATCCGCCGCTGGTCGGCCAGACCAACTGCACCCCGAACGCGTCCTGCTCAGGCAACGCCTACAGCCAGGTCTACGACGTCCTGGGTCGCTACGTGTTCGTGGGCCTGACCGCCGACTTCTAAGACACGCCACCAACCCTCGGACTGGGCCTCCCGCGCAAGCGGGGGGCCCTTTTCTTTGCGCCTGTCCCTCCCCTTCTGGAGGGACAGGCGCGCGCAGCGCGCCAGGGTGGGGAAGTGTGGTGGAGGAGCTCGGAGATGGGGGAGTAGCGGGGCTCGTCCTGACAGGTCGCGCCCGGTCGTGACTGCCCCACCCTGACCGCTGGCGCGGTCTGTCCCTCCCCAGAAGGGGAGGGGGACGGCGTTGGGGTTGCCGCTACGCCGCGTGCAGCGTCGGGGTCGGGCCGGGCTCCAGGACGCCGGCCAGCCAGTCCACGAAGGGACGGATCAGGTCGGCCCGGGGCGAGGCCGGGTTCCAGACGGCGGTGTAGTCCTCGCGCAGCGCCGCCTCGGCCTGGAACAGCCGCACCAGGCGACCGGCGCGCAGGTCGTCGCGGGCCATCAGGCCGCGGGCCAGGCAGACGCCGGCGCCGCCGCGCGCCAGTTCGAGGGCCGCCATCGGGCTGTCGGCAGTGAGCGCCGCGGTGGTCTGCAGATCGCTGAGGCCCACCTGCTCCAGCCACAGCCGCCACGGATGCTCGGGCTGGTGGATCAGGGCGCAGTGGATCAGGTCCTCGGGCCGCCGCGGCAGGTCGACGGACGGCGCGGCCACCGGGAACAGGGCCTCGCCGGCCAGGCGGCGCTGGGTGAGCCCGGCGCAGGCCCCGGCGCCGTAGAGGATCGCCACGTCGGCCTCGCCGGCGGTGACCTCGGCGGCGCCGGTGACGGTGCGCAGTTCCAGCTCGCGGTCGGGGTGGCCGGCCAGGAAGCCGGGCAGGCGCGCGGCCAGGATCCGCTCGGCGACTCCGGCGGAGGCGGCCACCACCAGGCGGGCGCGACCCAGCCGGCCGGGCGCCTCGAAGGCCTCGGAGATCAGGTTGAGCGACAGGCGCAGGCGGCTGACGAAGGCGCGTCCGGCTTCGGTTAGGGCCACCGTGCGCCCGAACCGGTCGAACAGGTCGACGCCCAGGCGCAGTTCCAGCGAGCGGATCGCGTGGCTGATGGCGCTCTGGGTCAGGTTCAGTTCGTCCGCCGCCTTGGTGAAGCTCTCATGACGCGCGGCCGCCTCGAAGGCGGCGATGGCGCGGAGCGAGGGGGGACGCACGGGCACTGAACTTGCTCCCTGGACACAGCTGTCGATGCAAGGATGCCTGAGCGGTCGTTGTCCTCATGCGGAATGCGGCGAAGGGCGCGCGAAAGCTCGGTAAGCGGCCCGATTTGCGGCGAGCGGGCGAGGCGCGTCGACAAGCGGCATTGGCCCGCTGCGCAAAAGCGAGACAATGACCTCCGTAGAGCGAAACGTGATAGCTCGAAGTGCAATTTTATGCGGGCCTTTGCGGACGCCCGACCGGGTTC
>CBHTUE010000117.1:0-13659 GCA_966096115.1 uncultured Phenylobacterium sp.
AACGGGTGGCGGAACCGCACATCGAACCGCTCCACGCGCCCGGAGGCGTGGTAGTGCGCCGCCGCCTCCACCGGCGTGAGCGCTTCGAGGACCGGGTAGTCCCGCCGGTAGGCCTCATCGTCGAAGCCCACCGCCAGCAGCGCCTCGGCATAGGACGCCGGCGGCGGGACGGCCGGGACGGCGGGCGCTGGCGGCGCGCGGCCTGTCATGCGCCGGAACAGCCCCTCAAGCTTCACCGCGGAGCGTCCTCCAACCACCGACCGAACCCATTTGCCGCGCTTGCCTCACCGCCCGCATATGCCCACTCTAGCGGCCTTCCCGGACGCGCGGACAACCCACCCTTTCGCAGGTGTGCGCCTTGCGGGATGCGTAGCCCGTTCAGGAGTCCGGCGTGCGGTCCTTGCTTCGAATCTTTCGTCCCGACAAGGCCGCCCCGCCCGTCCCGACCCCGGTCCCCAACGCGCACCTGGCGGTGGCCTCGGACGCCGAGACCGTCCCCTCCACCGGGCTGATCGTCATCGAGGCGTCGGTGCGCGCCGACACGCCGGCCGACGCGGTCCTGCGGGTGTTCGCGCCCGGCGCGACCCGCCCCGCGATCGAGAAGCCGGTGGCGCTCACGTCCGAGTATCAGCCGCTCTGGGTCGCCCTGCACGGACACCTGTTGCCCAACGGCCCCGCCACCCTGCACGTGGACCTGGCGGACGCCGCCGGGACCGTGCTGGCCCAGTGCGACCTGACGCTGCTGATCCGCAACGAAGGCCCCGTCGCCGAGCTGACCCGCGAGTCGCTTAGGCGGAACGGCACCCCGCTGGTGGTCGCCGAGACCGACAGCACCCTCTACGACTACGACGACGAGAGCCTGGCCCCCTGGCACGACCGCGCGCCCGAATCCGTCGAGGCGCACCTGGCCGCCCTGGCCGCCTCCGGCGCCGCGACCGACGACGAGATCGTCGCCCTGCGCCACTTCGCCCGCGAGGGCTACCTGGTCCTGCCGGGCCTGATCGATGCGGACCAGCTGGCCACGTTGAACGCCGCGATGGACGATGCGGTGGCGAACAAGGTCGAGGGTTACGAGTGGGGCGCCAGCCAGCGGCTGCACAACCTGCACCTCACCTATCCGGCGATCCGGGACCTGTGGCGGGACCCGCGGATCCTGCGCGTCCTCGGCCTGATCTTCGGCGCGCCGGCCAAGCCCTACCAGTCGCTGACCTATGTGTTCGGCTCCGAGCAGCTCTATCACCAGGACACTATCGTGCTGACGCCGTTCCCGGCCGGGCGCATGTGCGGTGTGTGGACCGCGCTGGAGGACATCCAGCCGGAGTCCGGCGAGCTCATGATCTATCCGAAGAGCCACAAGCTGCCGCGCACCTACATGAAGGACCTGCCCGGCGTGCCCAAGGTCGAGGGCGACTGGACCCGGTTCGGCGATGCGGTGGCCCCGCTTTGGGGGGAGTTCCTGAAGGACAGGTTCGCCACCGAGATCTACCAGCCCAAGGCCGGCACGGTGCTGATCTGGCACGAGAACCTGATGCACGCCGGCCGCGTCCGCCGCGACAAGAGCCTCTCGCGCCGCTCCATCGTCGGCCACTACTTCGCCGACGGCTGCGTCGCCTACCACGACGCCAACGGCATGCCCGCAGCGCTGGACAAGGCGATCTGAGCGCGGCCCTGCGCCACGGGTAGGCGCGCCGCGCGGCGCATGGCTTACTCCGCCGCGTGGAGAGCGCGGTGGCGGTTGAGCTGAACAGAGCGGGCCTGCTGATCGGCGGCGCCTGGCGGGCGGGCGGCGGCGGACGGCTGGCCGTCGAGAACCCGTCGAGCGGCGAGCGCCTGGGCGAGATCGCCATGGCGGACGCGAACGACGTCGACGCCGCCGTGGCCGCGGCCCGGGGCGCGCTCGCCGGCGACTGGGGCCGGTTCAGCGCCGCCGAACGGGGCCGCCTGCTGGCGCGGCTGGCCGTGCGGGTCACCGAGCACGCCGAGCCGCTGGCGCGGATCGAGGCGCGGGACGTCGGCAAGCCGCTGCGCCAGGCCCGCGCCGATGTCGCCGCCCTCGCCCGCTACCTGGAGTTCTACGCCGGGGCGGCGGACAAGGTCCTGGGCGAGACCATCCCCTACCTGCCCGGCTACACGGTGCACACGCGCCGCGAGCCGCACGGCGTGACCGGCCACATCATCCCCTGGAACTACCCGCTGCAGATCATCGGCCGCTCGGTGGTGGGCGCGCTGACCATGGGCAACGCAGCCGTCCTGAAGCCGGCCGAGGACGCCAGCCTCTCGGCGTTGGCCTTCGCCGCCCTGGCGCAGGACGCCGGCCTGCCCGCCGGCGCGCTGAACGTGGTCACCGGCCTGGGCGAGACCGTGGGCGCGGCGCTGGCCGGCCACCCCGGGATCGACCACCTGTCGTTCACCGGCTCCGGCCCGGTGGGCGCGCTGATCCAGGCGGCGGCCGGCCGGAACGGCGTGGGCGTCACGCTGGAACTGGGCGGCAAGTCGCCCCAGCTGGTGTTCGACGACGCCGACCTGGAGAAGGCGCTGCCGGTGCTGGTCGCCGCCGCGGTCCAGAACGCCGGCCAGACCTGCTCCGCCGCATCGCGCATCCTGGTCCAGCGCGGCGTCCACGACCGCGTGGTCGAGGCGCTGGCCGAGCGGTTCACGGGGCTGGTCGCCGGCCCCGCCGAGGCCGACCTGGACCTGGGCCCGCTGATCTCGGCCAGACAGAAGGCCCGGGTGGCCGCGTTCCTCGCCCAGGGCCGTTCGGACCTGGCCCTGGCCGCCGAGGGCCGGATCGCCGACGACGCCCCGGCCGGCGGCCACTACGTCGCGCCGGTCCTGTTCACCGGGGTCCCGGCCGACCACGCGCTGTTCCAGGAGGAGATCTTCGGCCCCGTGGCCCTGGTCGCCGCCTTCGAGGACGAGGCTCACGCCGTCGCCCTGGCCAACGCCACCCGCTACGGCCTGGTGGCCGGCGTCTGGACCCGCGACGGGGACCGGCAGATGCGGCTGGCGCGCGACCTGCGGGCCGGCCAGGTGTTCATCAACAACTACGGCGCCGGCGGCGGGGTCGAGCTGCCGTTCGGCGGCGTCGGCGCCTCCGGGCACGGGCGGGAAAAGGGCCTGGAGGCGCTCTACGGCTTCTCCGCCCTCAAGACGGTGGCGCATCATCATGGCTGACGGGATCGTTTCGGGCCGGCTCGCGGGCCAGGCCGCCATCGTCACCGGCGGGGCCTCGGGGTTCGGCGAAGGCATCGTGCGCCGCTTCGTCGCCGAGGGCGCCCGGGTCGGCGTCGCCGACCTCAACGTCGAGGCCGCCCGCCGCCTGGTGTCCGAGCTGGACAACGCCGCGGTTGTCCTGGACGTCGACGTGTCGAGCGCCGCCAAGGTCGACGCCATGGCCGCCGAAGCCCGCGCGCTGCTGGGCCCCGTCGGCATCGTCGTCAACAATGCCGGCATGCCCCAGGCCCCCGGCGCCCTGGCCGAAATGCCCGAGGACGAGTTCGACCGGATCTTCGCGATCAACGCCAAGTCGGTCTACCTGACCGCCCGCGCCTTCGTGCCGGGTATGATCGCGGCGGGCGGCGGCGCGATCCTCAACATCGCCTCGACCGGCGGCGTCCGGCCCCGCCCGAACCTCACCTGGTACACGCCTCCAAGGGCTGGATGATCGCCGCCACTCGGGCGATGGCGATCGAGCTCGCCCCGGCCGGCATCCGGGTGAACGCCCTGAACCCGGTCGCCGGCGACACGCCGATGCTGAAGACCTTCATCGGCGCCGACACCGACGAGGCCCGCGCCCGCATCGTCGCGACCATCCCTCTCGGCCGCCTCTCGACCCCGGCCGACATGGGCGCCGCGGCGGCGTTCCTGTGCTCGGCGGATGCGGCGATGATCACCGGCGTGGCCCTGGAGGTGGACGGTGGCCGCTGCATCTGAGGTCCCCCTGAAGCTGCTGGTGCTGCCCGGCGACGGGATCGGGCCCGAGGTCACCGACCAGGCGCTGCGCGTGGTCGCCTGGTTCGAGCCGCACCTGGGCCGGCCGCTGCAGATCACCCACGGCCTGGTTGGCGGCGCCTCGATCGACGCCTGCGACGAAGCCGTCAGCGACGCGGTGGTGGCTGACGCGCAAGGCTCCGACGCCGTCCTGTTCGGCGCGGTCGGCGGCGAGCGGTGGGACGCGCGGCCCGTGGGCAAGCGCCCCGAGTCCGGCATCATCCGCCTGCGCCGCGACCTGGACGTCTTCGCCAACCTGCGGCCCGCCGTCGCCTACCCCGAACTGGCGGACGCCTCGGCGCTGCGGCCCGAACTGGTGGACGGCCTCGACATCGTCATCGTCCGCGAGCTGACCTCCGGCGTCTATTTCGGCCAGCCGCGGGGCCAGGAGACCGGGCCAGACGGCGCGCGGCGCGCCTTCGACACCCAGGCCTACACCGACGCCGAGATCGCCCGCGTCTGCCGCACCGCCTTCGAACTGGCCCGCGGCCGCGCACGGCGGCTCTGCTCAGTGGACAAGGCCAACGTCATGGAGACCGGCCGCCTGTGGCGCGCGGTGGCGAACGAGGTCGGCCGGGACTTCCCCGACGTCGAGCTCAGCCACATGTACGCCGACAACTGCGCCATGCAGCTGCTGCGCCGGCCGAAGCAGTTCGACGTCATCGTCACCGACAACCTGTTCGGCGACATCCTGTCCGACGCCGCGGCGATGCTCACCGGCTCCCTCGGCCTCGCGCCCTCCGCCTCGCTGGGCCTGCCCCGCCCCGACGGCCGGGCCCTGGGGCTTTACGAACCGGTCCACGGCTCGGCGCCGGACATCGCGGGCCAGGGGATCGCCAATCCGCTGGCGGCCATCCTGTCGTTCGCGCTGTGCCTGAAGCACTCGTTCGGCCGCCCCGACCTGACCGCCCGGCTGGACGCCGCCGTGCGCGAGGTCCTGCGCCAGGGCTTCCGCACCCCCGACATCGTGAGCCCGGGCGAGCGGCCGGTCGGCACCGTCGAGATGACCGACGCCGTGCTGGCGGCGCTCAGCGTCTGAGGCTGCGCGGCAAGACGGTGGTGCCCCCGGTCGGGCTCGAACCGACACTCCTCTCGGAACCGGATTTTGAGTCCGGCGCGTCTACCAATTCCACCACAGGGGCCGCGGCGCGGAACATACGGACGCCGTGGCGTGCGTCAACGCGAAGCCTTGCGCCGGGACGGTCGAGGTCGTAACTGATAATCGTTCGCAAAATTTGCGGACGCCGGACCTTGCTGATGCACGACATGCTGCCTGACGCGGCGGACGCGGTGATCGTCGATCTGGACGGCTGCGTGCGCATGAGCGCGGTCAGGCCCGGCGACCGGGGCGAGATCGTCGAGGTGAGGGCAGACCACGCGGGCGGCCACGGCGTCGACGTGCACGAGCTGGAGCGTCGGCTGCTGGAGTTCGGCTTCGTGGAGGGCGCCCGGTTTGAGGTGCTGCACGAAGGCGCGATCTGGAAGGATCCCATCGCCGTGCGGCTGGACGACATGCGCGTGGCGCTGCGCCGCCGCGACGCCGAGGACGTCTGGGTTCGACTGGACAAGAGATGAGCGAGGCCGTTCCAACCGCCCCCATGGGGGGCGGCGCTCTTGGCAAAGACTTGACCGGCTCGCAGGCGAACCGGCCAGGGCCCGCGCGGGTCGCGCTGGTCGGCAATCCCAACACCGGCAAGACCGCCCTGTTCAATGCCCTGACCGGCAGCCGGCAGAAGGTGGCCAACTACGCCGGCGTCACCGTCGAGCGGAAGGAAGGCCACGTGGTCACCGCCGCCGGCCGGTCGCTGTCGATCCTGGACCTGCCGGGCACCTATTCCCTGCGCGCGCGCAGCCCGGACGAAGTGGTGACCCGCGACGCGGTGCTGGGCCGGCTGGCGGGCGAGCAGGCGCCCGACGTGGTGGTGGCCGTGGCCGACGCCACCAACTTGCGCCTCGTGCTGCGGCTGATCCTGGAGCTGAAGGCGGTGGGCCGGCCGATGGTGCTGGCGCTCAACATGTACGACATCGCCCAGCGCCAGGGCCTGCGGATCGACCTGGAAGGCCTGCAGCGCGACCTGGGTTGTCCGATCGTCACCACCGTGGCCACCCGCAAGCGCGGCATCGACGAGCTCACCGCCCAGGTGGATGCGCTGATCTCCTCCGGCGCCCTGTCGACCGAGAACGTCTGGCATGAGTTGTCGGCCGGCGAGATCCGCGCCGCGCACCGCGAGGCGCAGCGCATCCTGAAGGCCTATGTGCGCCCGCCCGAGCGGCCGGACACCCTGACCGGCAAGGTCGACGCGGTCCTGCTGCACCCGGTGGCGGGCCTTGCGATCCTGTTCGGCCTGCTGTTCCTGATGTTCCAGGCGGTGTTCACCTGGGCCACGCCGGCGCAGGACGCCATCGACGCCAGCTTCCAGTGGCTGGGCGCGCTGGCGGCGTCGGAGCTACCGGACGGCCTCCTGAAGAGCTTCATCGCCGACGGGGTGATCGCCGGCGTCGGCAGCGTGCTGGTGTTCCTGCCGCAGATTCTGGTGCTGTTCTTCTTCATCATCCTGCTCGAGGACTTCGGCTACATGGCCCGGGCCGCGTTCCTGATGGACCGGATCATGGGCGGCGCCGGGCTGCACGGCCGCGCCTTCATTCCGCTGCTCTCCAGCTTCGCCTGCGCCATTCCCGGAATCATGTCGACGCGGGTGATCGACAACAAGCGCGACCGCCTGACCACCATCCTGGTGGCGCCGCTGATGACCTGTTCGGCGCGGATCCCGGTCTACACCCTGATCATCGGCGCCTTCATCCCCAACACCAAGGTGGGCGGGCTGAGCCTGCAGGGGCTGGTGATGTTCGGGCTCTACGCGGCCGGCATCGTCTCGGCGCTGGCCGTGTCGTTCGTGCTGCGCAAGGTGTTCTGGCGCGGGGCCGTCGAGCCGTTCCTGATGGAGCTGCCCACCTACAAGATGCCGTCGGCCGAGAATGTGCTGCGCAACTTGCTGCTGCGGGCGCAGATCTTCGTCAGCCGCGCCGGGCGGATCATCTTCCCGATCATGATCGTGATCTGGTTCCTGGCGACGTTCCCCGGCCCGCCGGCCGGCGCCACGGACCCGGCGATCAACTACAGCCTGGCCGGCCGGCTGGGCCATCTGCTGGAGCCCCTGCTCGCGCCGATCGGCTTCAACTGGCAGATGACCGTGGCGCTGATCCCCGGCTTCGCGGCCCGCGAGGTCGCGGTGGCGGCGCTGGGCACCGTCTATTCCATCGGCGACGCGGATTCCCACGTGGGCGCGCTGGCGACCCAGCTGGCAAAGCACTGGTCGCTGGCCACCGGCCTGTCGTTCCTGGCCTGGTACATTTTCGCCCCGCAGTGCGCCTCGACCCTGGGCGTCGTGAAGCGGGAAACCAACTCCTGGCGCTGGCCGATCATCATGTTCCTGTACATGACCGGCCTGGCCTATCTGGCGTCGCTCCTGGCCTACCACGGGGCGGTCGCGATGGGCTGGGGCTGAATATTTCGCCCCCTAGTTGCGTTAATTTCAGTTTTGCCGTGCGTTTTAACCGCTCGATAAACGAGACGTGTTGAAGCTGTCATTGTCATGCAGAACCAGCACGAATTCGCCCACGACGTTCCCACCGGGAAAAAGCCTGTCCGGGTCAAAACGACCCTGTGCAAGCGCGTCCGTGAGGCCCTCCTTTCGCTCGGCGGCGAAGCGCACCGATCGATTGTGATCGAACAAGTGGCCCGTAACCTGGGTCACAACGTCCACCAGATCCCCGAGGAGCTGCAGCTCCAGGTCATCGTCTCGTTCGAGGCGACCTGGCGCGACGAGCGCAAGCGGGCCGCCTACGGCTTCCACCTGCCGTTCGGCGAGGGTTCGCACCGCTGGGGCGTTCGGCCGGAAGAGGCGCTCGCGGCCTAGCTCGCGAGCGCGACCTCGATCGCCTCCCGCAGCTGTCGGTCCGACACCGGCTTGAACAGCACGCCCGCGGGGTGATCCAGGTTGATCCGCGCCATCGTGGCCGGCTCGCGTGAGCCGGTGACGAAGATCACCTTCGAGCCCACCGTATCGTGGATGGCCAGGGCGGCGTCGACGCCGTCCTTGTCGCCCGCCAGGCGCACGTCCATCAGCACCACCTCCGGCCGCTGGGCCTGGACCAGGGCGACGGCTTCCTCAGCCGTCGCGGCGGTGCCGCAGACGTCCATGCCCATGTCTTCCAGCTGCACGCTGAGCCCGGCGGCGATCACGAACTCGTCGTCGACCACCGCCACGCAGACCTTCGGCCGCTCGCTCATCGCGCCACCGGCGCCGGCAGCCGCACGATCGTGCGGGTCCCGACCTCAGCCTCGACCGTCATCTCGCCGCGCAGCTGCCGCACCAACCCGTCGATGATTGTCGCGCCGAGCGAGGTGGCCGCCGGCCTGGCGGTCGGGTCGTAGCCCCTGCCGTTGTCGGACACGCACAGCACCAGCTGGCCGGCGTCGGCCTCGTCCAGCGCGACCTCGATGGCGCCCCGGCCGTGGGGGAACCCGTGCTTCAGCGAATTGGTCACCAGTTCGGTCACGAGCAGGCCCAGCGGTATGGCGAAGTCCAGCCCCACGCGGAGCGGCGCGGCGCGCACGTCCAGGGTTATGCCGTTCCCGCCGCCGCCGTCCAGCAGGTGGCGCGACAGCTCCTCCAGGAACGGGGCGATGTCGAAGGTCTCCAGGTCCTGCGACCCCATCAGCTGCTGATGGACCAGCCCCAGGGCGAAGACACGGCCGCGCAGGCTGTCCAGGGACACGCGGGCCTCCGGATCGGTCAGGCGGCGCGACTGCATCAGCAGCAGCCCGTCGACGACCTGCAGGTTGTTCTTCACCCGATGGTAGACCTCGCGCAGCAGCAGGTCCCGCTGCGCCAGGGCGGCGGTCCGCTGCTCCACCATCAGCTCCAGGTCGCGCTTGGCCTGCTCCAGGGCGACCA
Organism: uncultured Phenylobacterium sp.; assembly: GCA_966096115.1. Classification (GTDB taxonomy): domain Bacteria; phylum Pseudomonadota; class Alphaproteobacteria; order Caulobacterales; family Caulobacteraceae; genus Phenylobacterium. Next base: position 8,949 of record CBHTUE010000117.1, read on the forward strand.
GCGCCCGGTGGCGGTCGTCGATGTCCTCGACCACAGAGACCAGCAGCACCGGCTCGCCGGTCTCGGGCGAACGCACCAGCGACGCCGAGGCCCGGCCCCACACCACCGAGCCGTCCTTGCGCAGGTGGCGCTTCTCCCGGGCATAGCTGTCGACCTCGCCGCCCATCAGCTCTTCGTAGCGGCCCCGGCCGCGGTCCTCGGGGTGGGTCAGCTCGGCGGCCGTCTTGCCGATCAGCTCCTGCGGCTCGTAGCCCAGCATGTTGGCGAACGCCTGGTTGGCGCGGATCGTCACGCCGGTGACGGGGTCGTAGTGCGCCTGGCCGACGGCGTGGGATTCGAACGCGGCGCGGAAGTGGGCCTCGCTGTGCGCCAGCGCCTGCTGGGCCCGGGTCTTCTCCTCGAGGGCCGCGGTCAGGCGGGCGTTGAGGACTTCCAGTTCGCTGAGCCGCTCCGAGACCGCGGTCGGGACATCGGCCTGCGACGGCGCACGCCGGGCGGAGAACCGCGACAGCCAGCTCTGGATCGCCATAGACCAGACCCCGAGACGCCAAACGCCTGACGAAACGCACCCGACGCAGACAACCCTAGGTTAGTTCCCCGGGCGCCGCTAGCTGCGGGGCGCGTCACCCGCAAGCTGGCCCGCCGCGGCCTGCAGGCGGGCCAGCAGGCGCTTCAGCAGCGTGACGTCCTCGGGCGCGAGGCCGGAGATCAGCGCCGCCTCATAGGCCAGCGCCAGGGGCGCGATTTCGCCGTAGAGGCCGCGGCCCTCGGCGGTCAGGGCGAGCGTGTGGGAGCGGCCGTCCGACGTGTTCTGCGCCCGGGTGATCAGCCGGCGCTTCACCAGCCCCTGGGCGGCGCGGCTGACGGTGACCTTGTCCATCACCGTGCGGGCGACGATCTGCACCTGGGTGAGGCCGCCGTCCTCGGCCAGCACGCACAACAGCCGCCACTGCGGCACCGAAAGACCGAACCGGTCTTCATAGGCCCGCGCGATCAGGCCGGAGACGGCGTTGGACGCCACCGACAGGCGATAGGGCAGATAGCTGTCGAGCTGCAGCCTGGCTTCGCTCTGGTCGGAGCTTCGCAGGCCGAGGCCCTCCGAGCTGGGCCGGTCGGTCACCGGGCGAATGCCCTGCGGAGCCTCGGCGAAGCAGGGTCACGCACCCCCGACCTCCTGCTCGATGGCGCCGAAGATCGAGTGGCGTTTGGCGTCGACCATCTGGATCCGCACCCGGTCGCCGGCCTTGAGGAACGGCGTCTTCGGCGCGCCCGACGTGAGGGTCTCGACCGTGCGGACCTCAGCCAGGCAGGAGTAGCCGACCCCGCCGTCCGCGATCGGCTTGCCGGGTCCGCCGTCGGGGCCGCGGTTGGAAACGGTGCCGGAACCGATGATCGTTCCGGCGCTGAGCGCCCGGGTCTTGGCGGCGTGGGCGATCAGGGTCCCGAAGTCGAAGGTCATGTCGACGCCGGCGTCCGCCTCGCCCAGCGGCTGGCCGTTCAGCTCGACCTCCAGCTTCCCGTGGAGCTTGCCGTCCTTGAAGTTGGGCAGGGCGTCGGGTGTCACCGCGACGGGCGAGAAGGCCGACGCCGGCTTGGACTGGAAGAACCCGAAGCTCTTGGCCAGTTCGCCGGGGATCAGGTTGCGCAGGGAGACGTCGTTGCACAGCAGCACCAGGCGGATGGCGCCCAGCGCCTTCTCGCGGGTGGCGCCCAGCGGCACGTCGCCGGTGATGACCGCGATCTCGCCCTCGAGGTCACAGCCCCACGCCTCGTCGTTCAGCGGGATGGGATCGCGGGGGCCCAGGAAGCCGTCCGAACCGCCCTGGTACATCAACGGATCGGTCCAGAAGCTCTCCGGCATGTCGGCGGCGCGCGCCTGCCGCACCAGGGCCACATGGTTCACATAGGCCGAGCCGTCCGCCCACTGGTAGGCGCGCGGCAGCGGGCTGGCCGCCTCGTGCTCGCGGAACCGCGCCTTGGGCACCGAGTCGTGCTCCAGGCTCTCGGCCAGGCCGCGCAGCTCCGGCTCGCAGACGTCCCAGTCGTCCAGCGCGTCCTGCAGCGTGAAGACGATGCGGTCCGCCGGCGTGTACCAGGCCAGGTCGTTGGACACGACCACCAGGCGACCGTCCCGCCCACCCTTCAACGACGCCAGCTTCATACCGTACTCCCATCCCCTGTTGGCGGTTCGCGGTGGATCACCCGCGTTACCCGCGCCCCGTCTTCATAGGCTCTTGGTTCGTAGACGTTGACCTCGACGCGGATGTCGCCGCCGGCCTCACCTTCCCACAGATAGCTGCGCTCGAAAGAGACTTCGCGGCCCTCGGGCGTGAAACCTTCATAGGTGTCGCCCCATGGCGTCAGCTTCGACAGCGCGTCCCACCCCAGGGTGGTGGCGCGGTCCAGCTCTTCCTCCGCCGCTTCCATGAAGTCGTCGTCGCGGGTCATCCGCCCTTCCAGCTGTCGACATAGGCCGGGTTCTCGACCGAGGCGGCGGCCTCGCCCACGTCCAGCGGGTCGCGGGTGTCGATCATCACCGCGTATTCGTCGGTGGCCGGCTTGGGCTGGGTCAGCATGTTCTTCAGCGCCTTGGGGTGCGGCCCATGGGTGAAGCCCGACGGGTGGAAGGTCATCATCCCGGCCTCGATGTGGTCGCGGCTGAAGAAGTCGCCGGCGTGGTAGAACAGCACCTCGTCATAGTCGTCGTTGTTGTGGAAGAACGGGATCTTCAACGCCCCCGGATCGGTCTCGAACGGGCGCGGCGCGAAGGTGCAGACGACGAAGCGGTCGGACACGAACGTCGAGTGCACCGACGGCGGCAGGTGGTAGCGGTGGCTGACCACCGGGCGGATGTCGGCCACGTTCAGGCGCACCGGCGCCAGCTCCCCATGCCAGCCCAGGGCGTCCAGCGGATTGTACGGATAGGTCACGGTAGAGACCTGGCCGCGCTTCTTCACCTCTACCCGCACCTCGCCCGGCTCGGCCTGGTGGGCGCGGAACACCTCGTCCATCAACGGGGTGTCCAGCATCGCCGGGTCGAACAGCGCGTGGGGCCCCATCAGGCCGCGGTCGGGCAGGCGGAAGTGGGTGTTGGTGGCCTGGATCGCCAGGATCGCGGTGGGCTCCGCGGGCGCCAGCCGCCACATCGTCCCGCGCGGCAGGTACAGGTAGTCGCCGGCCCGGTAGGCGATGCGGCCGAAGTCGCTGAACAGGTCGCCCTGGCCCTGGTGGACGAACAGCAGCTGGTCGCCGTCGGCGTTGCGGGCCAGGGCCGGCATCGGCGTCGCCAGCTTCCAGAACCGGATCTCGGTGGCGGCGTTCTGTAGCACCACGCCCGCCGCCCACGGCGACGGGTCGGCCGCATTCAGCCGCGCCAGGTCGAACGCGCGTGGCCGCAGCGGGCCCTCGAACGACGTCCAGCCGGTCGGCGGACGCGGGTGGTAGAGGAAGGCCGCGGGGCCGAAGAAGCCCTCTTTCGACATCTCGCGCTCATAGGCGCCTTCCGGCAGGTCGGCGTGCGCCTGCCGCGAGTGCGTTCCTTCAGCCCCGCGGACGGGAATCCAGTCGCCCTTCGCCATTACGGATCATCCTTGTAGACGCCGACCACCATAGCCTGCCCATCGGCGATGCGGGCGCGGTACATGCCCTCAGTGTTGAAGCTCCAGGCCATCTGGCCGTCCGGGGCCACGGCGATGACGCCGCCCTCTCCGCCCAGCGCCGTCAGTTCGCCTTGGATCACCTGGTCGGCGGCGGCCTGCAGCGACAGGCCCTTCAGCTCCACCAGGGCACAGATCCGCTGCGCCACGCCCAGGCGAATGAAGTACTCGCCCGCGCCGGTGCAGGAGACCGCGCCCGCCTTGTTGGTCGCATAGGTCCCGGCGCCGATCAGCGGCGAGTCGCCCACCCGGCCCCAGCGCTTGGCCGAAGCCCCGCCGGTGGAGGTGCCGGCCGCGACATTGCCCTCAGCGTCCCGCGCCACGACGCCGACCGTGCCGTGCTTGCCCTCCTCGTGCACCAGGGCGGCGCGCGGCGAGGGATCGTTGGCCCCGCCCTGCGGCCGGGGCGGGATCGGCAGGCCCAGCTTCGACAGGCCCTTCTCCAGCGCCCGCCAGCGGCGCTCGGTGAAGAAGTATGACGGGTCGACCTGCTCCAGCCCCTGGCTGCGCGCGAACGCGTCGGCGCCCTCCCCGCCCAGCATGACGTGGGCCGAGCCTTCGATCACTGCGCGGGCCGCCGAGATCGGGTGCCGCGTGGTGGTGACGCCGGCCACCGCCCCCGCCGCGAGGGTCTTGCCGTCCATGATCGAGGCGTCCAGCTCATTGCGGCCCTCGGTGGTGAAGGCCGCGCCGCGGCCGGCGTTGAACAGCGGGTCATCCTCCAGGATGCAGATCGCCGCCTCGACCGCGTCGAGCGCCGCGCCGCCGGCGCGCAGCACCGCGGCGCCGGCCTGGGCCGCCGCGGCCATCGCCTCGCGATAGGCCGCATCCTGCTCGGCGCTCAACTGCCCGCGTGCGATCGCGCCAGCCCCGCCGTGCGCGACGAGCGCCCAGCTCGGCCGGGATGGGTCCGCCATCAAGTCAGTCCTTCGCCGGCAGCACGCCCCGGCGAATCTGATCTAGCTCGATCGACTCGAACAGGGCCTTGAAGTTGCCCTCGCCGAAGCCCTCGTTGCCCTTGCGCTGGATCAGCTCGAAGAAGATCGGGCCGATCA
>CBHTUE010000118.1:0-13643 GCA_966096115.1 uncultured Phenylobacterium sp.
CTTCAGCCGGCTCACGCCGGCTTCGGCGGGCGGTCCCCCTTTCCCGCACGCGGGAAAGGCAGAGCGGGAAAGGCGCCTCACCGCACCAACCGCCTCGGCGCCGCCAGGCGCCAACTGGTCTCCAGCCGCGCCGCCACGAGGTCCCAATCCGCCGGCGCCAGGCTGACCGCCACCCAGCCGCCGGGCCACAAGTACGCCGGCTTCGAATAGGTCTCCGGGTTCGCCTCCCACAGCATCTCCTGCTCGTCGCGGCCGGAGGTCTTCACGCAGACCACGGTCATGCCGTCGCCGTGGTGGTTGTGGCGGAAGTAGGCGAACATCTTGCCGGCCACGTCGAAGGCCGGGATGCCGTGGCTGAGCCGCTCGCCGGTCTCCGGCAGCCCCAGGCAGAGTTCGCGCACGCGGGCCTCGGCGCCCTTGGGATCGTCGCTGAGCATGGGCGCAGCCTACCGCACAGGCTATGGACCCGCCATGATCCCGCCCGCAGCCCGCCGCCAGTTCATCCTCGACAACACCCGGCGGCAGAGCCCGCCGCACACGCCCGAGCTGACGCTGCTCCTCGCCGACGAGATCACGCCCATCTGGCGGCTCACCGAGGAGGAGCTGGCGCAGAAGGGCCTGCCGCCGCCATTCTGGGCCTTCGCCTGGGCGGGCGGCCAGGCGCTGGCCCGCTACGTCCTCGACAACCCGGCGGTCGTCGCGGGCAAGGCCGTCGTGGACTTCGCCTCAGGCTCCGGCATCGTCGCGATCGCCGCGAAGAAGGCGGGCGCCGCGCGCGTGCTCGCGGCCGACATCGACGGCTTCTGCGGCGCGGCGCTGGGGCTGAACGCCGAGGCCAACGGCGTCTCGGTCGAGTTCACCGACGTGGACCTGCTGGACCGACCGCCGCCCGCCTGGGCCGAGGTCATCCTGGCCGGCGACATCTGCTACGAGAAGCCGCTCGCCTCGCGGGTGATGGCCTGGCTGGGCGCCGCACGCGCCGCCGGGTCCACGGTGCTGATCGGCGACCCCGGCCGAAGCTACTTCCCCCGCTCCGGCCTCGAGAAGCTGGCCGAATATCAGGTGCCCACGACCCGGGAACTGGAGGACATGGAGGTCAAGAAGACAGCGGTCTGGACTCTGCCCTAGCCGCAATCTAGTTTGGAACAAACCACGAACTTACGGAGCTCGGCGATGCGCGAAGACGGCAAGGTGGACTATGTGGAATTCCCCGGCGGCGACCTGGCCAAGACCCGCGCCTTCTACGGGCAGGCCTTCGGCTGGACCTTCACCGATTACGGCCCGACCTACATCGCCTTCAACGAAGGCCTGGACGGCGGCTTTCACACCGACGAGGCCGAGGCCGTGCAACAGACCCTGGCGATCCTCTACGCGAACGACCTGGAAGCCATGGAAGCCAAGGTGACGGCCGCCGGCGGCGCCATTACCAGGCCGATCTTCAGCTTCCCTGGCGGCCGCCGGTTCCACTTCAAGGACCCGGCCGGCAACGAACTGGCGGTGTGGAGCGAGGGGTAGCGACCGACGCGACACTCGGCTTCTATACGTCGGAGGATCGGGAGAGCCGCCGTCGTGAACCCAGCCGCAAATTGCTCCCGTCGCGTACTCCTGGGCGGGGGACTGTTGATGGCGGCGCCAACTTTCGCGCGCGCGGGGGAGGACCTCCCCTGGACCCTCCCGCCGCTGCGCACCGTCGACGTCGACGGCCACACCATCGCCTACTACGAGCTCGGCTCTGGACCACCCCTAGTCCTGATCCACGGCTTCAGCGGGTCGGCGTCGTTCGAGTGGGGGCGGGTGATCGGGCCGCTGTCGAAGCGGTTCCGGGTGATCGCACCGTACCAGATCGGGTTCGCGCCCTCCGCAAAGCCCGACGTCGCCTATGACGCCGCCACCTATGTGGACGAGCTGGGCGGGCTGATGCGAGCGCTGAAGGTCACGAACGCCACCCTGGCCGGCGAGTCGTTCGGCGGCTGGGTGGTCGGCCACTACGCCGTCGCCCAGGCCCTGCGCCGGACCGGCCCGTCCGCCCTGCCGCCGATTGCGCGCCTGGTGATCGTGGACGGCGCGGTCGAGGTGCGCCCGTCCGACCATGCCGATGGCAACGCGGACGGTTTCCACGGCGCCGCCTTCAAGGCGCGGGCGCTGGCCTGGCTCGCCGCCAACCCCATCGCCGACAACAACGCCACCAAGGCCAAGACCCTGCCCAACATGCTGACCGACATGGTCACTGTGGAGCGGCTGGCCGCGGCCAAGGTCCCGACCCTGATCTTCTGGGGCGACGACGACCGCGCCATCCCCCTGGCGGTCGGCCGGCGGATCGCGGCGGGCCTGCCGGGCTCGCGACTGGTCATCGTGCCCGACTGCGGCCACATCCCGCCGATCGAACAGCCCGAGATCTTCATGCGCGAGCTGACCGCCTTCGCCGGCCGCTGAGCGGCGCCTACTCGCCTATACGTGGAACCGGACTCACCTGCGGTAGATCAACGACCTCGGCTGTGGCCTAGTGTGTATGGGGCAATGTCGAGGGCGGATGGCAGCATGAACGCGGCGCAGGAGAGTCCACCCCCCGAGGCGGCCGGGCCGCCGGCGGGGCCGCGATGGCTCGCCCTGGCGCTGGATCGGCTTCCGGCCGGCGAGGAAGAAGCCGCGCAGATCCGCGGCGCGCAGATCCACGCCATCGTGCGCCTCACCCCGGTGGTGATGACCGCCAGCGGCCTGAACGCCCTCATCCTGCTTGCGGTCCTCGCGGCGACGGGGACGCTCCGGCCCGAGCACTGGCTCTGGGCCCTGGCGCTGCTGGCCATGGCGGCGAACCATTTCCGCGGCCGCCTCGGCAAGGGCCCGCCGCAGCAACGGCCGGCGTCGCGCCGTACGATCCGCCGGGCGATCTTCAACGGCGCCCTGCTGGGCGCGATCTGGGCGGTCGTCCCGGCCGCCTGGTTCGTCGGCGCGCCCGTTCCCGTGCAGCTGTTCGTCGCCTGCCTCACCGCGGGAATGATGAGCGGCGGCGCCTTCGTGCTGACGACGGTGCCGCTGGCGGCGATGTCGTACGTGGCCCTGATGGTCGGCGGCGCGCTGATCGCGCTGCTGCAGCATCCGGCCCCCGCCAACCTGGGCATCACCGCCCTGCTGGCCAGCTACGCCGCCGTGCTGATCGCCAACATCAACTGGAGCGCGGCGCTGTTCGTCGACAGCCGGCTGGCGGAGGGCCGCGTGCACCGCGAGATCGCGGCGCGCGAGCTGGCGCAGGCCCAGGCGGCGCACGCCGAGCGGATGACCGCGCTTGGCGAACTGGCGGGCGGCGTCGCGCACGACATCAACAACATCCTGCAGGTCGTCAGCGGCAGCGTGGCGCGGATCGAGCGGCGCCCGGACGACAGCGAGGAGGTCGCCCGCCAGGCTGCGCGGATCCAGCTGGCCGTCGACCGCGGCGGCGCCATCAGCCGCCGCCTGCTCGCCTTCGCGCGGCGGGATTCGCTGCACGGCGAACCGATCGACGCGCTGGCCCTGCTGGGCGAACTGGGCGAGCTGCTGGGCGACGCGGTGGGCTCCTCGATCAGCATTCACGTCGACGCCAGCAACGCGGCCGGCAGCCTTCTGGCCGACCGCCGCCAACTGGAGACGGTGTTGCTGAACCTCGCCATGAACGCCCGCGATGCGATGCCCCATGGCGGCGATCTGACCATCTCTGCGGCCACCACGGTCCTGGCCCCCGACGACAAGGGCCCGCGGCTCCCGACCGGGCGCTACATGCGCCTGGCGGTCGCCGACACCGGCTCCGGCATCGACCCCGCGCACCTGCCCCGCGTCGTCGAGCCCTTCTTCACGACCAAGCCGCGGGGCAAGGGCACCGGGCTGGGGCTTTCGATGGCCAAGGGCTTCGCGGAACAGTCGGGCGGCGCCCTGTCGGTCGAGAGCGAGCTCGGACGCGGCACCACCGTGACGCTGTGGCTGCCGGAGGTCGAGGCCGGCCAGGAGCCGCCCGCCGACGCCCCGCCCCACGACGCCGGCCGCCCGACCAACGGCTCCGGCGGCCGGCGGGTGCTGGTGGTCGACGACGACGAGCAGGTGCGCGACGGCCTGATCAGTTCCCTGCAGGACGCCGGCTTCGTCGCGCTGGGCGCCGAGGACGGCGGCGCGGCGCTCGGACAGCTGGACCAGGGCGCCGAGGTGGACGCCCTGGTCACCGACTTCTCGATGCCCGGAATCAACGGGCTCGAGCTGATCCACGAGGTTCACAGCCGCCGGCCGGGGCTGCCGGCCATCCTGCTCACCGGCCACGTCCAGGACCTGGGCGCCGGCGCCTTCAACCGGCTGCACGGCGAGCCCTTCGCCCTGCTGCACAAGCCCACGCCTCCGGCCCGCGTCGCCGAGCGTCTGGCCGAACTGATCGCCCAATCCGCCGGCTGATCTCTCGCGGGCGGCCCCCCGCCAACATCCGAGCCATTGCGGATCGCGTCCGGCCTGCGCCATGCTTACACAGGGCCGGGGGGAAAGCGGATGCGCGTTTGGCGGATTGCTGCGGTTGCGGCCGTGACCGGCGTGCTCGGCGCGTCGGGGCTGTTCTTGTGGATGCACCGCGCCGCGCCGCCCGCCTGGGCCTTCCCAGTGCTGGCCGCGCCGTCGACTAAGGCCCCGCCGGTCTGGAGCACCGTCAAGAACAGCGGGGGTGCGGCCCCCGGGGCCGCCTCCCGGGTGGCGGCGGTGCTTGCCGGGTGCCGGGCGGCCGCCGGGCGGCCGCTGGCGCGCCCCCCCGCGCCCGCGATCGTCAGGGAAGGCCGCCGCCCGGCCGTCGAGGCCTGCGGCTTCTGCCACCTGCCGGAGGGCTCCGGCCGCCCCGAGAACGCGGTCCTGGCCGGACTTCCCGCCGACTACATCGAACGCCAGCTGGCCGACATGCGGTCCGGCGCCCGGCGCAGCTCGGGCGGCGCGTGGCGGCCTGCCAGCCTGATGGAGAAGGTCGCCGCCGCGGCGACGCCGCAGGAGGTCGAGGCCGCGGCCCGGTATTTCGCGGCCCGCCCTTACACCCCGCACACGCGCGTCATCGAAGCGGCTGCGCCACCCAAGGCGGTGGCAGTCGGCGCCATCTATCGGTTCGCCACGGACGGAACGACCGAGCGCCTCGGCCGGCGCATCCTGGAAGGCCCGGACGACTTCGAGCGCTTCGAGCTTCGCGACGATCTGGTCGGCTACGTGGCCTATGTGCCGCCCGGCGCCATCGCGCGCGGCGCACGGCTCGCCCGCACGGGCGGCGGCGGCCGGACGCAGGTCTGCGGCGCATGCCATGGCGATCGGCTGCAGGGCATGACTGGACCCCCGCTCGCCGGGCGCTCTCCCACGGGGCTGTTCCGGCAACTCTACGGCTTCAAGACCGGCGCGCGCCGCGGCGCGGCCAGCGCTGCGATGCGCGAGGTGACCGCCAGGCTCGACATCAACGACATGATCGACCTGTCGGCCTATGCCGGCTCGTTGCGCTGAGCCGCTGGGCGGCCTTCGCGCTCTAGTCCGGTCCGGCGTCGGATAGCGCCTTGCATTGGGCGGGGCTCAGCAGAAGCATCAGGGGCTGCCCGTTCTTGCGTCCGGTGCTGAGACACCACCAGCGGCGGCCCTTCGACTCGATCTGCGCATCCGCCGAGAGCGTGAAGTCGAGCGACGCACGGCCCCCGTCCGAGAGCGTCAGGCTCGCCGAATGCGGGCCGGGCGCGGCCTGCGTGAACATCACGGACTGGCCGTCGACCGTCGATGAGGCACCGTCCAGCACCAACGTCACGCGCGACGCCCCGAGGAACGTGTAGACCCGCAGCGTGTCCGCCGCCGCGGGATCGTCGTTGAGCGGCGCCGCGACAACCCCCGCCGCCCAGGCGAGCGGCGCGGCCAGCGCCGCAACCATGAGCCGTGTCCTCATGCGAAGTCCTCCCGATCCGCGCCGCTACTTCCCGCTGAACACCGCCTTCGGGATCGACATGTGCACCGCCTTGTTGCGGTCCACGACCTCGGTGATCGACAGGTCGGCGGCGACGCTGGCCAGCATGTAGGCGTCGTCGGCCGACAGGTGTTTGTCGCGCTGCAGGAAGTCGACCATCTCGCGCACCGCCTTCTTGGTGGCGGTCCACAGGTCCTCGTCGAAGCCCATGGCGATGTAGGCGCTGGGCGTCTCGGCGCGCGGGTAGGCGGTCTTCAGGTCCTTGCGCACGATGAACTGGAAGGTCCCGGTCAGCGAGGTCTCCAGCGCGGTGACGTCCACCTCGCCGTGGCCCTGGGCGGCATGGCCGTCGCCGGCCTGGAACAGGCCGCCCTTGGCGAACACGGGCAGGTACAGCGTCGTGCCGGCGACCAGGTCCTTGTTGTCCATGTTGCCGCCGATGACCGTCGGCGGCGTGGAGTCGTAGCGGCCGAACCCCGCCGGCGGCGCCACCCCCATGCTGCCGAAGAACGGGTGCAGTGGCACGGTGATCCCCGGTCCGAAGTTGGCGACCATCTTCGCCCGGTCCAGCGGCACGATCTTGGTGCGCGCATAGGGGTAGTCGTCGGTCAGGATGCCGGCCCCATAACGGAAGCCGTTGTAGGCATAGGGGATCGCCAGATCGATCTTCAGGATGCGGATCTCCAGCGTGTCGCCCGGCTCCGCCCCTTCAATGTAGATCGGCCCCGTCAGGATGTGCCCGCCCGGCCCGCGGTCGGTGACCCCGGCGTAGACGGCCCGCAGCGACGCCTCCACCTGGTCCGCCGGCACCCCGTTGCGCTCAAGCCCCGTGGGGCTGTTGGTCAGCAACGTATGCACCACCACCGTGTCGCCCGACTTCACCGTCAGCGCCGGCGCATGCGCGGCGTCGTAGTTGCCCCAGGCGACGGTGGAGGGCGTGGCCGGGAGGTCGTAGGTCTCCGCCATCGCCGGGCCGCCGATCAGTAACGCCAACCCCGCCAGACCCAAGGCCGTTCGCATGACGCTCTCCTGCAAGCTCTGATCTCCCTTCCTCCTCGATGGAGGAAGGGTCGGGGATGGTGGTGTGCGCACCGAGCCCGGGTGAAGAGCACGGCAGGGCGCCGGCGCCACCCGCGCCGTCTGACGCTACGCCGCGGACACACCACCACCCAACCCTCCTCCATCGAGGAGGAGGGCTTTTCTCCGAACCGCCTACTTCGCCACCGCGTCGTCGATGAACTTCGCCACGTCGGCCTTCATCTGCTTCAGGGCCTCGGGGTTCAGGTAGACCATGTGCCCGGACGGGTAATAGGCGAACCGCACGTTGCCGCGCACCGCCGGGTCCAGCCACATGTGGGCGATGTCGTACTCCGTGCCGAAGAACGGCGTGGCCATGTCGTAGAGCCCGTTCAGCGAATAGAGCTTCAGGTGCGGGTTCTGCCGCATGGCGGCCGACAGGTCCTGGGCGGTGTCGGCGACGTTTGCCGGGAAGTTCGCGCCCGGCGGCTTGTGCTTCCAGTTCCAGGCCCGGTTGATGCCGTTGCCGCTGGGCCGGTAGGTCATCGGCGTGTTGTAGCCCAGGTCGCGCTCCAGATAGTCGTGCATCGTCCCGATGAAGGCGCCCGACACCCCGGTGTCCGACGGGTCGTACTCCGGCCCGTCCGCGGCCGCGTCCTGGTCGATGCCGGTGAAGCGGCTGTCATAGCGCCCGATCGTGCGCCGCTGGTCGCGCAGCAGCTCCTTGCGGAACCGGCTGAGGTCCAGCCGCAGGTTCACCTGCTTCAAGTAGCCCACCGAAATCCCGGTGTAGGCGCTCATCTGCCGAGCCGTCGTCTCCAGCTCGGCGTCGGAGATGTTGTGCCCCTTGGCCAGCGCCGCGCGCAGCGGGCCGTCGGCCCAGGTCCGCACCTCGCGCAGGAACGCCGCCTGGTCGGCCGGCGCGGCGATCTTCCTGTGGTAGATCGCAGTCGCCGCATAGCTCGGCATGTAGGTGACGTAGATGTTGTCGAACCCGGCGTCGCGCACGCCGTAGTTCAGGATCGAGCTCAGGATCAGCACGCCGTTGAACTGCATGCCCTGCTCCTGCAGCGCGTAGACCAGCCCCGCCGTCCGCGTGGTGCCGTAGCTCTCGCCGAACAGGAACTTGGGCGAGTTCCAGCGGTGGTTCAGGCTGACGTACCGGGTGATGCCGCGAGCGAAGGCGTCGATGTCCTCGTCCACCCCGTAGAAGGCGCTGCCCTTGGTGTCGCCCAGCGGCCGCGAATAGCCGGCGCCGATGGCGTCCAGGAACACCAGGTCGGTCTTGTCCAGCAGGCTGTCCGGATTGGGCCCTAGCCTGAACGGCGCGGCGGGTGTCGGGTTGGGCGCCGTGGTCGCCACCTTCACCGGCCCGAACGAGCCCATGTGCAGCCACATCGACGCTGAGCCGGGCCCGCCGTTGTACATGAAGGTCACCGGCCGATCGGCCTCGCCCTTCGCGCGGTCGGCCACGTAGGCGGTGTAGAACATCGAGGCGATCGGCTTGCCGTCGTCGTCGCGCAGGGTCAGCGTCCCGGCCGTGGCGGTGTAGCCGATGGCGCGGCCGCCGACGGTCACGCTGTGGTGTGAGGGCACGGCCACTTCCTTGATCGGCGCCGTCGCCACGTCGCTGTCGGCCAGCTTGGCCTCCTGCGCCTGCGCGCCGCGGGCCGAGCGCCGCTCCACCACCGGTCCGGACTGCTGCAGCGGCTCGTCGGGGGCGTCGCGGCGGCTGGACTGGGCGGCGGCCGTGGGCCGCTCCTGCATCGGCGCCTGCGCCTGTTGCTGGGCCTCCGCCATCGGCGCGAACGCCAGCCACGAAATCCCGGCCGCAGCCGCCAACGCCCAATAGGCCATGCGCAATCCCCGAACTGAGGCCGACGCCCGTCCGCGCCGCCAAGAGCGCGACTAAGAGCCCAGCGACCGGCCGCGCGCAAGCCGCGGTCCGCCCCGTCGCGCGCCCGGCTTGTCAGCCGTCGGGACGCCTGCCTAACGTGCCGTCCTTCCGGGGGGCCAGATGACCACGACCGCGCTGCCGAGCGAACCCTTGGCGCCCCCTGAACGACGGCTGTTCGGCCACCCGCGTGCGCTGCTGGTGCTGGCCGGGACGGAGTTCTGGGACCGCGTGTCGTTCCACGGCATGCAGGCCCTGCTGACCCTCTACTTGGTCGAACAGTTGCTGCTGCCCGGCCACGTCGAGCGGATCGTCGGCTTCGCCTCCTTCCGCACCGCCATTGAGGCCGTCACCGGGCCGCTCTCGACGCAGGCGCTGGCCTCGCAGGTGTTCGGCCTCTACGTCGGTCTGGCGCTCTTCGCACCGATCCTGGGCGGCGCCCTGGGCGACCGCGTGCTGGGGCGCAGCCGCGGCGTGGCGCTGGGCGCGCTGCTGATGACCGCGGGCCACGTCTGCATGGCGTTCGACGCCAGCTTCCTGCTGGCGCTGCTGCTGCTGATCCTCGGCACCGGCTGCCTTCGCGGCAACCTCGCGCCGCAGGTGGGCGACCTCTACGACCGCGACGACCGCCGCCGCGCGGTGGCGTTCCAGCTCTACGGCGCCTGCGTGAACCTGGGCGCGTTCCTGGCGCCCCTGATCACCGGCGGCCTGACCAAGGCCTATGGCTACCACGTGGGGTTCGCCTTCGCCGCCATCGGCATGCTGGTGGGCCTGGTCACCTATCTCTCCGGCCTGAAGATCGTCCCGGACAACGCGCGACGCCGCGCCCCCGAGGCCCGCGCGCCGCTCACCGGCCAGGAGTGGCGCACCGTCGGCCTGCTGGGCGCCGTCGTGCCGCTCAGCGCCATGTTCTGGGTCGCCCAGTCGCAGATCTGGAACACCTACAACCTGTGGGTCCGCGACCACCTGCAACTGCGCATCGCCGGCTTCGAGGTCCCGGTCCCGTGGCTGCAGTCGCTGGACGGGCTGGCGCCGTTCCTGACCCTGCCGCCCATGCTGATGATCTGGGCCTGGCAGGCGAAGCGCGGCCGCGAGCCGGACGAGTTCGGCAAGCTCGCCACCGGCTGCTTCATCTTCGCCGCCTCGACGCTCTGGCTGGCCGCCGGCCAGTTCGTCACCGACGCCACGGGCCGCACGCCGTTCCTCTGGGCGGTGGTCTTCCACCTGACCTCGAACTTCGGCTGGCTCTACTTCGCCCCCACCTGCAACGCGCTGTTCTCCCGCGCCGCGCCGATCAAGGTCACGGCCACCATGATGGGGCTCTATTCGCTCAGCGTCTCGCTGGGCAGCGTGGTCTCGGGCCGGCTGGGCGGCCTCTACGAGGTGCTGCCGGCGGCCCAGTTCTGGGCCCTGCACGCCGCCGTGGTCGGTGCGGGCGGCGTGCTCATCCTGGCCTACGGCGCGCTGTTCCGCGGCCGCCTGTTCGGGCCGCACCCCGCCGAGGCCTGACAGCCCGCTCAGTCGGCGCAGGCCTCGTTCATCAGCCGCATGTGGCTGTCCGGCAGCGGATCGCGGTCCTCGATCTGCTGGTGGCCGACCAAGGTGGTGATCACGTCGGCCCCGCGCTCGAGCGTCAGGTGCACCGGGCACTTGTTGGCGATCTCCAGCAAGCGGTGGCGCTGGTCGTCGTCCAGGTCGCCGTCGATCGCGATCTCGCGGGCGAAGCGGTCGCGCGCGGCCAGCGTGGCCCGCACGTGCAGCACCCGTACCTCCGCCCGCCTCAGCGCCCAGCCCTTGCGCTCGGCATAGAGGCGCAGGGTCATGGCCGTGCAGGCGCCCAGCCCGGCGGCCAGCAGTTCGTAGGGGTTGGGGCCGGTCCCGCCGCCCCCCGCGGCGACCGGCTCGTCGGCCAGGAAGGTCTGGCCGCCGGCCTGCACCTCCACCTGGAAGCGCCCTCCGCCGGTCTCCCGGACCAGCACGCCGTCGGATTCGGTGAGGTCGGCGGCGACGGTGGCCATGGCGGCGCTCCTGGCGGGTCCAGCCGCTTACTTGGCCCCCGCCGCGCGACGCTACAAGTCGGACTCCGGCGTTGCCGCAAATCTGGAACGCGTTACTGTTTTCGCATGAGAGAACCGCTCGACCCCTCGCGTCCCCGCATTCCTCTGGCCGACCTCCCGCCGCGCGACTGGGCGGCGGCCGGCGCGGCGCTCGACCGCGACGGCGCGGTCTGCCTCAAGGGCGCTCTCACTCCCGAAGCGTTCGGCAAGGTCGAGGCCGCGGTGGACTGGAGCCTCGCCAACCCCTCGCCCGGCGCGGTCCGCTTCTATCCCAACGAACCGGCCAAGTTCTTCGAGGACCGCGGCCACAAGCACGCCGCGCTGGTCCGCGACGTCGGCCTGGACAGCATGGTCGCCGCGCTCTGGGGCGTGGAGCGGTTCTGGTACATGGGCGAGCAGCTCTTCCTCAAGGAAGGCGGCAGCTCCCGGCGCACGCCGTGGCACCAGGACACCTCGTACCTGCGGATGATGGGCTCGCAGCTGATCGCCTGCTGGATCAGCCTGGACCCGCTGCCGAAGGAACACAGCCTGGAGTTCGTGCGCGGTTCGCACCGGGGCACGCTCTACAACGGCTCGGCCTTCTCAGCGGCCGACGACACCGCGCCGCTCTACAAGCACTCGAAACTGCCGCGCCTGCCCGACATCCAGGCCGAACGCGAGGCCTTCGACATCGTCTCGTGGGACGTGGACCCGGGCGACATCATCATCTTCCACCTGGGTGCCCTGCACGGCGGGGCGGGCACGTCGCCGGGCCTGCGCCGGCGGACCATCTCGATGCGGTTCATGGGCCCGGACGTGGTCTACGACGGCCGCGCCCGCGACGAGACCGGCGCCGAGGCCGGCAACGACGCGGCGCTGAAGTCGGTCTACGCCGGCCTGCGCCACGGCGACCCGTTCCCGAACAGCCACCTGACGCCGGTTTGAACCAAACAACCTCGTCATCGCCCGGCTTGTCCGGGTGACCCATTTCGCGCGTGCGACGGGGGTGTTCGCCCAGCGGCGCCGCTGCGCGCCAATCTTCGAGTCGGTGTGAACGGGTCCCCCGGACGAGCCGGGGGATGATGAAGATGGTGGGGCTCAGGCTAAGCCGCCGGCGCGTACGGCCTTCGCGCATAGATCCCGAAGGCGGCGATCAGCGCATAGCAGACCCCGGCCGGGACCAGGGCCAGCGCTAGGCTGTGGCCGACGTCGGCAATGGCGCCCGTCAGCACCGGCAGCACTGCGCCGCCGAAGATCGCGACATTGATGATCCCCGACCCGTCCGCCGCCCGCGCGCCCAGCCCCTCGCAGGCCAGCGAGAAGATGGTCGGGAACATGATCGCGTTCATCAGCCCCACCGCGAGCAGGCTGTAGCCGGACACCGCGCCCTGCGACTGGGTCGAGACCAGCAGCAGCATGATGGCCCCCGCCGCCACGCCGCCCAGCACCTTGCCCGGGCTGATCCACCGCAGGATCGCAGAGCCCGCGAACCGCCCGACCATGGCGCCGCCCCAGTAGAGGCCGATCAGCTTGCCCGCCGCTTCGCGGTCGATCCCCAGCACCTGGGCCTGGGTGAGGTAGTTGACGATCAGCGACCCGATCGACACCTCGGCGCCCACGTAGAGGAAGATGCACAGCGCGCCGAACCCGAACCGCGGCCGCCGCAAGAGGTCCAGGCCGCCCAGCAGCGAGCTGGGCTCGTGCGTCTCCCCGGGCAGGTGGTTGCGGAAGCGCCAGACCACGGCGGTCACCACCGCCAGAGCCACGGCCAGCCCCAGGTAGCCATGCACGATCACCTGGCTCTCCGCCGTGCGGTAGGCCGCCAGGGCGGACCCGGAAAGCTGGGACGCATCCACCTTCCGCAGCCCGCCCAGGATCACCACCGAACCCACGATCGGGAAGATCGTGGTGCCCAGCGAATTGAACGCCTGCGCGAACGTCAGCCGGCTGTGCGCCGTGTACGCCGGTCCCAGCATCGAGATCAGCGGGTTGGCGACCACCTGGATCAGCACCACCCCGCTGGCCAGCACGAACAGCGCCAGCAGGAACAGCCCGTAGACCGCGCTCTGCGAGGCGGGGATGAACAGCAGGCACCCGGTCAGCATCAGCAACAGGCCGATCACCGCGCCGCGCATGTACCCCACGCGCTTGACCAGCTGCGCCCCCGGGATCCCGACCAGCAGGTAGGCGGTGAAGAAGCAGAACTGCACCAGCATCGCCTGGGTGTAGTTCAGCGTGAACAGCTCCTTCAGCTTGGGGATGATCACGTCGTTCAGCGACGTGATCCCGCCGAAGATGAAGAACAGCGCCATGACGAACAGCCGAAGGCTCGCGGCGTTCTCCGCCGCGGGCCCAGCCGCGGTCGGGTCGCGGCTCTCTGCCAGGTTCGGAGCCAGGGCCATCAGCCCGCGCCGGCCAGCGCGCCGTGCTGCCGTTCGCCCCACAGGATCGAGCGGTGCTCGTCGGTGAAGCCGTCGAGGCCGCCGGCGATGGTTTCCTTCCGCGCCTCGCCCGTCGCATTGCCCCGCTGCACCGCCGGCCGCGCGCCCACCAGGTCGCTCCAGCGCTTCAGGTTGGGGAACTCGTCCGCGCGCATCTCCACCTGGCGCAGGATGTACGGATAGATGGCGATGTCGGCGATGCTGTAGCTCTCGCCGGCGATGTAGGTCGTCTTCGACAGCTGCCGGTCCATCACCCGCATCAGCCGCGTCACCTCGTTGGCGTAGCGGTCCATGGCGTAGGGGTGCCGGTCCTTGGCGTAGAACGAGAAGTG
>CBHTUE010000119.1:0-13551 GCA_966096115.1 uncultured Phenylobacterium sp.
CCCCGCCGGTTCTGGGGGCGCGTTGGGTGGGTTTTGTCTGGACTTGGTGGGTTCGGGCGCCGGCGCCCCGGGCGGTTCCGTCGCCCGGCGAGGAAACCTGCCGCCCAGCGCCCCGCGCTCCCCGTGCCGGCGGGGCGTTTCCGGCTAGTGCGCTGCCGCCAGGGCCGCCGCGTCGGCGTCGCCGCCGGTGTCTGGGGCCGGGATCGGCTCCACCGAGCTCTGCGGCCATTTGTAGGCCCGCGCCTGGCGCACGAAGGCGCCGACGGCGGGGGAATGCGGGCGGCCGCGGACGCTGACCAGCATGATGGTGCGGATGAACTCCGGATCGATCAGGCGGCGGGTGACCAGCCCGGGATCGGTGACGCTGAGCTCGGGGAAGAAGCCGATGCCCATGCCGGCCTTGATCATCCCCTGCACCCAGTCGTCGCGCTCGGAGGAGAACACCTGCTTCCAGCGCACGCCGTGCTCGCGCAGCTGGCGCCGGGCCAGGTCGTAGTACTCGCAGTTGGCGCGGTTCACGTAGGGGTGGTCGTGGGTGTCGGCGCAGGAGACGACGTTCTTCGCCGCCAGCGGGTGGCCGGGCGGCACCGCCAGCACGAACCGCTCCTGGAACAGCGGGAGGCCATGGAACCGTACGTCGGGCCCCTCGGGCAGGCCGAACAGGGCCAGGTGCAGGTCGCCCTTGCTCAGCATCTCCAGCAGCTCGGACGAGCCCTCGTCGGTGACCTCCAGGTCGACGTTCGGATAGGCCATGCGGAACTGCACGATCAGCTCGGCGATCATCGCCGGGCCGATGGTGCACATGACGCCGATCTTGAGGGTGACGTTCTCCAGCGTCTTGGCCGCCTTGGCCTGGGCCTTGGCGGCTTCGGTCTGCGTCCAGATCTGCTCCAGGTAGGGCAGCATCATCTTGCCCAGCTCGGAGAGGTGGGTGTTGGCGCGCTCGCGGTGGAACAGCGGCCCGCCCAGTTCGTGCTCCAGCTGCTGGATAGCGCGGGTCAGGGCCGGCTGGCTGACGTTGGACGCCTCGGCCGCACGCGTGAAGTTCAGCGTCTTCGCCAGCGACAGGAAGTAGCGGACCTGCTGCATTTCCATGGCGAGACCTCCCCTGTTCCTGGACGTGTCAGGACGCGATGCGCACCTCGGCCGGCGGCGAAGCTACACGCATCGGCGTCTCTCGCCCACGTGTCACCGCCTCGAACACCAGCCGCGCGCCGCGCTCGAACGTCAGATACGACCACGCCCAGTCCAGCACGACCTGCACGCGGTTGCGGAAGCCGATCAGGAACCAGACGTGGGCGGCGCACCAGAACACCCAGGCCAGGAAGCCGGAGAGCTTGACCGCGCCCAGGTCGGCCACCGCCGCCTTGCGCCCGATGGTCGCCAGGCTGCCGAAGTCGGCATAGCGGAAGGCGGGCGGCTCGGGCCGGCCGGCGATCCGCGCGGCGATCAGCCGGGCGACGTATTCGCCGGCCTGCTTGGCGGCCGGGGCGACGCCGGGAACCGGGCGCTCCGTCGGCTGGCGGATGTGGGCGCTGTCGCCGATGACGAACACCTCGGGATGGCCCGGCACGCTGAGGTCGGGATTCACGAAGACGCGGCCGGCGCGGTCGGTCTCGGCGCCCAGCCAGCGGCCGGCCGGCGAGGCCTGGACGCCGGCGGCCCAGATCACGGTCTCGGCCTCGATGCGCCCGCCGCCCAGCTCCGCGCCGCCCAGCTCCACGCCGTGCGCGTCGCAGTGCAGGACCCGCCGGCCCAGTTGCACCTCCACGCCCAGCTTCTCGAGGGCGCTCTTCGCATAGGCCGACAGGCCCGGGCAGAAGGTGTGCAGCACCCGCTCACCGCTGTCGATCAGGAGGATGCGGGCGTGCTGGCCGCGGATGCGGCGGAAGTCGCAGGCCAGCGCGCGCCGGGTCAGTTCGGCGATGGCTCCGGCCAGCTCGACGCCGGTGGGCCCACCGCCGACCACCACGAAGGTCAGCAGCCGCTCGCGCGCCTCGGGGCTCATGTCCAGCTCGGCCGACTCCAGCGCCAGCAGCACGCGGGCCCGCAGCGACAGCGCGTCCTGCAGCGACTTCAGGCCCGGCGCGTGGGTCGCCCACTCGTCCTTGCCGAAATAGGCGTGGGTCGCCCCGGTGGCGAGGATCAGCTGGTCGTAGGGCAGGGTGCGCGCGCCCAGCTGCACCTGCCGGTTGGCCAGGTCGACGCCGCTCACCTCGTCCAGCTCGATGTGGATGTTGGGCTTGCGGCCCAGGATCTGGCGGATCGGGCTGGCGATCTGGGTCGGCGCCAGGCCCGCCGTCGCCACCTGGTACAGCAGCGGCTGGAACAGGTGGTGGTTGCGGCGGTCGATCAGCGTGACCTCGGCGTCGGTCCGGGCCAGCGCGGTGGCCGCGGACAGGCCGCCGAAGCCGGCGCCGACGATCACCACGCGGTGTCTGGCGGTCATGGTGTGGAGCTCCGAGGGGGTCATTGCGCGGTCCAGCCGCCGTCGACGCTCAGGGACGCGCCGGTGATCGAGGCGCCGCCGTCGCCGCACAGGAAGGCGGTGAGCGCGCCGATCTCCGCCAGGTCGGCGAAGCGGCGGTTGGGCTGTGCGATCAGATGCACGTCGGTGGCGACCTGCGCCTCGCTCAGGCCCAGCGCGCGGGCCTGCTCGGCGACCTGCTGCTCGACCCGCGGCGTCCAGACGTGGCCGTGGCAGATGGCGTTGCAGGTGACGCCGGTGCGGGCGGCCTCCAGGGCGACGGTCTTGGTCAGGCCGACCACCCCGTGCCGGGCGGCGACGCAGGCCGACTTGAACGGCGCGCCGACGAGGCCGTGGACCGAGACGATGTTGACGATGCGGCCGAAGCCGCGCTCGGCCATCTGCGGCAGCACCGCCTTGATGGCGTGGAAGGCCGACGACAGGTTCACCGCCAGGATGGCGTCCCACTGGGCGGTGGGGAACTCGCCGACCGGGGCCTGGTGCTGCAGGCCGGCGTTGTTCACCAGGATGTCGATCGGCCCGGCGACATCGCGGGCGAAGGCGACCATGTCGCAGACCTGTTCGGGCCGGGAGAGGTCGGCGGCGGCGTAGCGCACCTCCACCCCGTACAGCGTCGCCAGGGTGTCGCGGGTCTGCTCGATGTCGGCGCGGTCGCCGAAGCCGTTCAGCACCAGCGCGGCGCCCTGCTCGGCCAGGCTCTCGGCGATGGACAGGCCGATGCCGCCGGTGGAGCCGGTGACGAGGGCTACGCGGCCCTCAAGGGGGCGGCCGGGGGCGCGCGGACGGCGGGTGGAGGTCATGCTCATCGGAGGATCCCTGGCTCAGGCCGCCTGCCGCGCGAGCAGCGGACGCCAGGCGCCGGTCATGTCCAGCGGACCGCTGAGGTCGACGACGCCGCGGCGGTAGAGGTCCATGAGGTGGGCCAGGACCGAGTGCGCCGCCGCCGGGTGCAGCCGGCGGTCGACATCGGCGTAGAGCCGGGTCACCAACTGGCGCACGGTCGCCTCGCCGGTGTCGGCCAGCGCCATGACGATCGCCGTCTCCCGCGCCCGCCGATGCTCGATGTAGGCGGCCAGGAAGGCGTCGACCTGGTGGACCGGCGGACCGTGGGCGGGAAAGAGCGCGTCGAAGCGGCGGGCGCGGACCTTCGCCAGGCTGCGCATATAGGCGCCCATGTCGCCGTCGGGCGGACTGACCACGCTGGTCGACCAGCCCATGACGCAGTCCCCGGGGAACAGGGCGTTCTCCTGGAGAAGCGCGAAGGCGTAGTGGTTGGACGTGTGGCCGGGCGTGGCGACCGCCTCGATCGTCCAGCCGGCGCCGTGGAACAGCTGGCCGTCGGCCAGGGCGACGTCCGGACGGAAGCAGAGATCGTCGCCGGCCTCGAGGCGGTCGGCGCCCTGGCTCGGCCGGCAGCGCTGGCCGCCGGCGTAGATCACTGCGCCAGTCGCCTCGGCCAGCGGCCGGGCGGCCGGCGAATGATCCAGGTGGCTGTGGGTGACGAAGATGTGGGTGATGGTCTCACCCAGCGTGGCGTTCAGGATCGCCTCGATCTGCCGCGGGTCGTCCGGGCCCGGATCGATCACCGCCACCTGTCCGCGGCCGACGATGTGCGCGCCGGTGCCGGTGAAGGTGAAGGGGCCGGGGTTGCGGGCCACCACGCGGCGGATCAGCGGGCTGACCTCGCCGGCGCGGCCGTATTCGAACGCGAAGTCGCGGACGTAGGGGATCATGACGGTTGCTCCGTGATGAGCTGGCGCAGCGCCCGGCCCAGGCGGGCCACGGCGGCGAGCTTGTCGAGGAAGGGCAGCGCCAGCGGCGGGCCCATGTCGGTCTTGTTGACGTCGACCACGTAGATGCGGCCCGAGGCGCGGTCGCGCAGCACGTCGAGGCCGCCCCAGTCGAGGCCCATGGCCCGCGAGAACGCCTCCAGGCGGGCGATCTCCTGTTCGGAGAACACGTCCTGCGGCCGCACCAGGCTGACGTGGCTGTTGTGGTTGGCGAAGCGGTCGGCGACGGGGCGTCGCTTGACGAACACCACCACGGGCCGGCCGCCCACCATCGGGGTGCGCAGGTCGACAGCCAGGCCGTCCTCGACGTTGTCGATCAGGCGCTGGTAGGTGCGTCCCGGGCGCGGGGCCATGGGCAGCGAGACCAGCCGCCCGTCGTGCGCGCCGTTGGCCTCACCCTTCTCCACCGCCGGGCCGAAGCCCTGCTCGGGGTCCAGCGCCAGTGGGTAGCCGAACACCTCCTCGAACACCTGGGCGACGCGGCTCTTGGAGACGTCGGTGCAGTCGTAGTTGAGGGCCCGGGCGTGCCAGCGGGCCGGCGGCCGCCCCTGGGTGCTGTCGTCGAAGTAGAACGCGGCGGTGGCGTCGTCCGGCGTGCGCGCGACGCCTACCCCGGCCCAGGCGGCGGCCGCCCAGATCAGGTACCAGGGCCGCGGCCGGTCGGGCGCGAACCAGATCTTCGGCCCGCGCGGGGCCAGGCGGTTCAGCGCCGTCTTGGCGCGGATCGCCAGGTAGAGGCCCAGCCAGCTCGCGGCCTCGCTCGCCAGCGTCCGGTCGAGCGGGATCACGGCGCCGGTCTTCTTGACGGTGAGCGCGCGGCCGCGGACCGAGACGTCGGAGGTCCAGAGGGTCTCGCTCACGGCCGCACCAGGGCCGGCTGGGCGGGGGCGAAGATCGCCGCCACGCGGGCGAGGAACTGGCCGAACTCGCGGCGGCGGAACACCGCCAGCATCAGGATCGAGGCGCCCAGGTTGATGCAGGCCGCCATGAACAGGCCGCCGCCGTCGTTGTTGGGGTCGACGCCCAGCGGCGTGAACAGGTGGAAGCTGACGGCGCCGGCCATCACCAGGAACCCGGCCAGGGCCCCGGCCGCCTGCAGGTGGCGCAGGCGCGGGAGGATGCCGATGACCAGCAGGCTGGAAGCCAGCAGCTCGATCGAGCCGATCACGTACTGGCTGAACAGCCCGGTGTGGGCGAACAGGCCCGGCACGCCGATGTCGCTGGCCCAGGCGTTCAGCTTGCCGAAGATCACCTGGGTCTTCGGGTGGTCGGTGAACTTGTAGCGCAGGCTGTCCAGGAAGACGGCCGACATGAAGAGGGCGAGCCCGTGCGGGATCAGCCCGGCGAGGCGGGACTTGAGGGTCATTTGAGCACCTGCGGCCAGTTGTGATCGCCCTTGGCGATGTTTCCGGGGATGTCGGCCGCCCAGCGCTTCTGAACGTTGAGGTCGTAGTTCAGGTAGAGCTTGCCGTTCACGATCTTCCAGGCGAGCGGGTCGCCCTTCGCCGTGTAGTTCCCCGCGACGGCCCAGGCGCAGTACCCGCCGTACTGGGGCAGGAACGCGTCGGGGTCGGCCTGGAACCGGGCGAGGTTCTGGGCGGAGGAGAAGCGGTACTGGACGCCCTTGTGGGTCGTCGAAAACTTCGCGTCGCCCTTCGCCGGCTGGCCGGCGAAGTAGCTGACGGGGTCGTAGCCCTCCAGCGCCAGCTTGCTGAGCGGCGGGGTGTAGACCGCGGCCTGGGCGGCCATCGCAGGCTGCGCGGGCAACGCGGCCGGCAGGACGATCGCGAACGCGGCGGCGAGGGCCTTCAGGCTAAGGGTTCTGGTTTTCAAAGGGCGTCCTCCCTGTGCCGTCGCCAACGCGACGCGACCGAACTGCCGGTCGAGCTCTGGGATACTCAGGACGCCGCGCGCACGCTCATGCCGAAAGGTTATGGTGCGGCGCCGTCGGCCGGCGCGCGGGTCCGGGCGCACACCCCTGCGCCGACATTCGTGCTAAGGCGGGCGGCTCCACGCATCCGCGCCGCCGGCGCCCCAGGGACTGAAGACTTGAACCATGCGCGTCTCGGTGATCGGCACCTCGGGGTCGGGCAAGACCACCTTCGCCGCTGAGCTGGCGCGGCGCGCAGGCTGCCGCCACATCGACCTGGACGCCGTCAACTGGCAGGCCGACTGGAAGGATCTCAACACCCACGACCCCGCGGAATTCCGCCGCCGCGTCGCCGAGGCGGCGGCCGGCGACGCCTGGGTCTGCTGCGGCAACTACGGCAAGGTGCGCGACCTGGTGCAGGCCCGCGCCACCCACGTGGTCTGGCTCGACTATCCGCGCGCCGTCGTGATGGCCCGGGTGCTGAAGCGCTCGTTCGCCCGCGCCTGGACCGGCGATGAGCTGTGGCCCGGCACCGGCAACAAGGAGACGTTCGGCCGCTGGCTGGACCCGGAGCACCCGATCCGCTGGGCCTGGGATACCTACGCCGACCGCAAGGCCCGGTACGGCGCGATGATGGCCGACCCGGCCCTGGCCCACCTGGAGCGGGTGCGCGTCACGCGGCCGTGGGAGGCGGAGGCGCTGATCGAACGGTTGGCCGGAAAGTAGGGACACACACCACTTTCGTCCGCTGAGCGGCGGCGGCGCAGGCGTCGCCGAAAGTGGTGTGTGTCCCTACTTTGCCCCTACGCCGGCACGAACACCGGAACCGGCGGGCCGTTCTCCGTCGGCTGGAACTTGACCTTCACCTTCATGCCGATCTTCAGCCCGTCGGGCGCCACGTCGACGAAGTTGGTCATCAGCGAGACGCCCTCGTCCAGGGTCACATAGCCGATCGCGTAGGGGCCGGTCGGCGAGCGCCACATGACCGAATAGGTGTAGATCACCCCGGTCCCCGGGCTCTCCTCCCACACCGTCTGGTCGGAGTGGCAGTAGGGGCACATGGCGCGCGGGTACCAGTGCGCCTCGCCGCAGGCGGTGCAGCGCTTGATCAGGAACTTGCCCTCGGCGGCCGCCTCGAAGAACGCCTGGGTCTCCAGGGTGACGGCGGGGGCCGGGATCTTGCGGGTCATCGGTTCGGACATGGTCTTCAGGCCTCCCGTTCCATGATCACCGTCGCGGCGGCGTGCCGCACGCCCAGCGAGCCGCCGGTGCCGTGGGCCAGGGCCAGGTCGCAGTTGGGCACCTGCACGTTCGGGTGCGCCTCGCCGCGCAGCTGGCGCACGGTCTCGATGATCTTGGTGATGCCGCCGCGGTTGGTGGGGTGGTTGTTGCAGAGGCCGCCGCCGTCGGTGTTGAACGGCAGCTTGCCGACGCCGGAGATCAGGTTGCCGTCCGAGACGAACTTGCCGCCCTCGCCCTTCTTGCAGAAACCGAGGTCCTCCAGCGTCATCAGCACGGTGATCGTGAAGCTGTCGTAGATCGAGGCGTACTTCATGTCGGCCGGCGTGACCCCGGCCTCGGCGAACGCCGGCGGTCCGGACCAGACGGCGCCGCAGTAGGTGAGGTCCAGGTTCCGGCCGCCCAGTGGCATCTTCGGCGCCTCGGCGGCGCCCAGGACCTTCACCTTCGGCCGGTTCAGGCTGCGGGCCACCTCAGGCGAGGTGACGATGACGGCGCCGCCGCCGTCCGTCACGACGCAGCAGTCCAGGAGGTGCAGCGGGTCGGCGATCATGCGGCTGTTCACCACCTGCTCGACGGTGACCACGTCCCTCAGGAAGGCGTGCTCGTTCCATTGGGCATGCTGGCTGGCGGCGACCTTGATCCAGGCCAGCTGTTCGCTGGTCGTGCCGTAGTCGTGCATGTGGCGCATGGCGCACATGCCGTAGGTGTTGTGCGTCGAGCCGCCGTAGATGTTCTCGAACCCGGCCTCCGGCGCCCCGTCCGACAGCCCGGCCGGCGCGCTCGGACCCATCCGGGCGCCCGGCCGGCTGCCGCCGTTGCGCGGCCGCCCCGCCAGGGTGATCAGCGCGACGTCGACCTTGCCCGCGGCGATCGCCTGGCAGGCATGGTTCAGGTGCACCAGGTAGGACGAGCCGCCGGTCTCGGTGGTGTCCATGTGGCGCACGTTCTTCAGGCCCATGTAGTCGACCATCGACATCGCCCCGAACCCCGGCGCGTCGCCGGCGCAGAAGTAGGCGTCCACGTCGTCGAACGACAGGCCGGCGTCCGCCAGCGCGCCCTTAGCGCTTTCGGTGTGCAACTGGGCGGTGGTCTTGTCGGGGGCGTCGCGCGTGGGGTGCTCATAGGCCCCCATGACGTAAGCCTTGCCTTTGATGCTCATCCGTCTCCCCGGTCTGGTTCGGCTTTGTGTTGGTCTAGGCGGTCGCCGCGGACTTGGCGATGCGGGCGTCGCGCAGCGCCGTGCGGCGCACCTTGCCGGCGTCGTCGCGCACCGGCTCGTCCACGAATTCGAAGCTGCGCGGCCGCTTGTAGGTGACCAACCGGTCCTTCAGGTGGTCCGCCAGGTCCTCACCCGTCACCTGGCCCTTGGCGTTGACGATGGCGTGGATGCGGGACCCCAGGTCGTCGTCGGGCAGGCCGATCACGGCGCACGACTGCACCGCCGGGTGCTCCTCCAGCGCCGCCTCGATCTCGGCCGGATAGACGTTGGAGCCCCCCACCAGGATCATGTCGGTCCGCCGGTCGGCCAGGTACAGGTAGCCCTCGGCGTCGAACCATCCCAGGTCGCCCAGGCTCTCCCAGCCGTCGCGCAGCACCTTCGGCGTGGCGCCGAGGTAGTGGTAGGTCTCGGGCATGCCCGCGGCGCGCCTCATATAGATCTCGCCGGTCTCGCCGGGCGGCAGTTCCTGGCCGTCGTCGCCGAACACCTTCATCTCGCCGATCGCCACCTGCCCGACCGAGCCGCGGTGCGTCAGCCACTCGGTGCCGGTGATGATGGTCACCGCCTGCGCCTCGGTGCCCGCATAGAGCTCCATCACCTCGCCGCCGGTGAACCAGTGGATGAAGGCCTCCTTCAGCCACGCCGGGCAGGGCGCCGCCATATGCCAGAGGGTCTCCACGCTCGACACGTCGTACTTCGCCCGCACCGCCTCCGGCAGATGCCAGATGCGGTTCATCATGGTGGGCACCAGGTAGAGCCAAGTCACCTTGCGCGCGGCCACCTCCGCCAGCGTGCCCTCCGGATCGAACCGCGGCGTCAGCACCACGTGCGCGCCAAGCTGCGTCGCGCTCATGGTCATGCCGAACGGGGCGTTGTGGTAGAGCGGCGCCGGGATCAGCACGGTGTCGATCGGCTTCAGCCGGAAGCCGCCGACCTCCGGCGTCTCCTCCGGCGACAGGCCCGGCTGGCCGGACAGGATCAGCTTCGGCCGGCCCGTAGAGCCGCCGCTGGTCGGCGCCTTAGAGATCGCGGGCACGGCGTCGGGCAGGTCGCTCTCGTCGTCCGACAGCGCCGCCAGCGCCTCGGCGGTCACCACCGGCTGGCTGACGCCGCTTTCGAACAGCCCCACCACGAGCGGCGCCTTGGCGAGGTCGACGATCGCCTGCAACTCGCCCTTCGGCAGGCGGAACGACACCGGCTGCGGCGTCGCGCCCAGCTTCCAGATGCCGTAGCAGGCCGCCACGAAGCCGATGGAGTTCGGCAGCCCGACGGTGACCAGGTCGCCGGCCTTCACACCCTTCGCCGTCAGGCCCCGGGCGATGCGGTTCGAGAGCCGGTGCAGCTGGGCGTAGGTGATGGTCTCGGGCCCGCAGCTGACCGCCGGGGCGTTCGGCTGGAAGTGGGCGTGCTGCTTCAGCTTCGCCCCGAACGAGATCATCCCATCGGTCATCGCTGTCACTCCCGCCGCGTTCCGGACTCTTGTCGGCCGTGCATCCCACTCTCATGGCTCGCGCAAGGGCATGCAAGGCTCGAACATCCGGTACGGTCCTTGGCTGTCGCGGCGTCAGCTTCCTAGCTCAGGTCGGGACGAGGAGATCGAGACCATGATGGACGGCAACCAGGCGGCCCTGTTCACCGAGCGGCAGAAGGGCAGCCTGCCCGGCGAACTGGCCATCGAATGGGACGAGGTCGCGACCGGCCGAGCCCGCGGCGGCTTCACCGTCACCCAGAAACACATGGCCCCCAACGGCTTCATGCACGCCGCCTCGGTTGTGTGCCTGGTGGACTCGGCCTGCGGCTACGCCTGCGTCGCCTCCCTGCCCGAAGGCGCCTCAGGCTTCACCACCATCGAGATCAAGACCAACTACCTGGGCTCGGCGAAGCCCGGCGAACGCGTGAGCTGCGAGGCCCGCCTGGTCCACGGCGGCCGTATGACCCAGGTCTGGGACTCCGAGGCCGTCAACGAAACCACCGGCAAGACCATCGCCGTCTTCCGCTGCACCCAGATGGTGCTCTGGCCGCGCTGAGCCGGTTTCAGAGCCAGGCGGAGCGCCGGTCGACCGAGCGCTGGAAGCCCGCCGCCAGCGACCGGGCGCGGGCGCGCAGCAGGACTCGGCGGCCCTGGGGGGTTCGTGTGAATACGAGCCTGGATGACCCGACCCGCCGAGACCAGAGCTTCGCGAACGCTTCGGCCCACTCCTTCTTGGCGCCCAACGCGGCGGGGACGGCATGGTAGTCGGTTCTCGTGCGCCAGCCCAACCGACTGTGCCGCACGAGCAGGTAGCGAGGATTCTGCACCGGGCCCAGGATCTCGGAGATCGCCTGCATGACGAGCCGTTCGGTGCTGCGGCTCACGCCGCGCAGTAGAATGTCCTTGCGGCCGTCGAGACTGGAGCGAACAGCGAGGGCGCCCGTCTCGAGGTCCGCCGTGCTGACTAGGCCCGCATCGCCAAGGGCCTGGAGCACCACCTCGCCCACCTGCCCGAGGCTCCGTTCTACCGAGCCGTTGCGCCAGGTCAGCCACAGCGTCTTTGCGAGGTTTGGCAAGCCCGCCAGGAAGGCCGCGCCGGCGATGCCCATGCCGATCACGGCCGACCCGTCGTCGGCCGTGTAGCCGCTCAGCTCGTCGGCGCCGGCGAAGGCCGCCGCGCTGACGCCGCTCCAGGCCAGGGCGCGCAAGGTGTCTAGCACCGCGAGCTGACGCGGGGCGTAGTTCGGGGCCGCGGTCTCGCGCACGTGGGCGCGCGCGCCACCTGCGCCCAGCGAGGCGGACCAGCGCTGGGCGATGTCCGGCCGGTTCGCTGCGAGGGCAAGGGTCTGACGGTTCGTCGCGTGCATGTCGCGCGACAGGTCGACGCCCAACCGGCCCAGGCCGCCCTCGATCAGGGTAGAGGGGCCGTTGGAGATGCCCTCGAAGGCGCGGAACCGTCGTCCCAGCTGAGCGGTGTCGGAGAGTCCTTCCAGTTCGTCGTCCAGCAGGTCGCCCCAGTTCAGCCGCGTGGCGGCCTCGGAGAGCAGGCTCTCCCCGAACGGCTCCACCGTCGCGAGGTGCCAGATGTTGGCGACCTTCGCCGGCTGCTCCGGATCGACCCGGATGGCCCGGCCGCGCATCTGGTTGGACAGCATGAACGACGCAGTGTTGCTGGCCAGGATCAGGCTGTTCAGCGCCGGGGCGTCCCACCCTTCTCCCAGCAGCGACTGCGTCCCGACGAGGATGCGGATCTCACCCTGCGCAAACAGCGCCGTCACAAGTTGCACGAGCCGCGCGGCGCCGCCCGCCGCGGCCTCCAGGCGGACGTGGCCGGGGCAGGCGGGCAGGTCGAAGGTCCGGACATCCCGCGGATCCAGCCCGAGGTCCGCGATGATCTCGGCTAGCGCCGGCAGAGCCGTTCGCGGGATGATCACCAGGGTTCCGGTCAGCACGCCGAGCCCGGCGTCCGCCATGCCCGCGCGCCGCAAATGCTCGAAGATCGGCGCCACGCCCAGCTTCGCGGGCTCGAATGCGTCGTGCGCGCGCGCCGGCAACTCGTCCGCCCGAACGTGATCCGAAAGGACGACCATGCGCAGCGCATCGCCCAGGGCCGCGTCCTCGGCGCGGGCGATGTCGGCGATGCTGTCGAGCTTGGCGAGGCTGGAAGCCATCTGGCGGAAGATCGAACGCGTCTGGCCCAGCCTCACCCGACCGCCTTCGATCAGGCCAGCGCGATGCAGCCGCTGGCGCAGGGCCCTAAGCCGGGCATCGCCGATCCGGAACGCCGTCGGCCGATCGGCCGCCACGCCGTCGAGGAATCGCTCCAGCCAGACGAACGACGGCATCGGCACATCGCGCGGCGAGACGCCCAGCAGCTTAAGGGGCGCGGCCGGCAGGTCCCGCCCGGCCGCCGCCAGCAGGACCAGGACCGCCGAGAGCATCTGCGGCGCCTCCAGGATCGCCTCGACGTGAACGTCCGGCGCACTGAGCCAGGGGTGCGCCACGAGTTCGTCCAACAGGCCCGCGTCGGTCCAAAGGTCCTGCTGAAGCGCCGCGATCGCGCGGCGGCGGTCGTCCAGCAGCTTCAGGATGTCGGCCGTCGGCGCGGACAGGATCACGTGGTCCTGGTGCGGGCACAGATCGCCATTGCGCACCAACTCGGGAATGCCGATCTCCAGGTCGATCGGCCCGCACAGGCTCTCGTATCGCGCCCATTCGGCCGCGCTGGCGTCATAGGGCGGTGTCGCGGTGAGGGCGATGACGCGCACGTCGGCCAGGGCGCCGGTCAGCTGCTCCAGCCCGTTCCACCACTCGCGCCGCAGATGGTGCGCCTCATCCAGCACCAGCGTGATCGGGCCGCCCGCATTGAGGGTCTCGACCAGCGCATCCAGGCCGCCCGACCGGCGCAGGGCGTCCAGCGCCTGGTAGGTCGCCAGGGTTAGCTGCCGCGGCGCCAGCAGGTCGTGCGAGACCTCACCGGTCGGGGCGCGGTCCAGGAACAGCGGCACCAGCCGCTGTTCCCACTGGTCGCGGATGGCCACCGTGGGCGCCAGGACCAGCGCCCGGCGCCCGATCCGGCGAACGATCTCCAGTCCGAGGATGGTCTTGCCGGCGCCGGGCGCGGCGACGACATGCAGCCGGCCGTCCGCGAGGCGGTCCTCCATCTCTTCGAGGACGAGCGCCTGGTAGTCGCGCCAGGCGCCGCGGAACCGCATCTGCGACAGCATCGCCCTGACCTACCGCGCCAAAGGCCAAGCTTTCAATGAACGGACTGCGCCGAGCGCCGCCTGCGCTGATCCGACGCTTGCCCCAAAACGGCGGATGCGGTAGGTCCCCCGCTCGCTCAGTAGGACCCTCTCGCAGGGCCCCTGCGCCGGCTCTGGAGAGGTGGCTGAGTGGTTGAAAGTACCGCACTCGAAATGCGGCGTACTCGAAAGGGTATCGTGGGTTCGAATCCCACCCTCTCCGCCA
>CBHTUE010000120.1:0-13540 GCA_966096115.1 uncultured Phenylobacterium sp.
CCGCCCCCCCCCCCCCGCCCCCCGCGCCCCCGCGGCCCACCCCCTCCCCCCGGGGCGCGGCGGTGCGGCCCCCCCCCCCCCGCGGGGGGATGACGAGCATAGGGAGGCGCCCCTATAGCTGCGCCGCGTTCAGGCGGGAGATGGGCATGCGGAAGGCGATCTGGCTGGCGGCGGCGCTGGCGGTTCTGGGGGGTGCGGCCTCGGCCCAGGTCCCGCTGGACCCGAACTCGAACATGGGCATCGCCAACATCCTGACCTGGCGGGGCGACCAGCAGGCGACCGGCTTCCGCACCATCGAGAAGATCTTCAAGACCCACACCATCGCGCGCGGCAAGACCGTCCACCCGCTGCCGGTGGCCGCCCACCAGGTCGACCCGACCTTCACCTACGACGGCAAGACCTGGACCATCGACCAGTACATGGCCGCCTACCGCGTCTCAGGCATCCTGGTGCTGAAGGACGGCAAGATCCTGATGGAGAAGTACGGCCTGGGCCGCGGCCCCCACGACCGCTGGACCAGCTTCTCGGTCGCCAAGTCGGTCACCTCCACCCTGGTCGGCGCGGCCATCCAGGACGGCTACATCAAGTCGATCAACGATCCCGTCACCCGCTACGTCCCCGACCTCAAGGGCTCGGCCTACGAGGGCGTCACCGTGCGCCAGATGCTGATGATGAGCTCGGGCGTGAAGTGGAACGAGGACTACGTCGACCCCAAGTCCGACGTCGCCCAGGCCGGCGGCAAGGTGACGGAGCCGGGGGTCAACCCGATGGTCAGCTACCTGCGCAAGCTGCCCCAGGCGCACCCGCCCGGGACGACCTTCAACTACAATACCGGCGAGACCGACCTGGTCGGCGTGCTGGTCTCCAAGGCCACGCACAAGACGCTGGCCCAATACGCCTCGGAGAAGCTCTGGAAGCCCTACGGCATGGAGCAGGACGCGGTCTGGATGGTCGATCCGGGTGACCAGGAGCGCGGCGGCTGCTGCATCTCCATGACCCTGCGCGACTACGGCCGCGTCGGCCAGTTCATCCTCGATGGCGGCAAGGCCCGCGGCAAACAGGTCGTCCCGCCCTGGTGGATCGGTCAGGCCACCACCAAGCAGATCGACAACGGCAACGCCGGCTACGGCTACTTCTGGTGGATGCGTCCGACCGGCAGCTACGACGCCTCGGGCATCTTCGGCCAGGGCATCGCCACCTACCGCGACGAGCGGCTGATCGTCGTCACCAACTCGGCGTGGCCGGCCGCGACGGGCCGCGAACTCGGCGCCGCCCGCACTGCGATGATCGAGGCGGTGCGCGCCGCGGCGAAATAGCCGCCTCTCCCCCCGCGAAGCGGAGAGGGAGAGGGTAGGGAGAGGGCGGCTCTGCGGTTCGTCGCGATTGCTCTGTTCGCAGCCAGCATCAGCCGGCCGCGGGTGGGTCATGGCTGAAGACAGAGTGGATCTCGCGCGTCCTGCGCCGCCCTCTCCCGACCCTCTCCCTCTCTCCGCGCCTGCGGCGCTCGGGGGAGAGGAGCGCTAGGCCGCCATCGCCCCGCGCCAGCGGAAGCGGTCCAGGGGCATCAGGCGCAACGACGGATCGCGTTCGCCGCCCAGCAGCAGCTGGCCGTCCTCGACCCCCACCACGCGGTAGATCGGCATCCCGCCGGCGTCCACGGAGACCACGTCGCCGATCGCCACGGGCTCGGGGGCCGCGTGATCCAGGATGTGCCACTCGATGGCGTTCAGGGCAGACATCTGAAGTCCTCGTTCCAGTCCGAACGGTTGTCGGACGCGGGTTAACGATCGACTATCGCGCCTGAGAGTGGCCTGAGCTTGGCCGTCAGGCGCCATTCATGTGCAGGAACCATGCACAGGGGGACTGGACACCGGGCACGGTTTTGGGGCGTTGATGGGCGACGATGGGACGCACCGCCTTCCTCCTGGCCGCCACGGCCGCCCTGGCCCTCGCCGGCCCCGTCCGCGCGCAGGATCGCCAGCCGTCGGCCGTCCTGGAGAAGGCGGGCTGGACGCTGGTGACCGCCAGCGAGGACGTTTACGTCTACATGCGGGTCGCCGAGACGGCGGAGACCGGCCTGCGCCGGGTCTGGACCGCCTACGATTCCGAGGGTCCCCGCGACCGCGACGGTTTCACCTTCCGATCGGTGAAGAGCCTCGGCGAGTACGACTGCAAGCGCAACGTCTCGCGCGTGGTCGACGAGACCTATCACGACGCCCCCGCGCTCACCGGCAACACCTGGCATTCGCCGAAGTTCATCCCGACGCCGTGGGCGAAACCTGAGCCCGGTTCGGTCGGGGCGCTCCGGATGGCCTTCGCCTGCCGCGCGCTGCGCGATACCTGAGGCCCGGAGGGCCGGTGGACCAGCGCGACAGCTTCGATAGCGTCGCCGACCTCTACGCCGAGGTCCGCCGGGGCTATCCGGCCGCCCTCTATGACGACCTGTCCGCCCTGGCCGGGCTCGGCCCCGAGGCCAAGGTTCTGGAGGTCGGCTGCGGCGGCGGCCAGGCCACCGGCGACCTCGCCGCCCGCGCCGGCCACGTCACCGCCCTCGATCCCGGCGCCCAGCTGGTGGCGCAGGCCCGCGCCCGGATCGCCGCCGCCAACGTCGACTTCGTGGTCTCCCACTTCGAGAGCTACGACGCGCCGGCCGCGGCGTTCGACGTCGTGGCCTCGGCCCAGGCCTGGCATTGGGTGGACCCTGCCGTCGGGCACGCGAAGGCCGCCCGCACCCTCAAGCCCGGCGGCGCGCTCGCCGTCTTCGGCCACGTGCCGCTGGCCCCCACCGGGCCGATCGGCGAGGCGTTCAAGGTCGCCTACGACCGCCACCTGCCCGGCGCCTGGGGCACGCCGCCGCCGCAGGCCGCCTACCGCCCCGGCGCGCTGTTCGACGTGGGCATCGACGCCAGCGGCCTGTTCGGCCCGGTGACACATCGGCAGTACGCCTGGACCTGGCGGCTCGATCCCGAGACCTTCGGCCGCTACCTGCGCACGGATTCCAGCTACCACGTGCTGCCGGAGGGTCCGCGCTTCGCCCTCTTCGACGACCTGGCCCAGGCCGTGGCCGACCACGGCGGCGTGCTCGAGGCCCAGTGGGAAACCCACCTCTACGTCGCCGCCCGGCGCTGAACCGATGGTCCGTCACGAGGGCCGGGCCGCCTGACCTCGCATTGCCGAAGCTTCACTGGACGCCGGCCGCCGACCTGATGAGGCTGCGCGCCATGCTCGCCCGCCTCACCGCCTTCGCCGCCGCCGCCGTCGCCCTGGCCGGGGCCGCGGCCGCCCAGCCCGCGCCGGCCCCCGACAGTCCCCAGGCGAAGACCGCCGCCCGCGACGCGGCGACCCTGAAGCAGTTCCCGCCGCCCGGTCCGCTGGTCGACGTCGGCGGCCGCAAGCTGGAGATCTTCTGCGAAGGACCGAAGGGCGGCCCGACCGTGGTCCTCGAAGTCGGCGCGTTCGCCTCCAGCCTCTACTACCGTCAGGCTCAGGACCTGATCGCCAGGACCCACCGGGTCTGCGCCTACGACCGCGCCGGCGAGGGCTGGAGCGATCCGGCGCCCTATCCGCGCAGCCTCGAGAACCGCATCGACGACCTGCACCTCCTGCTGCGCAAAGCGCGGATCAAAGGCCCCTACGTCCTGGTCGGCCACTCGATGGGCGGCCTGCTCGTGCGCCTCTACGCGCACAAGTACCCGAAGGGCATCGCCGGCCTGGTGCTGATCGAACCCAGCGAGGCGCAGTTCAACGGATCGCCGCTACAGGTCGCCCGGCTGAAGGGCACGGTGAAGCTGCTGGACGGCGCCATCCAGGCCGCCGCCGCGGGCATCGACGTCCCGCTGCTCCGCGTCCCCAACGGCCCGCCGAACCAGGCCGTCGCGCTCCGCGCCAGCGTCTTCCGGGCGGGGCAGGACGACCTGGCGGCGATGGCCGGGATCCCCGAGGAGATGGCCCGGCTGGGGCCGCTTCGCGACTTCGGCGACACGCCGCTGGTGGTCGTCACCCGCGGCAGGAAGGATCCCGGCATGTCCGACGCCGACACCGCCGCCTGGAACGAGGCCCACGCCCGGCTCGCTGCGCTCTCGACCAACTCGGTCCGGCTCACAGCCGAGAAAAGCGGCCACAACGTCCAGTTCGAGCAGCCTGAGATGTATGCCGTCGCCGTCGACCGCGTCCTGGCGATGCGCAAGTAGCCGCCCCCCCGGAACATTCCGCCCCCGCAAGCTTTAGCGTCATGACGCGCCCGTCGGGGGCGCGCTGGAGCTCGCATGCCCAAAGCTCGCAAGACCGACGGCAAGGCCATGCCCAAACCGGCGAACGACCAGGGCTTCGACCCGGCCGAGCGCGCCGCGCGGCTGGCGGCCACCCGCAATCTGAAGATGGCGCGCTCGGCGCACGCCTATGTGCGTGGCTCGACCGTGCGGTTCTACCAGTGGCTGGAGGAGAGCTCGGGCCGCGTGCCGGAGGGGCCGCCGGTGTGGATCTGCGGCGACTGCCACATGGGCAACCTTGGCCCGCTGGCCGACGCCAAGGGCCGGGTCGCCGTGCAGGTGCGCGACCTGGACCAGACCGTCATCGGCAACCCCGCCCACGACCTGATCCGCCTGGGCCTGTCGCTGGCCTCCGCCGCCCGCGGCTCGGACCTGCCCGGCGTGACCACCGCCCACATCCTGGAGGAACTGGCGGCGGGCTATGAGTCCGCCCTGGCCGGACGCTTCGACCGGCCCTCCGACAAGTCCAACCGCCCGGAGCTGATCCAGGACCTCCTGGCCCACTCGGTTCGCCGCCGCTGGCGACACCTGGCCGAGGAACGCCTCGAGACGGTCGAGCCCCACCTGCCGCTCGGCAAGAAGTTCTGGCCGCTGGCCGGCGACGAGCGCGCCGCCCTGGACGCCCTGTTCGCGCAGGAGGCGGTGCACGCGATGATCACCGGCCTGCAGCACCGCGACGACCAGGCGCCGGTGACGCTGGTGGACGCGGCCTACTGGATCAAGGGCTGCAGTTCGCTGGGCCGCCTGCGCTACGCCGCCATGCTCCGGGTCGGCGACGGCAAGGACGCCTCGCTCTGCCTCGTCGACGTGAAGGAGGCCGTGAAGGCCGCCGCGCCGCGGGCCCGCGACGTCTCGGCCCCGCGCGACAACGCCCAGCGGGTGGTGACCGGGGCCCGGGCCCTGTCGCCGAACTTGGGCGAGCGGATGCTGGCCGCGCGCCTGCTGGACCGCCCCGTCGTGCTGCGCGAACTGATGCCGCAGGACCTGAAGCTGGAGGTCGACCGGCTGACCCACGCCCAGGCCACCGCGATCGCCCGCTACCTCGGCGGCGTGGTCGGCCGCGCCCACGGCCGTCAGATGGACAAGGCGACCCGCGCGGCCTGGCGCACCGACCTCGCCCGCGGGCGCGGCGCCACGCTCGACGCCCCGTCATGGCTGTGGTCCAGCGTCGTCGACCTGGTCGCCGTCCACGAGGCCGCCTACCTCGAGCACTGCCGCCGCTTCGCCCTGGCCGCCGCCGCATGACCCTGGCGATGCCGCACCTGGGCGCGCCGCTGGACCGCCTGCGCCGGCGCTTCGGCGCCCACCCCTGGATCGCGCTGCTGGAGGCCGCCGCGCGCCTGGGCTACCTCGCCCGCGGCGCGGTCTACCTCAGCGTCGGCGCGGTCGCCCTGCTGGCGGCGCTGCGTCTCTCACCCCACGCCGAGGGCGCGCTCGGAGCCCTGGAGGCTTGGGGCGACTGGCCGCTCGGCCTGGCCCTGCTGTGGATGGTCGGCGTCGGGCTGTACGGCTTCGCCGCCTGGCGGGCGCTGCAGTCGGTGTTCGACGTCGACCACAAGGGGCGCTCGCTGAAGGGCCTCGCCGCCCGCGCCGGGCAGGCGATCAGCGGCCTGACCTACGGCGGCCTCGCCGTCTCGCTGTTCGGCCTGATCGACGCCCTGGAGGACCTGCACGAGCCGGACGACCAGGCCGCCACCCGCGCCTTCGTCGACGGCGTGCTGGACCTGCCGTTCGGCCCGGCCGTCGTCATCGGCATGGGGCTGTTCGTGCTGGCCGCCGGCGTCGGCAGCATCGCCCGCGCCGGCTTCGACCATTTCGGGCGCAGTCTCGAGTGCGAGGCCGACACCCGCGCCTGGGCCGGAACCCTGGCCCGCATCGGCTATCTCGGCCGTGGCGTCGCTCTGTTGCCCGCCGGCGTGCTGCTGGCCAGCGCCGGCCTGCACGCCCGCGCCGCCGAGGCGCGCGGCGTCGGCGGCGCCCTGCAGATGCTCGCCGCCTGGCCCTTCGGCCACACGATCCTGGGCCTCACCGCCGTGGGGCTCATCGCCTTCGGCCTGTTCGCGGTCATCGAGGCGGCGCTGCGGCCGATGCGCCTCCACACCCTCGCCTGAACGCCTAGGCCGACTGGGTCGTGTCCGGCAGGCCCAGGATGCGCTTGGAGATGATGTTGTTCTGGATCTCCGACGAGCCGCCGTAGATCGACATCGCCTTGCCGAACAGCCAGCCGCGCACGGTCTCGATCTCCTCGCCGGTGAAGGCGTCGCCCTCCCAGCCCAGGCCCTGGTGGCCGTAGATCTCCAAAGTCAGCTCGGCCCGCGTCTGCGCCACCGTCGTCGCCGAGTTCTTCAGCACCGAGGCGGCATTGCCGGGGCTGTTGTTGCCCTTGGCCTCGGCCATCGCCCGCGCCAGCGTCAGCCCGTGCACCCGCGCGTCCATCACGTGCTTGGTCAGCCGCGTGCGCAGGTCGGGGTCGGCGATCCGGCCGTTCTCATCGACGCCGACGTACTTCTTGGCCACGTCCTGCAGCGGGACCTGACGCCCCGCCCCCGGGCCGCCGGCCCCGGTCTGGCTGGCCCGCTCGTGCTGCAGCAGCCGCTTGCCGACAGTCCAGCCCACGTTGAGCTGCCCTAGCAACGCCTCCGGCGGCGCCTTCGCATCCGTGAAGAACGTCTCGCAGAACGGCGAGGCCCCCGCGATCAGCGGGATCGGCCGCACCTCGACGCCCGGGTCGTGCATGTCCAGCAGCATGAAGGAGATGCCCTCATGCTTCTTGGCGGACGGATCGGTACGTACCAGCGCCCCGCACCAGTCCGAATATTGCGCGCCGCTCGTCCAGATCTTCGAACCGTTGATGGTCCAGCCGTTGCCGTTGTCGACCGCCTTGGTCTGCAGCGACGCCAGGTCCGACCCGGCGTTGGGCTCGGAGTAGCCGACGCACCACTGCACCTCGCCGCGGATGATCGGCGGCAGGTGCTTCTTCTTCTGCTCTTCGGTGCCGTAGTCCATGATCGTCGGGCCGATCATGGTGATGCCCATGCCGAACATCAGCGGGTTGAAGGCGCCGACCTTGCCCATTTCCTGGTTCAGCACCCGCGCCTGGGCCGGCGACAGCCCGCCGCCGCCGTACTCCGCCGGCCAGGTCGGCGTGGCCCAGCCCTTGGCGCCGATCGCCTTGCGCCAGGCTTCCAGGTCCGGGTCGGTGTAGCGCACCTCGCTGTTGGCCAGGGCGCCCTTGCCCTTCAGCGACGGCGGGAAATTGGCCTCCAGCCAGGTCCGCGCCTCCTGCCGGAAGGCTTCCAGGTCCGCATCAACGCCGAAGTCGGCCATGGTCGTTCTTCCCCATTCGTGCAGGGCGCGGACCTTAGGCCGCGCCATCGTCGGCGCAAACTAGGCCGGATGACGCCACGGGAGAGAAGGGCCTATGAAGCCCGCATGAACCCCTGGATCCACCTCGACACCGCGCAGATCCCCGGCGGGGGCGAACTGAAGCTGATGCAGCGCGGCCAAGACTACTCGATCATGTCGGGCGGGATCGAGCTGATGAACAGCCGCCTCTACGGCTCCGAAGTCGCCCTCTGCACCCTGGCCCTGCCGGTGATCGCCGCCACCAAGGCGCCGCGCATGCTGATCGGTGGCCTGGGCATGGGCTTCACCCTGCGTGCGGCGCTGGCCGCCCTGCCGAAAGACGCCAAGATCGTCGTCGCCGAACTGGTCCCTGAGGTGATCGCCTGGGCGAGCGGCCATCTCGCGCCGCTCTACGGCGACAGCCTCTCCGACCCGCGCGTCCGCATCCTGCGCACGGACGTCGCCGACCTGCTGCGCAACGCCAACCCGCCCTACGACGCGGTGCTGATGGATGTGGACAACGGCCCCGACGGCCTGAACCGCGACGCGAACGACAGCCTCTATTCCGTCGCCGGCCTGGCCATGACCCGCCGCGCGGTGAAGCACGGCGGCGTGCTGGCGGTCTGGTCCGCCGGCCCCGACCAGCCCTTCGCCGGCCGGATGCGCCGCGCCGGCTTCGCCGTCACCGAACACCGCGTCGGCGCCAGCCCCTCCGGCAAGGGCCCGCGGCACATCATCTGGGTCGGGACGGCGCGCTAGGGCCCATAGCTCACCGCCATGCCGGCGCGCACGTCCTGCTGCACGCCGTATTGCGGGAACGGGTAGCGGAAGCCGTTCTTGCTGAGCGCCCGCATGCCCGCGATCGCCTTGGCCAGGTGCTCCGGCGGCAGCGCCATCAGCATCTCGTCGTCCAGCACCCCGCCGTAGCGGCGCTCGGCGAAACAGGGGATCGACAGGCTGGGCTCGCGCCTGGTCAGCGCCCGGCCCCAGCTGTCGGCGCAGGCGCTCTCACCCACCACGCCCCAGTCGAACTTCTTGTATCCCGACCACTGCAGCCCGTTGATGAAATAGATCATCGCCCCGGGCGTGGCGTAGAACAGGGCGATATCCGGATCGCCCAGCTTGCCCGCCGCCAGCGGCCCGATCGCCAGCGCCTCATACTGGCCATCCGGCACGCAGTGCATCGCCGCCTGGTGGGCCGACGCATCCTCCACCGTCTCGAACCAGACCCCGGTCATGTGCCGCCCCGACTTCCACTCGTCGGTCTTCGCGCCGCCCAGGCCGACCACGGCCCGGCACTGCGCGCCCACCAGGTCCTCGGCGGTCACCCCCACGGTCCAGCCCAGCCGCGAGGCCTGGCCCACAAGCTGGTCCAGGGTGTGCACATGCTGCGGCCGGCGGATCCGCGGGATCGCCTCCATCTCCGCGCGGTCGGCGTAGAGCTTCATCCCGAACGGGATCGAGCGCAGCTTCAGCAGCTGCTCCAGGTCGGCGACGATGGCGGGCCAGTCCATGACCGCGTCCTCCTGCTAAGGTCGCGGCCACGCTGGAGCCTCCCGCCGCCCCACGCAAGCGGACGGTGGGCGGCGGCGTCCCTACTTCTTCTCGGGCGCGGCCGGCGCCGCGGCGGCGGGAGCCGAGGCCGGCGCATCGGACACTACGCCCCAGGCGACCTTCCACGCACCGTCCGCCTGCTTCTTGTAGCCGAGCAGCCAGTTGCCGTGCTCGGTCTTGACCGCCTTCGTCGCCGGATCGGTGAAGGTGTAGTCGTAGGTCGAGCGCACCACGGCCATGTCGCCGGCCTGGGCCACGTCGACCGCCTCGATGTTCGCCGCCAGCTTCATGGCCGGGTCGGACATCTGCATCTTGGTCGTCTCGGTGTCCGCCGCGACCCCGACCGTGTTGGGCGCGCCATGGAACATGCTGACATAGTCCGGCGCGTCGTGGGCCACGGCCTTGGCGACGTCCTTGGCGTTGAAGTCGGCGACCAGCTGGGTCACGTCCGCCTTCACGGCCTCGGCGACCTTGGCGGTGTCGACGGCCGGCTTGGCGGCTTCCGGTTTGGCGCAGGCGCTCAGCGTGGCGGCGAGCAGCGCGGCCGTCGCGACGCCGGCGAGTTTGGATGTGTTCATGATGCGGCCCCCCTTACAGGCCGGGCAAACCCTCCGCCCGAAGGCTGGGGCGGTCAAGCAACGCCCGGTATAGGCTGCGCGACATGCCGAACCGTCCCCAAGTCCGCGCGAAGTCCTGCGGCCCCTGCGGCCTGTGCTGCAAGGTGTTCGCCGTCGAGGAACTGGCGAAACCGATGGGCGTGCAGTGCCAGCACTTCCACGGCGGCTGCGCCAGCTATGCCGACCGCCCGCAACCCTGCCGCTCGTTCGCCTGCGTCTGGCTGCTGGACCCGGAGATGCCGCACCGGTTCCGCCCCGACCAGACCAAGGTCGTCCTCGACCAGGACCCCGCCGGCCAGCGCCTGATCGCCCGCTGCGACCCGGCCAACCCGACCGCCTGGCGGCGCAACCCCATGCACGCGGCGCTCCGCGGCTACGTGGCCCAGACCTGGGGCACGGGCAAGCTGGTGATCGCCGTCGCCGGCCGCCAGACCTGGGTGATCACGCCGAAATCCGACGTCGACCTGGGCGAGGTCGACCCCCGCTCCGCGCTGCGGGTCGTCGAGCAGGCGGACGGCAGCGTGGCGGTGAGCGTGCTGCCGCAAGCGTAGGTCGCCACGCACCCCTCATTCGTCATCCCCGGGCTTGTCCCGGGGACCCATAGACGCAGGCGGCCGCGGGTTCGCGTCGGCGGCGCCTACGTCCTTCCTGCAAGGGCGGCGCTTATGGGTGGCCCGGACAAGCCCGGCCATGACGATCAAATTGAAGGGGGAAGAGCTACGCCCCCACCGCTTCCTTCGCCTCGACCTTCTCCCAGTCCTTCCACAGCCGCTTGGCCTCGGCCTTGGCTGGTCCGACGCTGGCGTCCTTCACGTGGCCGTAGCCGCGGATCTGCTGCGGGACCTGGGCCAGCTTCACGGCCGTGTGGTGGCGCGCCTTCGATAGGCCGGCCGCGATCTTGTCGAGCTCGCCTTCGAAGTCGGCGATCAGGCCGCGCTCCATCTTCCGCTCGGCGGTCATGCCGAACACGTCCAGCGCGCCGCCCCGCAGGCCCTTGAACTTGGCCAGGGTCGGGAACGCCAAGTCCAGCATCCAGGGCGAGAAGGCCATCTTCACCGGCTTGCCGTCCGGCCCCTTGCGCGCCAGCAGCGGCGGGGCCAGCCACACCTTGGCCTTGCCGCCCTTGAACGTCTCGGCGCGGTACTTGGCGAAGCGGCCGTCGGAATAGAGCCGCGCCACCTCGTACTCGTCCTTGTAGGCCATCAGCTTGTAGAGGCTCACCGCCGCCGCCCGCGTCAGGTCGGTCGAGGTCCCGACGGCGGCCTCGGCGGCGCGCACCTTCTCGATCCGCGCCAGGAAGCGGTTGGCATAGGCCGCGTTCTGGTAGGCGGTGAGCTCCCGCGCGCGATGGGCAATCAGCTCGTCCAGCGGCATGGTCTCCGGGGTCGGCACGTCGTCGTCGCGCTTGCCGCGCTGCGACGGGTCGAACGCCACCTTCCGGCCCAGCTCGAAGGCCTGCAGGTTCGCCTCGGCCTCCACACCGTTCAGCCGGATGGCGCGGTAGAGCGCGCGGCTGGAGACCGGGATCACGCCCTTCTGCCAGGCGAAGCCCAGCATGATCATGTTGGCGTAGATCGCGTCGCCCAGCTGGGTCTCGGCCAGGTGGCTGGCGGGGGCGGAGTCATAGGCCTTCACCGCCG
Organism: uncultured Phenylobacterium sp.; assembly: GCA_966096115.1. GTDB lineage: Bacteria > Pseudomonadota > Alphaproteobacteria > Caulobacterales > Caulobacteraceae > Phenylobacterium. The sequence continues at coordinate 11,425 of CBHTUE010000120.1, forward strand.
CGCCGATCCGCTGGCCCACCTCGTCGCCGTCGAAGCGCACGTCGCGGTCGGTGACGAAGTCGGCGGTCGGGGCGAAGTCGGCGTTGCCCACCGCGATCGTGCGGTCCTTGGCGTAGAGCGCCAGCGCGTCCGGGCCGGCCGCGGAGAGCAGGTCGCAGGCGATCAACACATTGGCGCTGGCCGCTGGCACCCGGCCGCCGATCACCGTGGTCCCGGTCTCGCCGATGCGGACGTGGCTGAACACCGCCCCGCCCTTTTGCGCGAGGCCGGTCATGTCGACCACCGAGGCCGCCCGGCCGTCGACGTGCGCCGCCATCGCCAGGATCGAGGCCACGGTCGTCACGCCCGTGCCGCCGACGCCGGTGAAGACGATGTTCTGGACGCCTTTCAGCTCCAGGAACTGCGGCAGCGGAGTCGCGTCCGCCGTCCGCGCTGGCATCGCCTCGCGGTGCGCGTTCTCGGCGCCTTCAAGCGTGATGAAGGACGGACAGAAGCCGTCCAGGCACGAATAGTCCTGGTTGCAGGTGGACTGGTTGATCTTCCGCTTGCGGCCGAACTCGGTGTTGAGCGGCTCGACCGACACGCAGTTCGACTTCACCGAGCAGTCGCCGCAGCCCTCGCAGACCAGCGGGTTGATCATCACCCGCATTGGCGCGGCGGCCATCTTGCCGCGCTTGCGCCGGCGCCGCTTCTCGGTGGCGCAGACCTGGTCGTAGATCAGCACCGTCACGCCGGCCGTATCGCGCAGCTCGCGTTGCACCTTCATCAGCTCGATGCGCGGGCGCACCGCCACGCCGGGCGCGAGGTCGGTGATGCTCTGATACCGCTCCGGCTCGGCGGCCACGACCACCACCTTCGCCACGCCCTCGGACGCCAGCTGCCGCGTGATCTGCGGGACGGTGAAGCCGCTCTCGGCGGCCTGGCCGCCGGTCATGGCGACGGCGTCGTTGAACAGCAGCTTGTAGGTCATGTTCGCCCCGGCCGCGACGGCGGCGCGGATGGCGAGCGATCCCGAGTGGTTGTAGGTGCCGTCCCCCAGATTGACGAACACGTGCTTCTCGTCGGTGAACGGCGAGGCCCCGACCCAGCTTAGCCCCTCGCCCCCCATGTGGCTGTTCAGGTCGGTGGAGGGGTCGTTGAAGCTGGCCATGTAGTGGCAGCCGATGCCGGCCAGGGCGCGGGAGCCCTCGGGCAGGCGGGTCGACGTGTTGTGCGGGCAGCCCGAGCAGAAGAACGGCTTGCGCTGCTGGTCGCTGGAGAGCGTGACCGCGGCCATCGAGGCGGCCGACACCCGGTTCAGATAGTCGTACACCCGGTCCATGTGCGGCCCGGCGGGCAGACGGTCGGCGATCGCCAGGGCGATTTCCGCGACCGACAGCGACACGAGTTCCGACAGCAGCGGCTGGCCGTTCTCGTCGGTCTTGCCGATCACCTTCGGTCGCGCATGCGCCGGCAGGTCGTAAAGCGCCGCGCGCGCCTGCACCTCGATCAGCGGCCGCTTGTGCTCGACCACCATCATCGTCTCGAGGCCGGCGGCGAACGCCCGCATGCCCACCGGTTCCAGCGGCCAGGGCATGCCCACCTTGTAGACCGCCACGCCCATCGCCATCGCCTCGGCCTGGGTGATGCCCATGGCGGCGAAGGCCTCGACCACGTCCTTGTAGGCCTGGCCCTGGCAGACGATGCCCAGGCGCGGGCGCGCCGCGCCCCACATGATCCGGTCGATGCGGTTGGCGCGGGCGAAGGCCAGCGCCGCCGGGATCTTCTGGGTCCTGAGGCGCCGCTCCTTATCGAGCGGCTGGTCCTTCAGGCGGATGCCCAGGCCGCCCGCGGGAATGCGGAAGTTCTCCGGCGTCACGAACTGGTGGCGGCCCAGCGACACATCGATCGTCGCGCCGCTATCCATCGTGTCGGCCAGCGCGATCATCCCGACCCACAGGCCGGAGAACCGGCTCAGCGCATAGCCCATCAGGCCGTAGTCCAGCACCTCCTGCACGTCGGCCGGCGACAGCACCGGCATCTCGAAGTCCTGGAAGGCGTATTCCGACTGCGACGGCAGGGTGGAGGACTTGCAGGTGTGGTCGTCGCCGGCCACCGCCAGCACGCCGCCCTTGGG
>CBHTUE010000121.1:0-13442 GCA_966096115.1 uncultured Phenylobacterium sp.
GGGAACTGTAGCAGCGCACGATGGCCATTCAACCTGAGGCCGTCGCCGCCCTGAAGACGCGCGCAGCGACAGCGAGCGGCCGTTCGGCGACGGCCTAGAACTCCAGCACGATCTTCCCGAAGTGTTCGCCGCCCGCCATGGCGGAGAAGGCCGCCTTGGCTTCGGTGAACGGGAACACCTTGTCGACGACCGGGCCGATCTTGTGCAGGTCCATGGCGCGGCACATCGCCTCGAACATGTCGCGCGAGCCCACCGACAGGCCCTGGAGCTTCGCCGAGTTGCCGATCAGGGCGGCCGGGTTGAAGGGGTCGCCGGCCCCGGCCACCACGCCGATGATGGCGATGTGACCGCCGATCTTGATGGCCTTCATGCTCTCCTGGATCGTGCCGCCGCCGCCGACCTCCATGATGAAGTCGGCGCCCTTGCCGCCGGTCGCCTCGCGCACCGGCCCCGACCAGGCGGGCGTGGTCTTGTAGTTCACGACGTGGTCGGCCCCGAGGTCCTTGGCCCGGGCCAGCTTCTCGTCCGACGAGGAGGTGATCAGCGTGCGATAGCCGGCCGCGTGGGCGAACTGCAGGCCGAAGATCGAGACCCCGCCGGTGCCCTGCAGCACCACGGTGTCGCCGGGCTGGAGATTGGCGTCCTCGAACAGGCCGCGCCAGGCGGTCAGGGCCGCGCACGGCAGGGTCGCCACCTGCTGGTCCGTCAGGAAGTCCGGGACCTTGGAGACCCCATGCTCGCTGAAGGTCTGCAGCTCCGAGCCCGCGCCCGGGATCGGGAAGCCCAGCGCCGTGACCACCTTCTCCAGCGCCGGCGGGCCGCTGATCCAGCCCTGGAAGAACAGGGTCGCCACCCGGTCGCCCGGCTTCACGCGGGTCACGCCCTCGCCCACCGCCTCGACCACGCCGCAGCCGTCGGAGAAGGGGGTGATGACGTCCGAGGTCTGGGCCGGCGCGCGGCCGTACATGCCATTGACCATCAGCAGGTCGCGGTAGTTCAGCGACACCGCCTTCATCCGCACCAGCACATGGCCGGGACCGGGCTTCGGATCAGGCTTCTCGACGACCTGGATCGCATCCAGCCCCCAGGGGGCGGCGACGTTCAGCTGGCGCATGGGTGTTCTCCGTTTGCGCGCATCATGGCGACGGAGATCAGCCGGGCAAGCGTGTCGCCACGTCAGGACCGGGTGGAGGGCAGGAGCGCTTTGTCGCCCCACTGGCCGGGGTCGTGGCCCCAGATCATCACGGTGCCGGCCTCGCGCCGCGCCAGCAGGCCGTCCAGCGCCCCGTTCATCGCGGCATGGTCGGAGTAGTCGGGGAAGCTGCGGCTCTCGACGACCTCGCAGTTGTAGCAGGCGTCGCTCACCAGGATGTGGTCGCCCTGTGCGCTCCGCACCCGCAGCGACTGGTGGCCGGGCGTGTGGCCGTGGCTGGGGATGCAGGTGACTGCGCCGTCGCCGAACAGGTCGTGCTCGCCGTCGATCAGCTGCACCGGGTGGCCCAGGTCGTACCAACGCCGGGACAGGAAGTAGCGCGGCCCCAGCTCGCGGTCGTGCCCGGCCTCCCACTCGCGCCGCTGGACGACCACCGTCGCGTTGGGGACCTGGTGCAGGCCGCCGGCGTGGTCGAAGTGCAGGTGCGAGAGCACGACCCAGCGGACGCGGCCGGGGTCGATGTCCAGCCGCTGCAGGTGGCTGGCGACGGTCTCCTCGGCGGAGAAGGTGATGTCCAGGTCCTGGGCCAGCAGGCGCTGGCGATAGGGGTCGTCGGCGGCGCAGACGTCGGCATGCAGGCCGCAGTCGAACAGGGCGACGCCTTCGGGCCGCTCGATCACATAGAACGGCACCGGCACGGCCACGCGGCCGCCGCCGCTCATGCCCATGCCCTCGGCCGAGCTGTGGAACTGGCCGCAGACGCAGCCGAAGAGACGCAGGCTCATGAGATCATCCTAAGTTGCCGCTTCACGCCGGGTCGAGGCGCTTGAGGCTATAGAGCCGCACGGCCCCGATCAGCCCCGCCAGGCTCATCGCCGACATCAGCAGGTAGCCGTGCGCGCCGAAGCGGTCGAACAGCGGCCCGGACGCCATGGTCGCCAGTCCCATCAGGATGCCGCCGGACAGGGCTGAATTGATCGTCTGGGCAGCCGAGGCGTTGCGCGGCGTCGACAGCCGCTCGGCCAGCTGCAGCGAGGCCAGGAAGGTCGCGGCGTAGCTGAGGAAGTGCAGCGCCTGCAACGGGAACACCAGCCACAGCGGCGGGCTGAAGGCGAGCGCGGTCCAGCGGATCACCGCGGCGACGCCGCCCATCACCAGCAGGTTGCGCGCGCCCACCCGCCGCCGCCACGGCTCGAAGAACCAGAGGAAGACGATCTCGCACGCGACGCCGAAGCCCCACAGCACGCCGGTCAGGCTTTCCGGCACGCCCTGGTGCTTCCACGCCAGGGTCGAGAAGCCGTAGTAGAAGGCGTGCGCCGACTGGATCAGGCCGCAGGCGATGACGGCGGTCATGAACCCGGGGTCCTTCACCAGCTCGCCCAGGCCGGCGAAGCGGTCCTTCAGCAGGCCGGCCTCACCCTCCTCGTGCACTGGATCCGGCGGCAGCAGGAGGCGAGCCCCCAGGGCCGCGAGCGAGATGGCCGCGACCATCCAGACCAGCACCAGGTCCGGCGAGCCCCAGGTGAGCAGCGCGCCGACGCCGACGTTGGCGACGATGAACGCGGCCGACCCGATCCCCCGTGGCCAGCCGAAGTTGAAGCCGTCCCGCCGCGACCGGTTCAGCACCAGCACGTCGGTCAGAGGCGGGATGGTCGTGAAGGTGGCCGAGGCGACGAACCAGACGAGCATCCAGCCGCCGAAGCCCAGCGGCAGCGCCATCAGGGCGTAGAGCCCGGCCACGGCCAGGGCCATGAAGATCAGCGCCGTGCGGCGCAGCCGGAAGCTGTCGGCCCAGATCGCCATCAGCGGCGCCGTCACTGTCCGGGCCATCAGCGGCAGCGACAGGATCAGCCCGATCTCCGCTCCGCTCAGCCCGTGGTGGGCGAACCACACCGGCATGTAGGGCGAGCTCGCGCCGTTGCCGATGAACAGCGCGGCGTAGAACAGACCCATCCGGACGGGAAGCGACATGGGCATGGCTGTATAGGAGTCGCCGCACGAGTTCCTCCCCCTGCGACCGTCATCCCGCGGCGGGTTCGCGGGATGACGAGCGGGTGTACAGCCGCCGCCGCCCGGCTAATGTCAGCTGATCGACGATAAGGGAGCGCGCCATGCCAGGGGCCAACAGCCGTGACCGCGAGCTGCGCGAACGCGCCGCCGCGGTGATCCCGGGCGGGATGTACGGCCACCAGGCCGTGGGCCTCTTGCCGGACGACTATCCGCAGTTCTTCGAGCGCGGCGAAGGCGCCCACATCTGGGACGTCGACGGCAAGCGCTACCTGGACTTCATGTGCGCCTACGGCCCGAACCTGTTCGGCTACGGCCAGCCCGAGATCGACGCGGCCTATGTTCGCCAGCTGGGCCTGGGCGACACCATGACCGGCCCGACGGCCCTGATGGTCGAACTGGCCGAGGCGCTGACCGGCATGGTCACACATGCCGACTGGGCGATCTTCTGCAAGAACGGCACGGACGCCACGACCATGGCGCTGACCACGGCCCGGGCGCACACGCGGAAGAAGACCGTGGTGCGGGCCAAGGGCGCCTACCACGGCGCCGCGCCCTGGTGCGTGCCGCGGCCGTCGGGGACGATCGACACCGACCGCGCCCACCAGATTCTCTGCGACTACAACGACGTGGCCAGCCTGGAGGCCGCGGTGGCCGAGGCCGGCGACGACCTGGCGGCCATCTTCGCCGCGCCATTCAAGCACGACGCCTTCATCGACCAGGCCGAGCCGGACCCGGCCTATGCGAAGCGGGCGCGGGAGCTGTGCGACCAGACCGGCGCGCTGCTGGTGGTGGACGACGTCCGCGCAGGATTCCGGCTGGTGCGCGACTGTTCCTGGAGCCGGCTGGGCGTGCAGCCGGACCTGTCGACCTGGGGCAAGTGCCTGGCCAACGGCCATCCGCTGTCGGTGATGCTGGGGTCGGACAAGGCGCGCAAGGCCGCCGCCTCGATCTATGTGACGGGCTCGTTCTGGTACCAGGCGGCGACCATGGCCGCGGCGCTGGAGACCCTGCGGCTGATCCGCGAGACCGACTACCTGGAACGCATCACCGCCCTGGGTCAGCGGCTGCGCGACGGTCTCTCCGCCCGGGCGAGCGCCGCCGGGTTCGGCTTCCGCCAGACCGGCCCGGGCACGATGCCGCTGTTCCTGTTCGACGACGACCCGGACCTGCGCAAGGGCTTCTGCTGGTCGTCGGAGATGCTGAGCCGCGGCGTCTATGTGCACCCCTGGCACAACATGTTCCTCTGCGCCGCCATGACCGAGGCCGACATCGACGGCGCGCTGGACGCCGCCGAGGCCTCGTTCGGGGCGCTGAAGCGCCAGGTCCGCGACCTGGCCCCGGTCGAGAAACTCGCCTTCCTCTCCGCAGGAGCCCGCTGATGCCCAGGATGACGACCTTCTCCGAGTACGATGGCGTGGGCCTGGCCGAGCTGGTCGCCAAGAAGGCGGTGACGCCCGGCGAACTGGTCGACGCCGCGATCGACCGGATCGAGGACCACAACCCGACCCTGAACGCGGTGGTCTACAAGGGCTTCGACGACGCCCGGAAATGGGCGACCGAACCCCTGCCCGACGGGCCGTTCAAGGGCGTGCCGTTCCTGATCAAGGACCTGGGCATGCCGGTGGCCGGCTGGCCGCGCAGCTGCGGCTCCAAGTTCGCCGCGAACCTGATCGACCGCGAGGACGGCGGCCTGACCGCCCGCTACCGCGCCGCCGGCGTCATCCCGATCGGCAAGACCAACACGCCGGAGTACGGCATCACCGGCACGACCGAGAGCGCCGCGCTGGGTCCCTGCCGCAACCCCTGGAACCCCGGCTACATCGCCGGCGGCTCGTCGGGCGGCTCGGCCTCGGCCGTGGCGGCCGGGATCGTGCCGATGGCGCATGCGTCGGACGGCCTGGGCTCGATCCGCATCCCAGCGGCGTGCTGCGGCCTGGTCGGCCTGAAGGTCACCCGCGACCGCAACCCGAACCTGCCCGACGGCTACGACTACGCCTTCGGCAACGTCGTGGACCACGTGGTCACCCGCACAGTGCGCGACAGCGCGGTGATGCTGGACGCCACCGGCTACGCCGAGCCGGGGTCGCCCTACCCTGCCCCGGCCAAGGACCGGCCCTATGCCGAGGAGATCACCCGCTCGCCCGGCAAGCTGCGGATCCGCTGGTCGTCGGAGACGCCGTCCGGCCGGCCGATCGAGCCGGAGATCCAGGCGGCGCTGGAACGCACTGCGGCCCTGCTGAAGGGTCTGGGCCACGAGGTCGTCGAAAAGGGCATGGGCATCGACTACCGCGCCCTCTTCGCCTCGCGCGGCCCTGCGGCGGCGGCCAACTTCGCCGCCGGCATGGCTAGGCTGATCGACGAGATCGGCCGCGAGCCCGAGCCGCACGAACTGGAGCCGCTGACCTGGGCCTCGCTGAAGGCCGGTCGGCGCCAGACCGGCTCGGACGTCATGCGCTCGCTGCAGGAAACCCGCATGCTGAACCGTCAGGTCCTGGGGTTCTTCGAGGACATCGACGTCTACCTGACCCCGGTGCTGGGCACGCCGCTCCCGGAGATCGGCTTCATCGATCCGGTGAACCTGGAGCCCCGCGAGGTGAACCGCCGCCAGGGCAAGACCTTCCCGTTCACGCCGCCGTTCAACTTCTCCGGCCAGCCCTCGATGTCGCTGCCCCTGGAGACGGACTCCAACGGCTTGCCCATCGGCATGATGTTCACCGCCAAGTACGCCGACGAGGCCACCCTCTTCCGCCTGGCCGCCCAGTTGGAGAAGGAAGCGCCCTGGAAGGGCCGGCGGCCGCAGGTCTGGGGCTGATGCGCCTCTGGCTGATCCTGGCGGCCCTGGGCGGTTTCGCCTCGGTAGGGTTCGGGGCGTTCGGCGCCCACGGGGTCAGCGATCCCAAGCTGCAGGGCTGGCTGCGCACCGGCGCCGAGTATGGCCTGGCCCATTGCCTGGCGGTCTTCGCCTGCGCCCTGGTCTGGCAGATGGGCGGCACGCGGGCGGCGATCGCGGCGCCGCTGTTCCTGGCCGGCGTCGTGATCTTCTCCGGCTCGCTCTACGCCATGGGCCTGGGCGCGCCGCGCTGGTTCGGGGCGATCACGCCGATCGGCGGCCTGGCCTTCCTGGCCGGCTGGGCGATCCTGGCCTGGGCCGCAACGGGGATCCGTCAGGGCTGAGCGCGCTTCGGCAGGGCCATCCCGTGCAGGAAGGCCGCCGAGCCGATCAGGGCCACGATCATCACCGCGGCGATCGGCTTGGGCGTGCCGTCGTGCAGCACGCCGCCCAGCAGGGAGGCCAGCGAGCCGGCCCCGAACGACGCGGTGCCCATCAGCGCCGAGATAGCGCCGGCCCGCAGCGGGTCCACGCTGAGCGCGCCGGCCATGGTGTTGCCCTGGACGAAGCCGTAGCTGGACAGCAGCAGGAACAGCAGGGGCAGGATCACCCACGGCCCGTCCAGCCCGCCGTAGGACGCCAGCGTCAGCAGCACGCCCACGCCCAGCGCCACCAGGCTGGACCGCGCCAGCACCTGGTCGGGCGTCATATAGCGAAGGACGAAGCGGTTCACCTGGTTGCCGCCGATGATGCCCACGGCGTTCAGGCCGAACAGCCAGGGGAACAGGCCCACCGAGATCCCATAGGTCCCCATCATCAGGCCGGGCGAGCTGGACAGGTAGGTGAAGAGGGTCGCCCCGTTCAGCGCGCCCGACAGGGCATAGCCGATGAGGCGGCGTTGGCGGAGCACGGCCAGGTAGGACTGGAATGGGTTCTCCTTCGACGCCTGGATCGCGGTGGCTTCGGAACGCGATTCCTTCATTCGCAGCAGCGCCGCCAGGCCGATCACCGCGCCGTAAGCGGCCATGAACCAGAAGTTCAGCCGCCATCCCCCGACCAGCAGCAGCGCGCTGCCCAGCAGCGGCGCGAGGATCGGCGCCATCCCCATGATCAGCATCATCAGGCTGAGCATCCGCGCGGTCTCGGTGTGGTTGAACCGGTCGCGCACCACCGCGCGGCTCACGACCCCGCCGGCGCAGGCGCCCAGCGCCTGGACGAAGCGCGCCAGCAGCAGCAGCTCCGGCGTCGGCGCCAGGGCGCAGCCGACCGAAGCGACCAAGAAGATCACCGCGCCCAGCAACACGGGCGCCCGGCGGCCGATCCGGTCCGACCACGGCCCGTAGACGATCTGGCCCAGCGCCATGCCGGCCAGGAAGGCGGCCATGGTGCCCTGGGTCTGCGCCGGCGTGGCGTGCAGCGACCGCTCCATGGCCGGCAAGGTCGACAGGTACATGTCGATCCCGAGCGGCCCCATGGCGGTCAGCGACCCCAGGAGCACAACCGTGCCCCAGGGGGTAGTCGAACTGGCGGGAGGAGACTCTTTGGCGGACGTCACGGCAGTCATGCCCTAGTGGTCGCGAGCGATCGGGGAAAGGGAGAACGCCTAATGTCGGCTCTAGAGACCATGATGCCGCCGGCCAAGCGGGCGTCGGTGAACGGGGTCGAGATCGGCTACTACGAGGCCGGCCCGCGCGAAGGCGTCCCGGTGATCCTGTGCCACGGCTTCCCGGAGCTGGCGTTCTCGTGGCGTCACCAGATCAAGGCCCTGGGCGACGCCGGCCGCTGGGTGATCGCCCCCGACCAGCGCGGCTATGGGCTATCGTCGAAGCCGGAGGGCGCGACGAACTACGACATCGACCAGCTGACCGGCGACATGGTCGGCCTGCTGGACCACCTGGGCGTCGAGAAGGCGATCTTCTGCGGCCACGACTGGGGCGGCCTCGTGGTCTGGCAGGCGCCGCTGATCCACCCGAGCCGGGTCGCGGGCGTCATCGGCCTGAACACCCCCTTCATGCCCCGCGCGCCAGCCGACCCGATCGCCATCATGCGCGCCCGCTTCGGCCCCGACATGTACATCGTCTGGTTCCAGACCCCCGGCGAGGCCGACGCGGTGCTGGGCGCCGACGTCGACAAGACCATGCGCTTCTTCATGCGCAAGCCCGCCGCCCTGATGGCGGCCGCGCAGCCCGCGGCCGAAGGCGGCTCCACCTTCGCCTTCAAGGACCTGCTGCAGCAGTGGGACGGCCAGGCCGGCGGCGACCAGCTGCTGTCGCCGGAGGAGCTGAAGGTGTTCGTGGACGCCTTCCAGGCCGGGGGCTTCACCGGGCCGATCAACTGGTACCGCAACTTCACCCGCAACTGGGAGCGCGCCGCCACTCTGCCCACCCGCATCGACGGCATCCCCTGCCTGATGATCACCGCCGAGCTGGACGCGGTGCTGCCGCCCTCGGCCGCCGAACCCATGCCGGGCTTCATCGGCGACCTGGAGATCAAGCTGGTCGAGGGATCAGGGCACTGGACGCAGCAGGAGAAACCGGCAGAAGTGAACCGCCTGATGCTGGACTGGCTGGACAGGCGTTTCCCGAAGTAAAAGGGCCGTATGGAAAGAACGACCCCCGCGCCTGCCGTTTCCGCAAACCAGCACCGCCGGGGGTTGTTCGCGGACAACGAACCGTTCGCCAGCGGCTGGCTGGCCACGGGCGGCCCGCACGAGATCTTCTATGAGGAGTGCGGCAACCCGAACGGCCGGCCGTGCGTGATCCTGCACGGCGGCCCCGGCGGGGCGATCAACCCGACCATGCGCAGGTTCTTCGACCCGTCGAAGTGGCGCATGGCGCTGTTCGACCAGCGCGGCTGCGGCAAGAGTCGGCCCAACGCCAGCCTGGACGACAACACCACCTGGTCGCTGATCGAGGACATCGAGCGCCTGCGCGTCCACCTGGGCGTCGAGAAGTGGTGCGTGTTCGGCGGCTCCTGGGGCTCCACCCTGGCGCTGGCCTACGCGATCAAGCATCCGGAGCGGGTCGAGAGCCTGATCCTGCGCGGCATCTTCCTGCTGACCCCGCGCGAGCTGGCCTGGTTCTACCAGGACGGCGCCTCGATGATGTTCCCCGACGCCTGGGCCCGGTTCTGTGCGCCGATCCCGCCGGCCGAGCGCGGCGACATGATCAGCGCCTACCACAAGCGCCTGACCGGCCCCGACCGCCGGGTGCAGGCCGAGGCCGCCGCCGCCTGGAGCCAGTGGGAGGGCGACACGATCTCGATCCGCGGACCCGAGGCGCGGCCGTCGAAGTTTAACGAGATCGACTTCGCCATCGCCTTCGCCCGCATCGAGTGCCACTTCTTCGCCAACGGCGGGTTCTTCCCGCAGGAGGACTGGCTGATCGCCAACGCCGCCAAGCTGGCGCGCATCCCCGGCTGGATCGTGCAGGGCCGCTTCGACGTGGTGACCCCGATGGAGAGCGCCTGGCGCCTCAAGACCGCCTGGCCGAACGCCCGCTTCGAGGTGGTCTGGGACGCCGGCCACGCCTCGACCGAGCCGGGCATCGTCGACGCCCTGGTGCGGGCGACGGACCAGGCCCTCAGACTCTAGCCTCACCCGCCCAGATGCCGCTTGACGCGCCCGCCTGACTCTGGCGGCGTCGGTTGCAGCCTAAAACTGGGGGTTGTGATGAGGATCGCTGTCTGTGCGCTCGTCGCCTGCGCCGTCGCCGCGCCGGTCCAGGCCGCGCCGCCCAGGACCAACGCCCTGCAGGACATCTACCAGGGCGGCTTCAAGGCCTGCGCCCCGGCGATGGAGAAGATGGTGCGGCTGGTCCACCCGGACGACGCCGCCTACGCCAACCTCGGCGTGTGGTCGATGGACAAGCCGGACAGCCAGATGGCCACCGCCGTTACCTCCGAACGCCTGGAGGGCGGCCACGCGGTGACCACCTTCAGCGCCGTGAAGACCGCTGCCGGAACCTGCGACGTCAGCGTCACCTATGTGGAGACCGCGCTGGCCGAGGCCTGCGTCCACGTGCGCGAGAACGCCTACAAGGCCTGGAAGTACGTCGGCGACTTCAACGACGCCACCGTCTACCAGGACCCCGCCACCCCCAACAGCAAGCTGGTCCTCACGCCTGCGGGCGCCGGCTGCCTGATCGTCAAGAGCATCGTGGGGTACGGGCTGTAGGGGAATCGAGCACGAGACTAGCTAGTCGGACCACGCGTTGAGTGAACTCGGAAAACTACCGCGTAGTTGATCGCAAAATTGAGGCCGAACGCCAGCGCTATCCCGCTCAATTTAGCAAGCTCGGGAGCAACGTTGAAGTGACCCCACAAGACGGTCGTCGTAGCGACGTTCGCTGCAAAGCCGATGGTCGCAAATACGAAAAAGGCGAAACCGCGTCGTACATCCAAAGGGTGTCTGAACACGAGCAGTGACGTCAGGACATAGTTGACCACAGCAGCGATCAAGAAACTAAGGATGGCGGCGACGAGCACCGCGAGCCCCAGCCGGTGCAGAAGCCAAAACCCACCAACGTCCACGACGGCGGCAATGCCCCCTGTTCCAGCGTATCCGAAAAGATGCGTAACGATCCTACGCAGCGGCTTTCCCCCTGAAGAGACTGACCGCCTAACGTCTAACGGCACGGAAGAACGCTTGGTTCAGGGAAGCAGCTAACGCGAATGAAATGCTCATCCCACTGTGATGTAGTGTTGCGCGGTGAGAGCATTCAAACCGTGAATGTCGACGAACGTCAGAATTGCAAACATGATGGCGATCGTGGCGGATAGGATCATCAGTCCTTTTTCCTGAAAGAGCCGCTCCGGCTTTTGCGCGGTCGACCCCGGATGCATGGCCAACGCCATATAGTTTCCGAAGAGAAGCGCAATCGGGACTAGCGTGAGAATGTATTCGATTCGGTATTTCACAAAGAACACCGAAAGCATCATCACACAAAGAAGTGCATAGACTAGGCAGGAGGCTGTGAGTGTCATTTCGCTATAACCCGCAAAGCTGCGGCGATAGCGGGCTAGGAGGTTCTTGCTGTGGGACGCAACGATTTCGCGATACTCCGACAAACGCTTGGTAGCCATAAGGAACGCGCCGCCTAGCCAATAGGCCAAGATGATACTGGATGGCGGCAGCGTGTGGGGATCTACCATCGTCCAACCAATTAGAAGACGCAGAGGGTTGTTGATCGCCTCCGAGATCACGTCGAGGAATGGGACGTCCTTCGATCTGATCGGGCTGACGTTATAGACGATCCCTTGCCCAGCGAAGATCAGCGCGGTGACGAGCATCGTCATGCTGGACGATGCCGCTGCGGCAAGCCCGATCGCCACGAGCACCGCCCATTCCAACGCCACGACGCGAGCCTTCATGACCTTCTGCACGGCCGAACGGGCCGACTTGGTCGGGTGATGTGCGTCGAATTCCCGGTCCAGGAACTCGTTGATCACGTAGTTGGCGGAGGCAATGCAGACGGCCGTGATAAGGCCGGCGACGAACGGCCAGACTGAAGGGTCGGAGGGCAAACCCCGTAGCAAGGCGGCCAGGACAATGCCCGGCAAGATGAAGACATGCTTTGTCGCATGGTCCAGCCGCATGATCGCGATGTACTCGCGAACTCCGGCCGGTACGGCGGTCTTCGTGTCTACGTTCGTCGAAACCATTTAGGCCCTCTCGGCCGATTTTCCGCACTTGGTGCCACCCTGAAGCAAGTTGCGCGCCAACGGCCAATCGAATCTTTTAGAGACCACCCTATTTGGCGACTTGGTCAACGCGACGGCCAATCATCAGGCCAATCATTGCGACTAGAGGCGCGAGCCATATGACACGCGATTGAAAACGATCGTACGGGGAAGCCAGAATCCCGCAGATGCACGCATTCAAGATGACGCCGCCGAGCAGAACACTCGCGAGGGTCCAGTAGCGGCTCGCCGTCTCGCTATTCAGGCGTAGCAATTTCGGTCGTAGCACCATCAGGGCCAGCAGAACTGCCGCCGCGGCGGTGAGCACACCAGTGGATATGGATAGCGCCCGCAACAACGCGGGGGAGCGCCCTGCCCGCGATGCTTCGATGCGATCTGCCACGTTCGCGGGGAAGCTGGTCCTATAATTCGCCCGTGCGGCTGCGGTCACTTCCACGTCAGACAGAGAGAACCGGCCAAGCTGCGATGCGGCGTCCTTGGCAAGGCTCGCGGCGAGGCCAAGCGGGTCGGTTCGCAAGACCCCAAGCGCATAGGCCTTCTGTTCTTCCGACAATCGGCGCTTCGTCGCGGCGTCGGCGACCACGAAGACCCCACGCTTGGCGTCTGCGCCGAGGAAATCGGCCCAGAACATTGGCAGGCGGTCCATATAGTTGCAGACTGCTAGGCCCACTTCAGGACAGCTGGCCTTGAGATATGCGTAGCCTGGACCCGTCGCCTGCAGGTGGGCTGTGATATGGGGCAAGACCAGCGGTTTCTGACCAGTGGCGATCTCGAGAGCCTTGGAAAACGCGACTTGGCCAGCAACGCCCAAGACCGCCACGGCAGCAAGGAGCACGACAACTTTCCCTCCGCCCCAAAGCGGGCGCCGAAGCAACCAGTACGCCGCCAATATGGCAATGAGTGCGGACAGGATTGCGATGTGGCTCGGATGTGCGAGTACCGCCATCGCGGCGATGGCGAACAGGACGATGATATCGATACGCCTCAGCCTATCCCAAAATACGAATAGAGCCGCCGTTGCAAGCAACAGAGCGGGCGCGAAGATGTCCGGCATTATCAAGGCGGCGATCGGGCCAAGCGTAGTCGCCAGCCCGACGACGGCAACGGTGAGGAGCCAGCGCAGGGGCGGCATTCCGAATCCCCGAACCGCGATCAGCGCCATCGGCAGCGAAACGACCAGACACTGCACGAAAATCGTCAGCCAGAAGTCGCTGGACAGATACCCGGCCAGCGCCAGGATCCCATAGTACACTGAGCGATTTGCCGTAAACGCCGTGCCCGTCTCACGTTCCTGACCACCCGGCGTCGCCGGGGGATCAACCCGCGAGGTCGGAGCCGATTGCGCCGGCGGTGGCAACTCGATCAACACCTTCGGCATGCTGCTACGAGCGCGCCATTCGGGCGCGAGCTCGACATGCGTCAGCGCCTTGATCGCCAAGGCGGGACCGCGCACGTACGACCGCGTGTCATTGAAGAAGAGTGCGTAGCCGTTGACCAGCGCATACGCCATCAACACCACAGCGCCGACGAAACCTTGGACGTACGGTCCTGCAAGTGTCTCGCGCAGTCGGCCAGATAACATGCGCCCCCCAGGCTAGCGCCGGCAACCGGCGTATCCCGGCACTACACGCCATACGCGCCGGCCAAATCTCTGACAACCCGATCTGAAGCGGTCCCCGGCCGGCGAGGCGCCTGCTAGACGAACGTCCCCTTGCCGCTCGTCACCTCGGCGTAGCGGTGGACGCGGAC
>CBHTUE010000122.1:0-13390 GCA_966096115.1 uncultured Phenylobacterium sp.
CTACGGCGCCGGCGAGACCACCGGCTTCCCGGCCAGGAACAGGCGGATGTTCTCGATCGCCAGGCCCATCATGTTGGGGACGCCCTCGGTGGTGCCGCCGGCACGGTGCGGCGTCAGCAGCGTGTGCGGGACATCCGCCCAGCGGGCCGCCGGCGTCGGCTCCTCCTGGAAGACGTCGAGCGCCGCGCGGCGCAGGCCGCCGGAGCGCAGCGCCGCGATCAGGGCGTCCTCATCGATCACCGAGCCGCGCGAGACGTTGACGATCATGCCCTCGGGGCCCAGCGCCGCGATCACCTCGGCGCTGACCAGCCCTTGCGTCTCCGGCCCGCCGGGGCAGGCGACCATCAGGACGTCGCTGTCCTCGGCCAACGCCAGCAGGCTCGGCGCCATCGGCCAGGGTGCATCCTTCGGGCGGGGGCCCCACCAGCTGACCTGCAGCTTGAACGGTTCGGCCCGGCGCGCGATCGCCTTGCCGATGTGGCCCAGGCCCACGATCCCCAGCTTGCGGCCGGTCAGGCTGGGCTGCGGCTGCAGCCGGTCCTCCAGCCGCCAGCGGCCCTCGCGGATCGCCCGGTCCTGCTCATGCATGTCGCGCGAACTGGCCAGCAGCAGGCCCATCGCGTGGTCGGCGACGTCGTCCGCATTGACCCCGCCGGCGTAGGTCACCTCGATCCCGTGCGCCCGGCACCAGGGGACGTCGACGCCCTCGTAGCCGGCGGTCATCACCGCGATCAGGCCCAGGTTCGGCAGGCCCTCGAGGAACTCCGGCGTCAACCGTGCCTCGCCGGCATGCATGAGGCAGCGCACGCGCGGTCGCTCGGCGTCAGCCAGCTCCCAGGCCAGGACCGTCTCGAGCCCGGCGCGCTCCATCGGCCCCTTCAGGCCCGTCAGGATGCGCGCGGAAATCACCACCAGCGGCTCGGACATGTTTCCTCTGGGCTCCCCTCGACCCGGCCCCGCTCAACGCGGGACCGGCGGTCCTATAGCAGGGCCGCATGCGACGGATACTGGTGATCGGCAACACCGGCGGCGACGCCTATTGGGACAGCGCGGCCAGCGACCGCGAGATCGCGGCGTTCCACCGAAGCTTGACTTGCGAACACGGTTCTGCGCGTAAAGCCGCCCGGTGAGCCCGCGCGGCGGCCTTCAAATCGGCTCACCCCGCCCCTGCGCCTGCGCGTGGGACAAAGGCCGTTTGGCCGCTGCAGATTCCTGGTTCCCATGTTCAAGTTTACCTCCCCGCTATGGCGCGAGCGCGACTTCCTGCGCCTCTGGGCGGCCCAGTCCGTGTCGGACTTCGGCGCGCGCATCACCCGCGAGGGACTGCCGATCATGGCCGTCCTCGGCCTGGCGGCGGCGCCCGGTCAGCTGGGCGTTCTGGCCGCGCTCTCCAGCGCCGCCGCCCTGCTGGTCGGCCTGGCTGCCGGCGACTTCGTCGATCACACGCCGCGCCGCGGCATCCTGATCGCCACGGACGCAATGCGCGCAGTGGTGCTGCTCAGCGTGCCGATCGCCGCTTGGTTCGGCGTGCTCACCATCTGGCAGGTCTATGTCGTGGCGACCCTCGTCGCCGCGGCGAGCGTGCTGTTCGCCATCGCCGACCATGCCTACCTGCCCAGCCTGGTCGGCCGCACGCACGTGCTGGACGCCAACGCCAAGGTCGCGACGACCGAGTCGGTGGCCGAGATGGGCGGCCCCGCCCTGGCGGGCCTCCTCTTCCAGCTGCTGACTGCGCCCTTCGCCATCGCCGTCAACGCGGCGACCTACCTGGTGTCGGCCCTGTTCCTCGCCAGCATCCGCAGCCCCGAGCCCCGGCCCGACACCGCCCAGCGGCGCGGCTGGTGGCACGGCCTGGTCACCGGCGCGACGACGTCGTGGCGCGAGCCGCGGGTGCGGGTGCTGCTGGTGATGACCGGCACGGGCGGCCTGTTCGGCGGCTTCTTCAGCGCGCTCTACATCGCCTATGTCCTCCGCGACATGGGCCTGGGGACGGCGCTGATGGGCCTGGGCATAGCCGCCGGCGGAGTCGGCGCCATGGCCGGATCGATGCTGGCCCAGCGGATGGCCCGCTGGCTGGGCGTGGGGCCCGCGATCGCCGTCTCCGGCGCGCTCTCGGCGCTGGGCACGATGCTGATCCTGTTCGCGCCGGCTGATCGTACCGGCGCCATGGCGGCCCTGGTCGTGTCGCAGATCCTGGGGGACGCGTTCGGCGTCGTGCCGCTGATCCTGGCGGCCAGCCTGCGCCAGAGCGTGCTGCCCGGGAACGTGCTCGGCCGGGTCGGCGCCACGTTCCGCGCCGTGCCGGGCGCGGGCGCCGTGGTCGGAGCGCTGGCGGGCGGGGCGCTGGGCGGCGTGCTTGGCCTGCGCCAGACCCTGTTCCTGGCGATCGGCGGCCTCCTGATCGGCCCGATCTATGGCTTGGCCGCGCCGGCGCTCCGGCAGGTGCGCGAGATGCCGGAAGAGGCGCCCGAGCCCGCCGCCTAGGCCCCGAAGATCCAGCCGGCGGGCAGGGTCGACATCTGCACGCCGACCAGGATCATCCGGCCGCCGCCGACCATGTCGATCACCACGTCGGCGTCGACCTGGCTGACCGTGTAGACCGTCCCCGGGTCCACCTGCACCCGGTCGCCTTCGCTGGCGGTGAAGTCCAGCACGCGGTCCACGCCAGTGTCGCCGAAGGTGATGAAGATATCTGCGCCCAGGCCGCCGGTGATGGTGTCCAGCCCGCGGTCGCCGGCGATGATGTCGTTGCCGTCGTCGCCGCGCACGATGTCGTCGCCCTGGCCGCCGCGCACGATGTCGTCGCCGGTCCCGCCGCCCAGGGTGTCGTTGCCGATATTGCCGTAGACGATGTCGTTCCCGCCCTCGCCGAAGACGACGTCCTCGTCCTTGCCGCCCACCACCCAGTCGGTGCTGTCGCCACCGGTGATGGTGTCGTTGCCCATGTTGCCGTTGATGTCGTCGAAGCCGCCGCCGCCCTGCAGCCGGTCGTCGCCCTCGTCGCCGCGGATGTAGTTGTCGCCCTCGCCGCCCGAGATGACGTCGTTGTCCAGGCCGCCGAAGATCCGATCGCCGGCGGCGCCGCCGTTCAGCGTGTCACCTCCGGCCAGGCCGCTGATGGTGTCCGCCCCGTCGACGCCGTCGTAGCGGTCGGGGCCGGCCGTCAGGGTGCGCAAATCGTCGCCCGCCGTCCCGGTCTCCACGATCCCGCCGCCGTCCAGCGAGCCGGCGATGAAGTTGAACCGCTGCACGTCGCTGAAACTGGCGTCCGGCAGCCGCACGGCCGACCCCGTCCGTATCGAGAAGACGAAGACGTCGCTCAGGACCTTCACCGCTGCGAACTCGAAACCCGAACCGTAGGCCGTGAGCGCCAGGTTGTAGGCGGTCGTGTAGTCGTCGGCGACGGTCTGGAAGACCGAGCCGAAGCCCGCCGAGCCGGCGCCCTGGAACAGCAGCCGGTCAGCCCCGGCCCAGTCGGTGATGGTGTCGAGGGCGGCGACGTTCGTCAGCCCGGACGCCGCGGGGCTGTCGCCGTTGCCGATCACATACAGATCGAACCCAGGGCCGCCGGCCAGGACGTCGCCGCCGGCGCCGCCCGACAGGGTGTCCGCCTCGATCCCGCCGGTCAGGGTGTCGGCGTCGCTGGTTCCGACGATGCTGGCCATGGCCCGCCCTCAATCCGCCCGCGAGAAGCTGGCCTTATGCAGCCGCAGCGTCAATGACGGCGCCCGACCGTCGGGGTTCAGGCGCCGACGATCCAGCCGTCCGGCAGGCTCGACAACTGGACGCCCACCAGCACCATCCGGCTCCCGGCCATCTGGATGATGGTGTCGTCGCCTTCCTGCGACAGCGAATAGCTGGTCCCGGCCTCGATCTGGACGCGGTCGCCCTCGCCGGCGTTGAAGAAGATCACCCGGTCGTCGCCGGAGTCGGGCTGGGCCACGAAGAGGTCCGCGCCGTTGCCCCCGTCCAGGGTGTCGCGGCCCGCGTCGCCGAACAGGGTGTCGGCGCCGTCGTCGCCGCGCAGGATGTCCTCGCCGTCGCCGCCGTGGATGACGTCGTCGCCGTTGCCGCCGCCGACCGTGTCGGACCCGATGTCGCCGAACGCGAGGTCGTCGCCATTGCCGGCGAGGATGGTGTCATCGTCCTTGCCGCCGCGGACCCAGTCGTTGCCGTCGCCGGCGAAGATCGTGTCGCGGCCCATGTTGCCGTTGATGTCGTCGTGCTGGGCGCCGCCCTGGACGACATCGTCGCCCTCGTCGCCGCGCAGATAGTTCAGGCCCTCGCCGCCATCGATGGAGTCGTTGTCCTCGCCGCCGAAGACCTGGTCCGCGCCGGCCCCGCCAGACAGCGTGTCGGCGCCTTGCAGGCCATAGACCGTGTCGCCGCCGGAGCCGCCCGAGAAGGCCTCGGAGGCCGAGCTCAGCATCGCCTGTTCGCCGCCTGAGGTGTCGTCGGCCAGCGAGGCGCTGGTCACCGTGTCGGGGTCGGCGCCTTCCAGCTTGACCACCGAGTCGATGCGCGGGGCGAACACGAAGACGTCCGAGCCGACCTTGACCGAGGCGTATTCGAAGCCGTCTGCGAACGCCGTCTGGGCCAGGTCGAACGCCTTGTCGTAGTCGTCGGCGACGCCGGCGAACAGCGAGTCCGCGTCGGGCGCCATGGCGTGCCTGAACAGCAGGCGGTCGTCGGCCGAGAAGTCCGTGATGACGTCGACATGACCGTCCGCGCCCCCCAGCCCGCCACTCGCGGAGCTGTCGGCGCTGTCGACGACGAACCGGTCGGCGCCCGCGCCTCCCGTCAGCGTATCCGCGCCGCGGCCGCCAACGAGGACGTCGTCGCTATCCTCGCCGACGATGACGTCGTCGAAATCGGTGCCCACGAATTCGGCCATCTGACCCTCCTGCCGCTTCTGCGGAAGGCGTGGGTATGGCCCCTTCGGTCTTTAAGGACGGTGAATCGACGATTCACCCCGGCGGCGACGCGATCAGGCGCCGAAGATCCAGTTCCCGGTCAGGGTGCTCATCGAGACGCCCACCAGGATCATCTGGCCGCCGCCGGTCATGTTGATCACCGTGTCGGCACCCGACTGGCTGACCGTGAACTGCGTGCCGGGGTCGAGCATGACGCGGTCGCCCTGGGCCAGGTTGAAGTCGAGCACGCGGTCGATCCCCGCTTCGCCGAACGTATGGAAGATGTCGGCGCCGGCGCCGCCGGTCATGGTGTCGTTGCCCTTGTCGCCGGACACGAAGTCGTCGCCGCCGCCGCCGTTGACGATGTCGTTGTCCTGGCCGCCCCGGACAATGTCGGCGCCGTCGGCGCCCTCGCAGGTGTCGTTCCCGAGATTGCCGTAGACTAGGTTCGCGCCCGCACTGCCCACTAGGCTGTCGTTGTCCTTGCCGCCGACCACCCAGTCGTCGCCGCCGCCGGAGACGCAGGTGTCGTTGCCCTGGTTGCCGTTGATGTCATCGAAGCCCACGCCGCCAACGATGGAATCGTCGCCTTCCTCGCCGCGCAGGTAGTTGGTCCCGCCGGGGTCGGTGATCAGGTCGTTGCCCGCCCCGCCATAGATGAAGTTGCCGCCGGCGGCGCCCGTCAGCGTGTCGCCCTCCGTAGTGCCCTTGACGCCCTCGATGCTGATAAAGCGGTCGAAGCCCGCCACGCCCGTCGCCTGCACCTCACGGCTCAGGTCCACCACGACGGCGTCGGGGGCGATCTCGTACGAGGCGATATCGTTGCCGGGGCCCCCGTCCAGCAGGTCGTCGTCGGCTCCGCCGCCCAGCGTGTCGTCGCCGTCCCCGCCTTGCAGCGTGTCCTGGCCGTGGCCGCCGAACAGCGAGTCGTCGCCGCCCAGCCCCTGCATCAGGTCGTTGACGACGGCGTTGGTCAGTAAGGGGTCGGCGGTGAGCCGGTCGTTGCCGGCGGTCCCGATGTAGTCGGCCATGACGCTTGTCTCCGGTGCCGCGGGGCACGCCTGCAAAGGGTCCGGCGAACGGCGGTCTTCGTGCTAGGCTGCGCCGACGCGGATGGCCGCTACGCTGGGGGCGCGGGATTGTCCCGACCATGGAGAGCGCCTGAAGAAACTCTGAAGCGGGGCTGTCGATGAACGACGTCTCGCGGCCGCTGGCGCGCTTCGGCGATTTCGAACTCGACTACGCCGCCCACGAGCTGCGCCGCCACGGGCGGCCGGTGGCGCTCGAAGGCCGGGCGATGGCGCTGCTGATCCTGCTGGTCGAGCGTCCCGACGAACTGATCACCCGCGAAGAGATCGTCGCGCGGCTGTGGGGCAGCGACGCCTTCGTCGACGTCGAGTCCGGCATCAACACCGCTGTGCGCAAGCTGCGCCGCGCGCTGGGCGACCCGGCCAAGGCTCCGCGGTTCATCAAGACCGTGCAGGGCAAGGGCTACCGCTTCATCCAGCCCCTCGCCGACGCGTCCGCCGCCCAGCCGCAGGCGGGCGCCGCGCCGCCGCCGACCTGGCCGCGCTGGTCGCGGATCGCCCTGGCAGCCGTCGCCGGCCTCGGCCTCGCCCTCCTGGTCCTGGCGCTGGCGCCCGAGCCGCCGGTCCGCCCGCGGGTGCAGGTCACCGCCCTGCGGCCGCTCAGCGCCGAGCCCCGGCTGCGGGCCTTCGCCGACTTGGTGGCCGACGAGGTGACCGGCGTGATGAACGAGAGCGGTGTGCAGACCGCACAGCCGCCGCTTTGGCGCTGGCCGTCCTGGCGCCGGGCAGCGCCGCAGTTCCTGTTCGGCGGCACGGTCGGCGGCCAGCAGGGCCGGATCCGCACGCGGGTCTACATGGCCGACGCCCGCTCGGGCCTCACGCTGTGGACGCGCGAGTTCTCCGGTGGGCTGGGCGACGAAGCGATGCTGGCCGACGCCGCCGCCGGTGCGGCCGCCGAAGTCACCTACCTCGCCCTCGAACCCCAGGCGCAGAAGGACTACGACCTGAACCCCGAGGCGCTCGCCGCGCACATCCGCGGCGGCGTGGCGTTCCGCAGCCCGTCGGCGTTCAGCGAGGGCGCTATCCGCCGCGCCTACGAACAGCTGGTTACCCTCGCCCCGGGCTTCGCGCTGGGACATGGCGAGCTGGCGCTGGTCCTGGCGATGGAGGCCGGCGCCGCCTCGCCACCGGAGCGGGCGGCCCTCCAGGCCCGGGCGACCGCCGAGGCCCAGCGCGCGCTCAGCATCGATCCTGCCTCGGCCGGCTATGCGTACGGCGCACTCGGCATCCTCGCCGACCTGCGCGACCCGACCGACCTAGCCGCGGTCGAGCAGCCGTACCGCGACGGCGCCAGGCTGCAGCCCGACTTCGGCCCGTTCCACATGAGGCTCTGCGACGTGCTGACCGACGTCGGCCGCACCCGCGACGCCCTCCTGTCCTGCGAGCGCGCGGTGGCGCTGCGGCCGATGGCGACACCCAACGCCTGGAAGTACGCCGCGGCGCTGGCGGCGGCCGGCGACCACGTGCGCGCCCTGCGCCAGATCGAGAAGGCCGCCCGCTACGACCCCGAGGACGAGCAGGTGCGCATCGTGCGCGCCGTCATCCTGACGCTGGGTCCGGACGCTGCGGCGGCGCGGGCTTTCCTGCACGAGCCCCGCCTGGCGCCACACCTGCCGCGGCCGGTCGTCCGGCTGATCGAGGCATTTCTCCATGCGCGCGAGACCCGCCAGCCGCAGGACATCGACCGCGCCGCGCGCGAGATCGAGGCGGCGGCCGCGAGCGGCGGCTTCGATCCAGGGTTCTCCGCGCAGATGCTCGCCGAGCTGGGCCGCGATGATGCGGCCCTAAGGCTCGTCGCCAGCCGGCCGATCGGCGACCGCGACCTCCTTGCCCCGGCCCTGGCCCCGCTGCGCGGCGAGCCCGCGTTCTGGGCCGCGGTCGAGCGCACGGGCCTCATTCGCTACTGGACGTCCACCGGCACGCGGCCGGACTTCTGCGCCGCCCCCGGCGCGCCCGCCGCCTGCGCGACACTCGCCAGGGTCAGGTGACATACAGGCCCGCTTCGAACCGGACGGGCTCTACCGCGTGAACTTCTGGAACTTGATCCGGTGGGGGATGAGGCTGTCGGCGCCCAGGCGGCGCTTCTTGTCCTCTTCGTAGGCCTCGAAGTTACCCTCGAACCACTCCACCTGACTGTCGCCCTCGAAGGCCAGGATGTGGGTGGCCAAGCGGTCCAGGAAGAAGCGGTCGTGGCTGATCACCACGGCGCAGCCCGGGAAGTCCTCCAGCGCCGATTCCAGGGCGCCCAGGGTTTCCACGTCCAGGTCGTTGGTCGGTTCGTCCAGCATCAGCACGTTGCCGCCGGACGCCAGCGTCTTGGCCAGGTGCACGCGGTTGCGCTCACCGCCGGACAGCAGGCCGACCTTCTTCTGCTGGTCGCCGCCCTTGAAGTTGAACGAGCCGGTGTAGGCGCGCGACGGGATCTCGCGGGTCCCCACCTTCATCACGTCCAAGCCGCCCGAGATCTCCTCCCAGACGTTCTTGTTGGGGTCCAGGCTGTCGCGGCTCTGGTCGACGTAGGCCAGTTTCACCGTCTCGCCCAGGCGCACGGTCCCCGCGTCGGGTTGCTCCTGCCCGGTGATGATCTTGAACAGTGTGGTCTTGCCGGCCCCGTTCGGGCCGATGACGCCGACGATGCCGCCCGGGGGCAGCTTGAAGGTCAGATCCTTGAACAGCAGCTTGTCGCCGTACTCCTTCTCCAGGCCGGTGACCTCGATCACCATCTGGCCCAGGCGCGGGCCCGGCGGGATCTGGATCTGGGCGAAGGTCTGCTTGGCGTTGTCGGCGGCGTTCTGCAGATTCTCGAAGGCGGCCAGGCGCGCCTTGGACTTCGAACGGCGGGCGCTGGGCGACGAACGCACCCACTCCAGTTCGCGCTCGATCGTGCGCTTCTTGCCGGCTTCCTCACGCTCTTCCTGCGCCAGCCGCTTGGTCTTGGCCTCCAGCCACGAGGAGTAGTTGCCCTCGTGCGGCAGCCCCTTGCCGCGGTCCAGCTCCAGGGTCCACTTGGTGACCTGGTCCAGGAAGTAGCGGTCGTGGGTGACCAGGATCACGCAGCCCGGGAAGCTCTCCAAGTGGTGCTGCAGCCACGCCACGCTCTCGGCGTCCAGGTGGTTGGTGGGCTCGTCCAGCAGCAGCATGTCGGGCTTGCTCAGCAGCAGCCGCGCCAGCGCCACCCGGCGGCGCTCACCGCCCGACAGCTTGTCGACCGGCCAGTCGTTGGGCGGACAGCGCAGCGCGTCCATCGCCATCTCGATGCGGCTGTCGATGTCCCAGAGGTCGCCCGCGTCCAGCTTCTCCTGAAGCGCGGTCATCTCCTCCATCAGCTCGTCGGTGTACTCCTCGCCCATCTGGGCGGCGACGGCGTTGTAGCGGTCGAAGATCTGCTTCTCTTCGCACCAGCTGATGACGTTGCCCCAGACGTCCAGCTTGTCGTCCAGCTTGGGCTCCTGCTCGAGGTAGCCGCGCTTGACGCCATCGGCCGCGAAGGCCTCGCCCGTGTAGTCCTTGTCGAGCCCCGACATGATCTTCAGCAGCGTCGACTTGCCCGACCCGTTGACGCCGACGACGCCGATCTTGGCGTCCGGGTAGAAGCTCAGCCAGATGTCCGAGAACAGCTTCTTCGGACTGCCGGGGAAGCCCTTGGTCAGGCCCTGCATCTGGAAAATGTATTGCTGCGCCATGGGGGCGTCCGCGCTCGCTGGTCGGAGATAGGGGGAAGTCGAGGCGGGGAGATAGCGGCCAGCGGCGCTTGGCGCAACGCGGGGCCGACGAGACCGGGATTCAAAAGTCCGCGGGAGAGGACCCGGCCTGAGCGCCGGACGGCCGCTACTGGAACGCCGGCGGGCCGACGCTTAGGCCCTGGTCCTCTCCCGCGAGGTTGGCCCCTGGCGGCCAATCGGCCGCACCCGGGGGGAGAGACTAGTTGCGGGCGGTTTCGAGCTTGGCGGCGCCGGCGTTGCAGGCGCGCAGCTGGCCTGCGTCGAGCTGGCGGACGCCGGTCTTGTAGGCGGCGACCGGGCCCATCACGGCCACGACCTTCTTGCACTCGCGGACGGGCGCATCGAGGTTCATCTTGCGAGGGGCGGCGCCGACGCAGGCGTCGCCGTCGCAGCGCCACGCGGCGCCGTCGATGGTTTCCTCATGCGGGGCCGACGTCGCGCTGACCAGCTTGGCCTCGGCGCGATAGGCGGTGGATTGGGCAAACGCCCCCCCAGCCACGAACACCGCTACGGCGGCGATCGCGCTGATCCTGAAACTTTGCATTCTCGTGATCCTTCCAGTAGAAAAGAGCACGACCGGTCGCTAAGCTCAAAGAGCACGATCGTTCACTTTCTGTCAAGCAGGGAGGCTTGGCTGATGCGAAAAGGCGAGGCGACCAGGTCGCGGATCGTCGAGGAGGCGGCCCGCCAGGCGGCGCGGCGCGGCCTGGCCGGCGTGAGCCTGGGCGACGTTGCCGAGGCCGTGGGCCTGTCCAAGAGCGGTCTCTTCAAGCATTTCGATTCGCGCGACGACATGGACCTGGCGATCGTCGAGGCGGTGGTCGACAGGTTCCGCGCCACCCTCTGGGACCCGGCGGAGGCCCTGCCGCCCGGCCGGTCGCGGGTGGAAGAGGTGTTCCGCCGCTGGCTGCACTGGGACGAGACCGAGTGGGCCGAGACCGGCTGCCCGGTCATGGCGCTCTCGGTCGAGCTGGACGACCAGCCCGGCCCGCTGAAGGAGGTTCTCAAGCAGCGCCTGCAGGTGTTCCGCAGG
Organism: uncultured Phenylobacterium sp.; assembly: GCA_966096115.1. Lineage (GTDB taxonomy): Bacteria > Pseudomonadota > Alphaproteobacteria > Caulobacterales > Caulobacteraceae > Phenylobacterium. Next base: position 10,757 of record CBHTUE010000122.1, read on the forward strand.
AACGTGGTCGGCGAGTTCCGCCTGCTGCGCGACCCGCCGCTCAGCGAGGCCGAGGCGCAGGCCGCCTACTTCCAGATGAAAAGCTTCATCCTCGGCATGTCGGACGCCCGGCGCATGATGGGCGACCTGGACGCCGAACGTTCGGCGGTCGCGGCGTTCGAGGCGCTGCTGGACCGTACGTCGAGGATCGCCGCCTAGGAACCTTGGCGACGCTTCCGCGCTCTGACCGCGATGGGAACGACAGTCAGAGGATAGCGACATGCATAAGGACGAAGCCAAGGGCGCGGCCAAGGACATCGCCGGTTCGATCAAGGAAGCCGCCGGCAAGGCGACGGGCAACGAGCGCCTGGAAGCCGAAGGCGCCGGCGAGCGCGTGGCCGGCAAGGTCCAGAAGGGCGTCGGCGCCCTGAAGGACGCGGCCCGCGACGCGCTGAAGAAGTAGGCGCCGTCCAGGACTGCGAGCTGGGGGCCGCGCCGGAAACGGCCGCGGCCCCTGTTGCGTCCGGGCTCAGGCTTCGGCGTCGATCTCGGCGAACGTCTTGCCGCGGGTTTCGCGGGCCAGCAGGGCGGAAACCACGCTGATCAGCCCGGCCACGCCGACGTAGACCGAGACGCCGAACGACGAGCCGGTCGACTTCAGGATGGCGAGGGCGATGATCGGCGCCAGCGAACCGGCCACGATGGAGGTCAGCTGGTAGGCCAGGCTGGCGCCGGAATAGCGGATGCGGGTCGGGAACATCTCGGCGATGAACGCGGCCTGCGGGCCGTACATGGCGGCGTGGCCCAGGAGGCCGACGATGATCGCCAGGATCACCAGCGGCGTCGCCCCGGTGTCCAGCAGCTTGAAGAAGGCGAAGGCCCAGAGCCCGGTCAGGGCGGCGCCGAACGCGTAGACCGGCCGGCGCCCGATCCGGTCCGACAGCATCGCGAACAGCGGAATGGCGCAGAACTGGACGATGGAGCCGATCAGGATGGCGTTCAGCGCCGTCTGCCGCGTCAGCCCCACCTGCTCGGTGATGTAGACGATCGAGAAGGTGGTGATCACGTAGTAGCAGATGTTCTCCGCCAGCCTCAGGCCGCCACCGGTCAGCAGCGCCTTGGGCCGAGTGCGGATGGCCTCGATGACCGGGGCGGAGGCGGCTTTTTCGGCGCGCGCCGCCTCGAACAGCGGGCTCTCGGCCACCGTCGAGCGCACCCACCAGCCGACCGCGATCAGCACCACCGACAACAGGAACGGCACGCGCCAGCCCCAGGCCAGGAAGTCGGCCTCGCTCTGCACGGCGGTCATGAAAACCAGCACCGCGGTGGCCACGATGTTGCCCGCCGCCACGCCGGCCTGCGGCCAGCTGGTGAAGAAGCCGCGGCGTTCGGCCGAGCCGTGCTCGGCCACGATCAGCACCGCCCCACCCCACTCGCCGCCGACCGCGAAGCCCTGCACCAGCCGCAGCAGCACCAGCAGCACCGGCGCCAGCGTGCCGATCTGGGCGTAGGTCGGCAGGCAGCCGATCAGCATGGTCGCGCCGCCCATCATCATCAGGCTGAGCATCAGGAGGCGCTTGCGCCCGATCCGGTCGCCGAAGTGGCCGAACACCAGCCCGCCCAGCGGCCGCGCTGCGAACCCCAGCGCATAGGTCGCGAACGCCAGCATCGCCCCCGTCAGCGGGTCCGACTTCGGGAAGAACAGCTTGTTGAAGACCAGGGCGGCGGCGCTGCCGTAGAGGAAGAAATCGTACCACTCGATGGTGGTGCCGATCATGCTGGCGGCGATGACCTTGCGCAGGTCCCGCGTCCCCGAAGCCATACAAAAGCCCTCCCGGCCAGCCTCTGATCGGGCCCGCTCGGCGCGGACTGTCCGGTCGCGGCCCGCCGATTGCAAGAGGCCTGGGCATCGGCGACCGCTGGTCGCACCTACGCGGCGTTAGGGTTGACGTTAACGATTCCATGGCCAGATTGCCGCCTTCCCGTCCGACGGCCTGGAGGCACGCACATGCCCAACCTCGTCCGCCGCAGAGACCTGCTGCGTCTTGGGGCCGCCGCCGGCCTCGCTGCGATTGCCGCCCCGGCCTGGGCGCAGGACATGGACGGCTGGGCGCCGCGCCGCGCCACCCTGGACAACCTCCACACCGGCGAAAAGTTCGACGAGGTCTACTTCGTCGCCGGCGCCTACCTGCCCGACGCCCTGGCCGAAGCCACCCGGGTAATGCGCGACTGGCGCACCGGCGACGAGCACTTCATCGACCCCGGCCTGTTCGACGCGCTATCAGGGCTGCGCGACCGGCTGGAGACCAACGCGCCGTTCCAGATCATCTCCGGCTACCGCTCGCCCAAGACCAACGCGATGCTGCACCAGCGCAGCCACGGCGTCGCCGAGAACAGCCAGCACGTGCTCGGCAAGGCCATCGACATCCGCCTCGAAGGCGTGGACCTGCGCCACCTGCGCAACGCCGCGCTCGAACTGGGCGCCGGCGGCGTCGGCTACTACCCGACCTCAAACTTCGTGCACGTCGACACCGGCCGCGTGCGGCAGTGGTCTGGTAGCTGAGCGCTCCCTAACCCCGAACCGTCATCCCCCGGCTTGTCCGGGGGACCCATGCTTCCATCGCAGGTGAGATCGTGAGTGGCCGCGGCGTCGAC
>CBHTUE010000123.1:0-13370 GCA_966096115.1 uncultured Phenylobacterium sp.
TCGGCCTGGCCTGGATCGGCGGCCTCGCGCCGCTCGTCGCGGTGTTGTTCGGGGCAGAGCCCGCGCGGGCGCAGCTGAGCGGCAGCGTGACGCTGGCCACGGACTACCGGCTGCGCGGCGTCTCGCTCACCGACCTGCGCCCGGCCTTGAGCCTGGGCGCCGCCTATGACGATCCCAGCGGCTTCTACGCCGGCGGCGCAGTGATCGGGCACAATCCCGAGGGCCACGACGTGCGCATCCTGGGCCACACCGAATACCTGGGATTCGCGGGCCGTGGCGCCGGCGGCACGTCCTGGGACGTGGGCTTCGCCAACGTGGACATGACCCTCTACCTCGGCCGGAAATACCCCCTGGAATACCGGCAGGTCTACGTGGGGATCGCGAAGGACGCGCTGTCGGCGCGGCTGTCCTATTCGCCGGACTATCCGCGGGAGGGGGTGAAGTCGCTCTACCTGGACCTCAACGGCGCCGTGCGGCCGGCCGAGAACTGGCGGCTGACCGGGCACCTGGGCGCCATGTCGCGGCTGAACGGCGACCGGGCGATCGACGGCAAGCCGACGCGCTACGATGTGCGCCTGGGCCTAGCGCGCACCTTCGACCACGGCGAACTGCAGCTGGCCTGGAACGCGGTGACGCCCCGCCCTCGACCCCTCACTCGGCGCACACGCGGCGGCCTCAGCCTCGCGGCGAGCTACTTCTTCTAGCCGGCCTGACCTTGACGGTCGCGTGGATGTCGAGCGCCGCGGCGGCCTCGGCGTCCAGTTGCTCGGCGTGCTTGGCCAGGGCCGCCGGGGCCGCCGGCGCCGCCGGCGCCTCGACAGCCCAGGGGTCGGAGCGCACGCAGTAGCCGCTGAGGTTGCCGCACTGGCGGACCTCGCCGGTGGCGCTGTCCATCATCACCAGCACGACCTCGTCGTCCTTCAGCGTCGCGGCCAACGGGCGGGAGGGCGCCCTCGGATCGGCCGGCCGTTCCAGCTGCGCCCACATCCGCCCCGCGCCGTAGAGGCCCAGGCCGAAGTACCGGCCCTTGTGCGCACCGCCCCCGAAGCGGCTGGCCGGGGTCTCCTCCATCCGCTGGCAGCCGGCGAGGGCCACGCAGAGGGCGGCGGCGAGGAGGATCGGCGGCTTCATGGGCGGGCCTCTCGGGCGATCACGGCTCCGTGATCACACGCCTGTGATCGGCGATCGTCAAAAGGATTTCCCGTGCAGGCCTCCCGCTTGACCGCCCTTCGCGCCGCTGCGCCAAATCCCGGCCAACGCTTCGGGGAGAGACGAGATGGGGTTGGGGAAATGGGCCGTGGTGGCGGCCGCCATGCTGCTGGCGGGCGCGGCCCAGGCCGGTGACACGGTGAAGGTCGCGCAGGGGACCCTGCACGGCGCGACCGCCGGACCCGTGACCAGCTTCAAGGGCGTCCCCTTCGCCGCCGCGCCGGTCGGCGACCTGCGATGGAAGCCGCCGGCGCCGGCGGCGGGCTGGACGGGCGTGCGCGAGGCCACGGCGTTCGGGCCGGTCTGCATGCAGATGGGCCGCGCCAATTCGGGCGGCACGCAGAACCAGTCGGAGGACTGCCTGTTCCTCAACGTCTGGACGCCGGCGAACGCCAAGCCGGGCGCGAAGCTGCCAGTGATGGTGTGGATTCACGGCGGCGCCTTCATCCAGGGCGCCGGGTCCAGCCCGATCTACGACGGGACCCACTTCGCCGAACGCGGGGTGGTGCTGGTCAGCGTGAACTACCGCCTGGGCCGCCTGGGCTTCTTCGCCCACCCGGCGCTCTCCGCCGAGGCCGGCGCCGGGGCGCCGCTGGGCAGCTACGGGCTGATGGACAACATCGCGGCGCTGAAGTGGGTGAAGGCCAACATCGGCCAGTTCGGCGGCGACGCGGGCAACGTCACCATCTTCGGCGAGAGCGCCGGCGGCATCCTGGTGAACTTCCTGATGACCTCGCCGCAGGCGAACGGCCTGTTCGCCAAGGCGATCTCGGAGTCGGGCTTCGGGCGCAGCAACGGCATGCCGATCCGCGGCGACGCGGCGCGCACGGCCGAGAAGCAAGGGCTCACCTATGCCGCGTCGGTCGGCGTCACCGGGGACGGCCCCGACGCCATGAAAGCGCTGCGGGCGCTGAGCGCCCAGCAACTGTCGACGCCAGTGAGCGGCCTGGGCGACCCGGCGATCCCGGGACCGATCGTCGACGGCGTGCTGATGAAGGAGGGCCCGGCGGCGGCGTTCGCGGCCGGCCACGAGGCGAAGGTCCCCTACATCGCCGGCGGCAACAGCTTCGAGGCCAGCCTGTTCCCGCAGGCCGCCCAGTTCCCGGACGCCACCCTCGCCCGCGCCGGGGCGCTGAAGGACAAGGTGCTGGCCGTCTACGGCGGCGACCCCAAGGCCGCGGCCACCGACGTGACCACCGAGACCACGGTGATCGAGCCCAACCGCTACCTGGCGCGCCTGCACACGAAGAACGGCCAGAAGGCGTGGACCTACTACTTCTCCTACCTGCCGGCCGCCTCGCGCGGGACGATCCACGGCCTGAGCCACGGCGGGGAGATCATCTACGTGTTCGACAATGTCCCGGCCCAGCCGCTGGTGATCGGCACGCGGACCATCCCCGCGGCGACGCCCGAGGACCGCAAGATCTCCACGGCCGCCATCGAGCACTGGGTGGCCTTCGCCAAGACCGGAAACCCGGGCGCCGACTGGCCCCAGTTCGGCGCCAGCGAAGCGGCCCTGGAGTTCGGCGTCGACGGCGTGCAGGCGCGGCCCGACTTCCACAAGCCCAGCCTGGACCTGGTGGAGCAGATCCTGGGCGGCGGGGGGCGGTAGGCCCCTCCCCCTCCGCTCGTCATCCCCCGGCTTGTCCGGGGGACCCATGCTTCAGCCTCTCGAGAGAAGCCAACGGCCCGCAGCATCACCGCTCGCGGGCCGTTCCGCCACGCACGCGCTCAATGGGTCCCCCGGACAAGCCGGGGGATGACGACCTACGCGATCCCCTTGGCGATCAGGCTGTTCCCGCAGTCGAGGATCGTCTCGCTCAGCGGTCGCGGCTTCCAGCCCAGCAGCGACTGCGCCTTGGCCGAGGAGTAGTCGTGCTTGTGGCCGAGGCCGGGAACGACCGAGGCCAGTTCCTTGTCGAACAGGCCGACGACCCGCAGCACCACGTCCGGGATCCGGTTGGTCTTGACCTTGGCGGCGGCCGCGGCTGGCAGGCCGTCCTTCAGCACCTGGGCGACGTCGGCCATCCAGGCGTGGTGGGCGGCGGCGATGAAGCGCTGGCCGGCGGCGGCCGGGTCGGTCATGGCGCGGATGTGCAGGTCGGCCACGTCGCGCACGTCGACTACGTTGAACCCCAGGCGCGGCAGGCCGGGGATGCGGCCGGTCATGATCCGCTCCACCACCTGCACCGAGTCCGAATAGTCGCCGCTGATCACCGGGCCCAGCACCAGGGCCGGGTTGACGGTGGCGAGGGTGGTCTTGCCCGCGCCCTCGGCCTCGATCAGGTCCCAGGCGGCGCGCTCGGCCAGGGTCTTGGACTGGGCGTAGGCCGACACCCCCTTGGCCTTGGGGTCGGTCCAGACGGTCTCGTCGACGACCCAGTCCCCCTTGTCGCCCTTGGCTGTGGCCGCGACCGAAGAGGTCTGCACCACCCGCTTGGCCCCAGCCTTGATCGCCGCGCGGATCGCCCGCTGGGCGCCCTCGCGCGCCGGCTTGATCAGCACGTTCGGGTCCTTGGGCTCGGCCACGCCCAGGGGCGAGGCGACGTGCAGGACATAGTCGACGCCCTCGGCGGCGGCGTCCCAGCCGTCGTCGGAGGTCAGGTTGGCGGCGTGGAAGCTGAGGCGGTTGCCCGGATCGACGACGCCGGCGATCGCGGCGCGGGCCTGAGGCTCCTTGGCGAGGTCGCGCACCGTGGCGCGGACCACGTAGGCCTGCTGCAGCAGGCCGATCACGCACCAGCTGCCGATGAACCCCGACCCGCCGGTCACCAGAACCGTCTCGCCCGCCATGCCCGACTCCGAATGTTGACGGCGTTTAGATAGCGGAGTTGGGCGAGCATGGAAACGCCCCGCTCTTCAATATCGACCGTCATCCTCGGCTTGTCCGGGGGACCCATTCACACCGAATCCATCGGAAAGGCCCACGAGCTTCGAGGCTGCGGCTGATTGGAGTGTCACGTGCGGCGGAAGCATGGGGCCCCCGGACAAGCCGGGGGATGACGACCGGGAGTGCGTCAGGCGTTCATCGACCGTTCGAGCGCGAGCGCCAGGGACACGCACGCCCCCGTGGTCAGCGCCGTCGACAGCAGCGGGTAGCGCGAGGGGGTGTCCGGCGTCTGGTGGTCGAACAGCCACTGGATCAGGAAGGCCATGATGAAGCCGCCCAGGATCCAGCTGTCCGGGGTGCGGCCCCGCGCCATCCAGATCACCCAGGCGGCGACAGCGCACATGGCGGAGAACACCTGGCGCATGGGCCTCGGAGACGGCTCCCGCGTCTCCAGCCCCCAGCGCACCCCGCCCAGGAAACTGAGCACCGCCGCCGACCAGCCGAGCAGCGCGGTGAGCGCCAGCGCCATCTTCCCCGGCGGGCCGTAGCTGTAGATGATCGCCGAGATCGGGAAGGGCGAGATCGCGACCAGCGCGATCGCCCAAAGGGCCGCCGGAATGGACTCCGCCCTTTTGGCGGGTCGCACGTCATCCATGAGCAATCAATCTCTCCGGAATGCCGCCGAGGCCGCCCAACCGGCCACCAAAGCGAACGCCATGGAGGCCAATCCGTAGGACCATGGCCTGTCATGCGCCCATACGTAAAGGGCCCGTTCGAAACCGACCTTTTCGACCGTCAGGGTGCGGGACTTGCCGGAAACCGGCTTGCCGTCCTGGAACAGCAGGATGTCGGCGCGGTAGACGCCCGTGGGCGCCCCGGCGGGCAGTTCGATCTCGGCCCGGAACAGGCCCTGGTCCACGAAGCGCACCCCGTGGTCGTCCTCGTGGTAGAGGCCGGCCTTCTCCTTCAGCCGCACCACCGCGCGGCGCCAGACGTAGTAGTCGGCGCCCAAGCGGCTGACGACGACGTCGCGCACCCCGTAGCGGGTCTCGGTAACCTGTTCGGCCGGGGCGTTGATGGCCAGGTGGTCCACGCCCGCGCCCAGCCGACGCAGGGTGCCGAAGTGGGCAATGTCGTCCAGCGGCCGATTGGAGGCGGCGCGGTAGAAACCGGGCGCGCCGCGAAACACCACCGGGCGGCTGTTGAGCCACAGGCCGGCCACCTTCTGCTTGCGGGTGATGCGGACCGGCTGCTCGGGCCCGCGCACCAGCACCACCACGTCGCTGGGCCGGGCGGCGGGATCGAAGACGGCGCCGTAGAGCACGATCCGCGCGCCGCGGAAGTCCGACTTCACCTGTACATTGGTGTCCGTGAGCGCCGCGGAGATCACCGGCGCGGGCTGGGCCGGGAGCGCGGGCGGCGGCGGGGCGTCGATCATCCGCCCATCCCCGACATCAGCACGAAGGGCTCGTCCGGGGTCAGGAACAGGCCCAGCCCCATCCGCAGGCCCACCAGCAGGACGATGAACGCCAGGATGGCGCGCAGCTCCTCGGCGCGGAATCTCGAGGACGCCCGCGCGCCGAACTGCGCGCCGACGATGCCGCCCAGCAGCAGCAGCGTGGCCAGCACGATGTCGACCGTCTGGTTGCGGCCGGCCTGCAGCACGCCCGTCAGGCCGGTGGTGATGATGATCTGCATCAGGCTGGTGCCCACCACCATGCCGGCGGGCATGCGCAGGACGTAGACCATGGCCGGCACCAGGATGAAGCCGCCGCCCACGCCCATGATCGCCGACAGCACGCCGACGAAGGCGCCCAGGGCCAGCGGCGGGATCACGCTGATGTAGAGCCGCGAGCGCGGGAAGCGCATCTTCAGCGGCAGGCCGTACAGCCACACCGGCCGGCGGTCGCGGCGGGGCGGCGCGGGCGCGCCCCGGCGGCGGCGCAGGATCGCCCCCAGGCTCTCGACCAGCATCAGCCCGCCGATGATTCCCAAGAACACCAGGTAAGAGACCGACACCACCAGGTCGGCCTGGCCCAGCAGGCGCAGCAGGCGGAACAGCTCGACGCCCAGGAACGCGCCGACCACGCCCCCGGCCGCCAGCACCCCGCCCATCCGAAAATCGACCGCGCGCCTTCGGCTGTAGGCGATGACGCTGGAGGTGGACGAGGCGGCCACGTGGTTGGCCATGGACGAGACGGCCACCGGCGCCGGAATGCCCAGGAACACCAGCATCGGGGTCATCAGGAACCCGCCGCCGATCCCGAACATGCCCGAGATGAAGCCGACCAGCGCCCCCAGGGCCACGATGAGCGGGGCGTTGACCGCGACCTCGGCGATGGGGAGGTAGATGTCCACGACCTACCTATAGCCCCCGCATCGCAAATTGAATCAGCGCTGGGCGACGGCGGTCGGAACGGCGGGGGGCTGGGCGGCCGGCTGTCGCGCGTAGGGCTTGGGGCCGGCGGTCTGGTCGCGCTGATCCTGCTGGTAGCGGAACAGGGCCACCTTGTAGGCCTCGTTGGAGCGGCCGTCGGCGGGCCCCTCGTAGTAGCCGAGGCGGGCGAGGATGGCCTGGGCCTGCTTGACGTTCGGCGAGGCGGCGGCTTCCGCGGCGGGGCGCGGGGCGCTCGGCGCGCGGGCGGCCGGATGCGGCGGGGCCGCGGATCGGGCGGCGTGCGCGGGCGCCGGCGCCAGGTCGGCCAGCGCGCGGCGGGCTTCGCCGTCGCCGTGGTCGGCGGCCTGCTTGAACCAATGCTTGGCCTCGGCCAGGTCCTTCGGCACCCCACTGCCCGTCTGGTAGAGCAGGCCCAGATTGTACTGGCTTTCGACCACCCCGGCGGCGGCGGCCTTCTTGAACCAGACCGCGGCGGTGGTGAAGTCGGCCGGGCCGCCCTCGCCGCGGAAATAGTAGACGCCCAGGTTGTGCATCGCCGCGGCGTCACCGCTCTCGGCGGCCAGGGTGGTCAGACGGCGCGCCTCTTCCGGGTCGCGGATCAGCCCCGCCTCGCCGGAGTCGTACAGCTGGCCCAGGTAGAGCTGGGCCTGGGCGTTGCCGCCTTCGGCCAGTCCGCGGAGCTTCTCCAGAGCGCCCGGGACCCCCCGCTCCACCTCGGCCTTCACCTGCACGAAGACGGGCGGGGCCAGGCCGGCGGACGCAGGCGCCAGGCCCGGCGTCAGGGCGACCGCGGCGCGCGGGTTCGGGCCGATGGGCGCGGTGGCGGTCTTCGGATAGGCCTCGCCCGGACCCTGCATCAGGGTGATGCCCGCCGCGCCGACGCTGAGGAAGGCCGCGCCGCCGGCCACCATCAGGGCGGTCTGCAGGGCGGTGTTCTGCGCGCGACGCGGGCGGCCGGCGAGCGCGGCGCCGAAACCCTGGAACAGCCGGCCGGTGCTGGCCCGCGGCGCGACCTTGGCGCGCATCTCCGGAATGGGCGGCGCGTCCTGCTCCCGCGCGGCGCGGGCGGCGGCGCGGGCCTTGTCGATCACTTCGCGCGTCGACAGCTGGGGCCCGTGGACCGGCGGCCGGTCGTCCTGGTCGGCGACGGGGGCGGCGGTCGGGGCGAAGATGTCTTCATCGTCGGCCTCGGCGATGGGGGCGAAGGTCTCGGGGACCTCCGTGCCGGGAACGTCAAGGTCAAGCTTACGCCACTCCGCGGTGATGGTCTCGGCTTCCGGTTCCGGCTCGGCGCGAAGGAAGAGGTCGGGGCCGAAGGCGGCGGCGTCGGCGACCGGCTCGGGCTCGGGCTCGGGCTCGGGCGGCGGTCCGAGGGTGTGATGGACGTCCTCCTCCGGCTGGACGACGCGATCCTGTTCCTGGGCCTGGCGCAGGCGCTCGATCGCCGCGCTGGCGGTGCGGTCGTGGCGGGCCTCGATGCGTTCGGTGACGCGGGCGACCTGGTCGCCGACGCCCTCGATGGCCTGGGCGGCGCGCTGTTCCGAGGCGCTGAGGCGCTCGGTGAGGCCCTGGGTGGCGCGGGTCAGCTCCGTGGTCAGCCGTTCGAAGGCCTGGGCCTGGGTCTGTTCGCCGCGCGCCAACCGCAGCTCGACCGCGCCGGCGATGCGGGCGACCTCGGTGCCGATCTGGTCGATCGCCTCGGCGCCGCGCTGGTCCACCGACTCCAGCTTCTTGCCGACCGCCTCGGCCATCGACAGCACTTGGCGGCCGATCTCCTCCACCGCCTGGCTGGACCGCAGTTCGGCAGCCCGGACATGCTCGGCCATTTCGGCCAGCCGCCGTTCCACCTCGACCCCGCCGCCGGCCTCGGCCAGCTTCTGCGCTACCTCGGCGCGGACGGCCTCGACGCGGTGGGTGAGCACCTGAGCCAGGGCTTCGAACTTCCGCTCGGCGTGGTCGGTGGCGCCGCGCTCGACGCTCCAGACCCGCTGGTCCAGAGCCGACAACGCGACCTTGAGGTCGTCCAGCGCGCCGGCGGTGCGCTCCTCGGCCACGCCGAGCCGCTCGCCCAGGCGGGCCAGCACGGTGTCGACCAGCGCGTCGGGATCGGCGTGGGCCAGCCGGCCCTCAAGGGCGCGGACGGCCTCGGGGGAGCGCGGCCCGATCGCCTCCTCCACCCGGCGCAGACGCTCGCCGAAGTAGCTCTGTTCGGCCGACGCCTCGGCCATCGCGCCTTCCAGGCGGTTGGTGACTGCCAACTGCTCGCGCTCGGCGGTCTCGATGCGGGCCAGCGCCTGGCGGATGGCGTGCTCGACGCCGGTGATCGCCAGCCCTGTCCGGGTCTCGGAGGCCTCGATGCGATCGGTGACCCTGTCCAGCGCATAGGCGATGCGGGCCAGGTCGGGCGAGGTCGGAACGGGGGTGAGGCGGGGCCCCTCCTGGCTGGGGCGGCGGCCGCGCTCGGCGAACTGACTCTCGACGGTGACCTCTTCCGGGAGATCGTCGTCGAGGATCACCCGGTTCAGCCACTCGCCCAGGGTCATGCCCGAACGCCGGGCAAGGTCCTTGGCGACCTCACGGGCCTTCGGGTCGATCCCCTTTACGCTCCAGGGCGCCCCCGCGCTCATCCGAATCGCATCTCCCGTGCAGTCTGGACGCTACGCACCGAATGCTGGGGTGTAAACGCGACGTTAACGCTACATCTGGTGTGCGACCTCGGTTCCTGTGGATGGCGGCGTCGCCTTGAGGTAGGGCTCTGCCATGGATCCGAGGATCATGCTGGGTGTGGCCGGAGGCCTTGCGGCGGTGGCGGGCTTCGCCGGCTGGCGCGGCGCGCTGCCGCCGAACCCGTTCAAAGGCCCGCGGCTGATGCCGTGGCGGATGATCATGGTCTTCACCGCCGCCGCGGCGATCGGGCTGCTGGGCTATTCGCTGCGCGCCATGGGGATCAACCCGTCGGGCCGGTGAATCAGGCCGCTTCCGGTAGGGGCGCAGCCGTCTCGTCGGCCTTCTTTGGGCGCTTGGTCAGGCCGGCCATGCCGCCGGAGGCCAGCAGGCTGGCGTCGGCCAGCAGCACCGGGATCGCCCACTTGCGGGCGGCGGCGATGTAGCGGGGCTGCCAGAGCGGATCGTACTTGTCCTTGTACCGGCGCACGCCCTGGAAGTTGTAGACCTCCTCGCCGCGGTCGAAGATCAGTCGCCCGACCCGGGAGAGCATCGGGGCCAGAGGCCGGTCGTCCAGGCCCGACAGCGGCGCCATGCCGAAGTCGAAGGCGGCGTAGCCCTCGGCCGAGCCCCAGGCCATCAGCTCCACGAACAGGTAATCCATGATGTTGCGCGGGCCGGCCTCGACGTAGCGCATCAAGTCGATGGAGAAGGCCTCCTTCGACGGCGTGGTCCACAGGGTGGCAAAGGCGACGATGCGGCCCTGCCAGCGCACCACCGCTACCGGGAACTCGCTGACGTAGCGGTCGCGGAAGGCGCCCAGCGAAAACGCCTTCTCGCCGCCCGCGTGGCCCTCCAGCCAGACGTCGGAGACCTCGCGCAGTTGCGGGATCAGCGCCGGGACCTCGGCCGGCGGGATGACCGAGAACGTCGCCCCCTCCTCCGCCGCCTTGCGCCAGGCGCGGCGCAGGTTGCCGCGCCGGCGGCCGTCCAGACTGAAGGTCTCCAGCGGGGTCAGGGCGGACTCGCCCAGCTTCTGGATCGAGAAGCCCAGCTCGACCACGTCGGGCAGGTCCTCGGCGTCAAGCGCATAGAGCCCCGGGCGGGCGGCATGGGCGTCAGCCAGCTCGCGGAACCGCCAGAGCAACTCCAGCCGCTCGTCGCGGCGGCCGACCGGGGCGCCCAGCGCGATCCAGCTGCGGCCGCGGACCCCGAACATCAGGAAGCTCTCGCCCGAGGCCGAGAACAGGAACCGCTTGTCGCCCAGCAGCGCCAGATTGGAGATCGGCTTGGCCACCTCGGCCTTCGCCAGAATCGCCCGCACGCGCTCGTAGTCGGGGTCCTCCTCGCCGACGATGGGCGGCGTGGCGGCCGAGGCGAACAGGCGCCAGATCCCGAAGGCCATCAGACCGATGGCCGAGCCGGCCCAGGCGCGCAGCGAGCGCGCGGCGTCGGCGTCGGCCATCACCCGCCACCAGGCCCGGTCGCCGTAGTCGGCGTGCTCGAACGACCACAGGCCCAGCGCGCCGGCCCCCACCACGAGGCAGACGGCGGAGAACAGCCAGCCCGGGGTCACCTCCATCCGCGTCAGCCGCGCCGTGCGCGGGAAGGCGGCGCGGAACGGCGCGAGCAGGATGGCCAGCACGACCAGCAGCGCCGTCTCCTCCCAGATGAAGCCCTTCACCAGGCTGAGCGGCGCGGCGACCAGCAGCACGATCATGGTCGCAGCCCAGGCGCCGTCCAGCCGCGCGCGCAGCCCGAAGGCCAGCATCACCAGCACCAGGCCCAGGATGCTGGACAGGAAGTGGCCGATCTCGATCAGCAGGACCGGCTCGAAGCGCATGATCGTGACGAAGCGCTCCGGCTCGGACGGGGTCGCGCCCGACGCCAGCAGCATGACGCCGGCGGCCAGGGTGATCAGCGCCGCCGGCCATGGGGCGGCGGCGATCAGGGCGGGACTCAGATCGCGGAGCGTGCGCATCGACCCCTGTATAGGCGACGTTGTGTCAGGTCCCCTCAAACAACTGTTTCATCTTGCTTGCCCCGACGTTGGCGGGCGCTAAGCTTGCGGCGACCTAGAGATTTTGGAGACCCCGCCATGGCCGACTTCGGCGCGACGGACCTCGATGCGTTCCGGACTGAGGTGCGCGGCTGGCTGGAGGCCAACTATCCGGCCGAGCTCGCTGACCCGAAGGCGAAGACCGACCCCGAAGCGGTGTGGGGCGGGCGCCGGTTCCTGGATTCCAAGGACCCGCAGATCGTCTGGATGCAGCGGATGGCGGCCAAGGGCTGGACCACCCCCACCTGGCCCAAGGAATACGGCGGCGGCGGCCTGTCGTCGGCCGAGGCCCGCGTGCTGGACCAGGAGCTGGCGCGGATCAAGGCGCGGCCGGCGGTGCTGGCGTTCGGCATCTGGATGCTGGGCCCGGTGCTGCTGGAGTACGCCAACGAGGAGCAGAAGAAGACCCACCTGGCGCGCATCACCAAGGGCGAGGTGCGCTGGTGCCAGGGCTATTCGGAACCGGGCGCCGGCTCCGACCTCGCGGCCCTGGCGACGAAGTGCGAGGACAAGGGCGACCACTGGCTGATCAACGGCTCGAAGATCTGGACCAGCTATGCCGACAAGGCCGACTGGTGCTTCTGCCTGGTGCGGACCGACACGGCGAAGAAGCATGAGGGCATCTCGTTCGTGCTGATCGACATGGCCACGCCGGGGGTCGAGACGCGGCCGATCCCGCTGATCAGCGGCGAGAGCCCGTTCTGCGAAACCTTCTTCACCGACGTGAAGATTCCCAAGGAGAACCTGGTCGGCCGGGTGAACGGCGGCTGGGAGATCGCCAAGCGGCTGCTGCAGTACGAGCGCCAGAACATCTCGGCCGGGTTCGGCGAGGGCGGCTCGGCGGGCGGCGCCTCGGGCGACCTGGCGACGATCGCCAAGCAGTACGCCGGCGACACGGGCGCGCTGTCGGACATCGATCTGCGGGCGCGGATCACCCGCAACAAGATGGACTTCCAGACCCTGCGCCAGACGATCGCGCGCTCGGCGGCGGAGTCGAAGGCGGGCAACGGGCCGTCGGCGACCACCTCGATCATCAAGTACGCGGCGGCCGAGTTCGCCAAGGAGCGGTCCGAGCTGATGGTCGAGGCCTTGGGGCACCAGGCCCTGGGCTGGGACGGCCCGGGCTTCGAGACGCCGGAGATCATGGCGACCCGCGGCTGGCTGCGAACCAAGGCCAATTCGATCGAGGGCGGCACCTCGGAAGTGAACCTGAACGTGGTGGCCAAGCGCGTGCTCGGCCTGCCCGATCCCAAGTAGGAGCTAGGACAGATGGCGGACTTCGGCGGCGACGTGGAGGCCTTCCGGGCCGAGGCGCGTGAGTGGCTCGAGGCCAATTTTCCCAAGAGCCTGGCGAACAAGCCCGACGTGCAGCTGGCCAAGCTGCGGGCGGAACCCGAGACGCCTGAGGCCAAGGCCTGGCGCCACGCCCTGGGCGCCAAGGGCTGGGGCGCGCCGCATTGGCCCAGAGAGGTCGGCGGCGGCGGGCTGACCAAGGCCGAGATCAAGGTGCTGAACGAGGAGATGGCGAAGATCGGGGCGCGCAACCCGATCGGCGGCATGGGCATCACGTTCTTCGGCCCGACGCTCCTGGAATACGGCTCCGAGGCGCTGAAGAAGGAGCACTTCCCGGGCATCGTGAACGGCGACGTCTGGTGGTGCCAGGGCTACTCCGAGCCGGGGTCCGGATCGGACCTCGCGTCCCTGCAGACCTTCGCCGAGGACAAGGGCGACCACTATCTGGTGAACGGCTCGAAGATCTGGACGAGCGGCGCCCAGAACGCCGACCGCTGCTACTGCCTGGTGCGCACCGACAAGTCGAAGAAGCACGAGGGCATCAGCTTCCTGCTGATCGACATGAAGGCGCCGGGCGTCGAGGTGCGGCCGATCCTCTTGATTAACGGCACCTCGCCGTTCTGCGAGACCTTCTTCACCGACGTGAAGGTGCCGAAGGACCAGCTGTTCGGGCCGCTGAACGGCGGCTGGACGGTCGCCAAGCGGCTGATGCAGTTCGAGCGGGACTCGATCGCCGGCATGCTGGGCGGCGGCAATATCGGCCAGGCGGTGGCCATGCCGACCATTCCGGAAGCGGCCAAGGCCAACATCGGCGTCGAGGCCGACGGCCGGCTGGCCGACTCCGACTTGCGGCGGCGGATCACCGAGCACCTGATGGAGAACCGCGCCTTCCAGCTCACCATGAAGCGGGCGGCCGA
>CBHTUE010000124.1:0-13364 GCA_966096115.1 uncultured Phenylobacterium sp.
CGACGGTTTACGCGCGCGGCGATTGGGTATCGGGCGGCCTAGGCGGCCGCCCGGACGCGGCGGCGGCGGAGCGCCGCGCCGGCGAGGCCGAAGCCGGAAATCATCAGCGCCCAGGCGGCCGGCTCCGGCACGGCGTCGGGGTTGCCGCTATTGGCGCCGAACAGCTGGATGTCGTCGACTACGCCGTGGGTGAAGCCCTCGAAGGTGATCGAATGCACGACGCCCAGGGCCTGAACCGACGCGGGCAGGAACGGGCAGAAGGTGTGGCCGCTACAGCCGTCGGTGTTGGAGCCGCTGGGCTGGCCGAAGAGCGTGACCCCATTCAGCTGGGTCCCGGTCCCGCCGAGGCCGGACCACAGGGTGACGTGCGCGGTAGTGGTGGTCATCCACATGAACTGCAGCGCCTGGTCGAAGCCGCCGGCGATGTTCATGACCGCGATCGTATCCGGCAGGACGCCCAGGACGTTGGCGCCGGAGGGCGCGCCGGCGACGTTGGACCCTTCGCAGGCCGGGAACGCGCAGATCGCGACTGCCTCGGGCGAGAAGGTGACGCCGAAGTTGGACCCGCCGGTGCTGCCGGCCGATCCGTGGCCGCCGGCATAGAAGTCGAGGACCCGTTCGTTGACCGTGGCGCGGCCGTCGAGCCCTTCGAAGTCGAGCGTGACGGTGGCCGCATGGGCGGCGGTGGCGGCGAGGCAGAGCCCCGCGCTGAGCGCGGCGAGCGTCGTCTTCACGGCTGGGAACCTCCAGGTCAGGTGAGGCGTCGCCGCCGCTTGACCTCCCTGGAGCCGCCGGGCGCGGCGTTCCCCCATCGCAGGTTCGATTAAGCCTTGCTTGCGCCACGATCGCGGGCGCAATGGTGCACCGCAACATGTCGCCGAAGAAGCTCCCGCCGCCCTCCCCCGATCGCGTCCTGGTCCTGCAGGGCGGCGGCGCGCTGGGCAGCTATCAGGCCGGGGTCTACGAGGCCCTGGACGCCCAGGGGCTGGCGCCCGGCTGGGTGGCCGGCATCTCCATCGGGGCGATCAACGCCGCCCTGATCGCCGGCAATCCGCCGGAGCGGCGGGTCGAGCGGCTGCACGAATTCTGGGACATGGCCTCCGGCGCCGTGACCTTCCCGGTGCCGTTTCCGGGCGAGGACATCCGCGCGTTCTGGAATGAGATGAGCGCCGGCTGGATCGCCGCGTTCGGCGTGCCGGGCTTCTTCCGGCCGCGGTTCCCGCCACCGCTGTTCCACCTGCCCGGCGCGCCCGAAGCGCTCAGCCTCTACGACACCGCTCCGCTCCGCGAGAGCCTGGAGAAGCTGGTCGACTTCGACCGGATCAACGCGCGCGAGACCCGGCTCAGCGTCGGCGCCGTGAACATCCGGACCGGCAACTTCGTCTACTTCGACAACACCAAGGACCGGATCGGGCCGGAGCACATCATGGCGTCTGGCGCCCTGCCGCCGGGCTTCCCGCCGGTGGTGATCGACGGCGAGGCCTATTGGGACGGCGGCATCGTCTCCAACACGCCGCTTCAGTACGTGCTGGACGAGGAGACCGGCGGCGACCTGATGATCTTCCAGGTCGACCTGTTCAGCGCCCGCGGCGACCTGCCGCGCACCCTGATCGAGGCCGCCGAGCGGGAGAAGGACATCCGCTTCTCCAGCCGCACGCGGTTGAACACCGACGCCGGGGTGCGGATCCACAAGGCGCGGGTGGCGCTCTCCAACCTGCTGGGCAAGCTGCCGGCGGAGCTGGGCGAGGACGCCGACGTGGTGTTCCTGCGCGGCCTGGCGCACGAACCGGCGGTCACGATCGTGCAATTGATCTACCGCTCGAAGGTCTATGAGGGGAACTCCAAGGACTACGAGTTCTCCCGCACCACGATGACCGAACACTGGGCCGCGGGCGGCGCCGACGTCGCCACGACCCTGAACCATCCCGACTGGCTGAACCGGCCCATGGTGGCCGGGACGGTGACCTACGACCTGACCGGCGGCGCCAAGCCCGCCCCCTGACCTCCTCCCCGCGAAAAGGCCCTCCCCCATGTCCCTGAAATCGAAGACCGCGCTCGTCACCGGCTCCACCAGCGGCATCGGCCTGGCGATGGCCCGCGCGCTCGCCAAGGAGGGCGCGAATGTCGTCATCAACGGCTTCGGCGACGCCGCGGCGATCGAGAAGGAGCGGGCCGGGATCGAGAGCGAGTTCGGGGTGAAGGCCGCCTACTCCGGCGCCGACATGACCAAGCCGGACCAGATCGCCGCCATGGTCGCTGATGCCGAAAAGCAGTTCGGCGCGGTGGACATCCTGATCAACAACGCCGGGGTCCAGCACGTGGCGCCGATCGACGAGTTCCCGCTCGACAAGTGGGACATGATCCTGGCGATCAACCTGTCGGCCGCCTTCCACGCCATGCGCGCGGCGATCCCGGGGATGAAGGCGCGCAAGTGGGGGCGGATCATCTCCACGGCCTCGGCCCACAGCCTGGTCGCCTCGCCGTTCAAGTCCGCCTACGTCACCGCCAAGCACGGCATCGCCGGCCTGACCAAGACCGCGGCGCTGGAAGTGGCGACGTTCGGCATCACCGCCAACTGCATCAGCCCCGGTTACGTCTGGACGCCGCTGGTGGAGAAGCAGATCCCCGACACCATGGCGGCGCGCGGGCTCACCAAGGAACAGGTGATCAATGACGTGATCCTGGGCGCCCAGCCGACGAAGGAGTTTGTCACCGCCGAACAGGTGGCTTCGCTGGCGGTCTACCTCTGCTCGGACGCCGCCAGCCAGATCACCGGCGCGAACCTGTCGATCGACGGCGGCTGGACGGCCGCCTAAGCCCGCTCCGCCGAGCCGGTCAGCCGGAACGCCGCCCAGGTCCCGACCAAGGCGAGCGGGATCACCGTGACGAACACCCAGGTGGTCGCGGCATGCGCGCTGGCGTCGCTGAGCCCGCCGGAGAAGCCCACGATATTGGCGGCCACGCCCGAGATCGCCGCGCCCGCCGCGCCGCCGCTCTGGCGCACGGCGGTGATGCCCGAGGAGCCGATGGCCTTGTCCTCGTCGCGCAGCGCCATCAGCACGCGCCGGCTCATGAAGGCCCAGGAGAACCCGAACGCGGCGCCCATGAAGCTGCCCGCTACCAGCATCCACACCAGCGGGCCGGTCGCCAGGGTGAAGGGCAGCATCACCAGACTGGCGATCAGCAGGCCGCAGCCGATGCGGATCCAGCGGCGGTCCCACACCGCGCCGGCCCCGGCGACGGCCATGGCGGCGATGGTCCAGGCCATCGACTCCGCGCCGATGGCGTAGCCGGCCCACAGCGGCGAGAACCCGCGCGTCTGCTGCAGGATCGGCGGGCCATAGATCGAGAAGCCCATGGAGGCCGCGGTCAGGGCGAACATCGACAGGTAGCCCGCGCCGACGACGGTCGTCAGGTCGCCCGCCCGATGGGGCAGCAGGCGCACCCGCATGCGGTCGTCCAGCAGCACCACCAGCGCCAGGATGACCAGGCCCGCGACCACCAGGCCGATGGCGAGCCATGGGGTGGTCAGGACGTTGGCCACGGCGATGGCCGAGACGCCCAGGCCGAGGACACCCAGCGACGCCCACGGGATGCCGGGACCGCCCGTCGCCTTCGCCCCGCCCGCCAGCAGGAACGGCGCGGCCAGGCTGAACAGCGCCGCCTGGGCCGCGAACAGCCAGAAGACGTCGCGCCATCCCGCGCCGGCCAGCACGACGCCGCCGAACAGCGGCCCCAACACTGTGGCGATGCCCCAGACGAAGGTCACCGCGGCGAACACCCGGGCCAGGTGGCGCTCGGGGAACAGCAGCGCGATGGCGACCATGGCGAAGCCGGAGATCCACCCCGAGCCCAGGCCCTGGATCAGCCGGCCGGTGAGGAACAGGCCGACGTTAGGCGCGGCCGCCGAGAGGATGCAGCCGGCGACCATGACCAGCCCCGCCAGCGCCGTGGCCGAGCGCAGGCCGAACATCTCCGACAGCCGCCCGGAGCTGGCGCCGGCCAGGATCGCGCCGACGAAATAGCCGGCCGTCGCCCAGCTGAAATAGGCGTAGCCGCCCAGGTCGGCGCCGACGCTGGGCATGATGGTGGCGGTCACCAGGCTGTCGGCGGCGTTCAGCCAGACGCCCAGCATGATCAGGGCGAAGCGGGGCAGCCGGCCGTCGGCCAGCAGGTCGGCCCAGCCGGTGTCCGACGCGGATTCACTTTTGACAACTTCTGCCATGTCAAATTCGAGTAGACCTGGGCCGTAGATTTTGCAATACGTCGATTGTCAAAATGCGCACGCCCGCCGACCGCATCCTCTTCCAGCTCAAGACCCGCGGACCGGCGGACACCCTGGCGTTGGCGAACGCCCTGCGGATCAGCCGGCAGGCCACCCTGCAACATCTGGAACGGCTCGTCGCCGACGGGCTGGTAGATCATGTGGACGAACGGCGCGGCGTCGGCCGGCCGCGGCGGACCTGGTCGCTGACCGAAGCGGCCCAGGCGCGCTTCCCCGACACCCACGCGCAGCTCACCCTGGAGATGCTGGACGCCGTGCGCGCCGAGTTCGGCGAGGACGGCGTGGACCGGCTGATCGCGCGGCGCGAGGCGGTGACGGCGGCGGCCTATGCGACGGCGCTGAGCGGCGTGGCGAGCCTGGAGCTGCGCGTCTCGCGCCTGGCGGCGCTGCGCAGCGCCGAGGGCTACATGGCCGAGTGGTCCCGCGACGGCGAGGTCTTTACCCTGGCGGAAAACCACTGCCCGATCTGCGCCGCGGCGACCGCCTGCCAGGGCTTCTGCCGCGCCGAGTTGGAAGTGTTCCGCGACGTGCTGGGACCGGGCGTGAGCGTGGAACGCACCGACCACATCCTGGCCGGCGCGCGGCGGTGCGCCTATCGGATCGCGGCGGGCTGAGCGCTAAGGCCAGGCTCACAAGAGGACCGTCATCCCCCGGCTTGTCCGGGGGACCTATTGTCCCCTTCGCTGCCGAGCGATCCGTGGTGGCGCCGCCGAGATAGTCCTTCCCCGAGGGTGATCATGGGTCCCCCGGACAAGCCGGGGGATGACGATCAGCAAAAAAGGATCGAAGCGACCGTCACGGCGTCTCGGGGATCTTGTCGCGCCCCGGCGTGGCGATCAGTTCTAGGTCGCCCTTGTAGCCCATGTCCCGCAGGCGCTTGGCGAGGCCGCGGACGGTCTCGACCGGCGGGGCCACCTCGCGGGTGAAGATGTAGACGCTCTCGAAGCCGGGGTTGGCGGAGATGTACCAGCGGTTGTCCGGGTCGATGGCGATCATCCGGTATTCGCGCGTGGGCCGGAGCGGGCCCAGCTTGTAGCGGAAGAAGATGGTGGCGTTGACGCCGGGATCGCGGATCTCGCCCACGCCCTCGATCGAGCGTTCCTTCGCGTCCTGGCGGCCCGGATGGCAGGAGTCCTTGACGGTGACGCGGCCCTTGTCGTCGCGGCCATAGGCGGTGATCGCCCACTCGCAGCCCTTGGTCAGGCCGGCCGGCGTGCGGCCCTGTTCGTACCAGGCGCCGGCATAGACGACATCCGGGGCGATGGGTCCGGCGACGGCCGGCGGGCCGGCGGCTGCGGCCGCGGCGGCCAGCAGGAGTGAGACGAGGGCCAAGGGGACACTCCGTGGTTGGCGGCTATCGGCGCGCGCTCGCGCCGGGCAGTTGCGGCTTGAACCCGGGCGCCCAGTGGTTGGCTGTGCCCGAGGTGACGTACCAGCTGATCAGCAGGGCACAGATCAGCGCGCCCGGCACGTAGGAATTGGTTCGCCGGTAGGTGGTCATGCCGATGATCCCGATCACGCCCAGCAGCGGCACGAACTGGATGGCGACGATGACGTTGAGCGCCGTCGTCGGCCCGGTCGCCAGCAGCCCGGTGGTGAACAGCGTCGTGTACTCCCAGATCACCAGCACGGCGAAGCCCATCGCCATGGCGATCTTGGCCCAGCCGATGGCCGCGATGTACCCCTCGCCCTTCACCGCGATGTTGGCGCAGAGCGAGCGGATGGCGACGAGGAAGAACAGGGTCCAGAGCACCAGGTAGGCGGGCAGTTCCGCCGCGCGGGCCAGGCTGAGCGGCTTCAGGCCCAGGACCCAGAAGCGGTAGTCGGTCTTGAACGCGGCATCGACGATGACCAGCGACAGGTAGGCCACCGCCATCGTGACCACCGCGGCGGCCGCCGACAGCGCCCAGCGGTTGGAGAAGACCGGCTTCGAGCGCAGCACCAGGCCGATCAGCAGGATCAGGATCGCGTTGCCCAGCGCCCAGACCAGCAGCTGATTCTGGATCCACTGCGGGAACGGGGCCATCGGAAAGAACACCTGCCCCACGTTCATCAGCGGGAAATAGGTGACCGCCGGGAGCGCGGCGCTGATCAGCAGCGACAGCCACCAGCGGCCGTTGCGGGCCTCGACGACGGGCTGGGCCGGTTCGGCGAGGGCCTTGAAGGGACCGAAGGCCAGCAGGAGGTCGAAGGTCGCCAGGATCAGGCCGACCATGCCGATGAAACTGACCAGGGTGCCGATTTCCTTGGTCAGCCAGACCTGATCGGTGGGCGGCTTGGCGGCCGGCGCGGGCAGGGTCTGCTGGAACCAGTCCACGGTGTCGCCGATCCCGGCCTGCGAGAAGTGCTCCCAGGGATGGGTGACGCGCGGATTGGTCAGCCGGCGCGCCGTGCCGGCGGCGATGTCGCCATAGACCTTGCCCACCTCGACGGGGCCGGGCACGCCGAACACCTTGGCGAGCTTTTTCGATGTCGCGATGTCGGACCCCTTGGGCACGCCCCACATCAGCGGGGCGAATTCGTCGAACTGGCCGAAAACCACGGCGAGGTTCTTCGGGTTCTCCGGGGCCGCGGCGCCGGGCAACAGGCGCGGCGTGGAGCCGGCCAGCACGATGGACTTGTAGCCCTCTGGATCAGCGACCGCGGCGGCCATCACCGGCCCGCCGCCCATGGAGTGGCCCTCCAGGCCGATGTTGGCCTTGTCCACTTGCGGCAGGCCCTTGAGGTACCTGAGCGCCGCCGGCCCGCCGAAGCCGCCGGGCTGTCCGACGATGCCGCCGGAGTAGCCGTGACCGGTCATGTCCATGGCCAGCACCACGAAGCCGCGCCGCGAGAGCTCGATCGCGAAGGGCGACTGCATCTCGCGGGTGTTGATGTAGCCGTGGGAGACCAGGACGCCCGGCGCCGGCGTCGCCGCGGTGGCGGTCTTCGGCGTGTAGAGCAGGCCCGAGAGCGTGATCCCCTGCTCGCCCGGCATGGTCACCTCGGTGACCGTCACCGCCCCGCCCGAGGTCTGGATACTGCGCGCGACCCAGGCGCCGCCCAGGATCAAGACCCAGGCCAGCGCAAACGCGAGCCACTTCCGCATGACGTTCCCCCGAAGTCCCTTTGTCGTTGGCTGGGACGATGGGCCCGCGCCGAACGAACCTCAAGCCCGGCCGCCGGGCGCCGAATCCGCACCGTTCGACGCGCCTCGAAACAAAACACCGAAATGTCAGGAACGCCGATCCGCAATCCCTTATGCCGTAACGTGTTGCGCTAGAGTCGCGCCCCGCCGGAAAAGGGGTCTCCTTACGGCATTTTCATGAGCGCGGAACGCGGGTCGGCGGCACACCCACCGGCACTCGCGCGCCCACCCTCCCTCACACAGAGGCGCCGAGGGGAGAGTACAACGTGAACAAAGCAAAGTTCTTCAGCGGCTCGGCCCTGGCCGGCGCCCTGATCCTGGCTGCGCCCGGCGCCGCCCTCGCACAAGCCGACGACACCACGCCGCACACGATCGACGAGATCGTGGTCACGGCGCAGAAGCGCGAACAGAGCCTGCAGGACGTGCCGATCGTGGTGACGTCCGTGAACGCCCAGCAGATCAAGGACGCCGGCGTCCGCGACATCAAGGACCTGACCATCCTGGCCCCCGGCCTGACGGTGACGTCCACCTCGAGCTCGGCGATCACCACCGCGCGCATCCGCGGCATCGGCACGGTCGGCGACAACCCCGGCCTGGAAAGCTCGGTCGGCGTGACGATCGACGGCGTCTACCGCCCCCGCAACGGCGTCGCCTTCAGCGACCTGGGCGAGACCGACCGCATTGAGATCCTGAAGGGGCCGCAGGGCACCCTGTTCGGCAAGAACACCACCGCCGGCGTGATCAACATCATCACCGCGCGGCCCTCGTTCAAGCTGCACGCCACGTCGGAAGCGACGTTCAGCAACTACGACGGCTTCGGTGGCTCGATCTCGCTGACCGGCCCGATCCTCGAAGACAAGGTGGCGGCCCGCGTCTACGTCGCCGCCCGCGAGCGCGACGGCTATTACAAGACCTACGGCCCCGACAACAACGACCAGAAGTTCTACACCGGCCGCGCGCAGGTGTTGTTCACGCCGACCGAGACGCTCGATGTGAACGTGTCGCTGGACTACACCAAGCGTGACGAGCGCTGCTGCGGCTCGGTGCAGATCAAGAACGGCGCGACGGCGCCGATCATCCTGGCCCTGGCCCCCGGCGGCCTCGCCAACCCGGTCGATATCGACGGCTTCCGCGACTATTCGAACCGCTCGTTCCTGAAGACGATCATCGACGAGGGCGGCTCGGTCGAGGCCAACTGGAAGACCGGCATCCTGGGCGACGCCAAGCTGACCTCGGTCACGGCGGTGCGGAACTGGAAGCAGACCGGCGGCGCCGACGTCGACTGGACCAGCGCCGACATCCTCTATGCGCCGACCCTGCGCGACGTCTCCAACCCGAGCTCGACCAAGTTCCAGACGATCACCCAGGAGTTCCGCTTCGCCGGCTCCACCGACAAGCTGAACTGGCTGGTCGGCGCCTTCTACAGCCGCGAAGAGCTGGGCCTGCACGTGCGCACCGTCACCTACGGGACGCAGTACGAGCCCTACATCAGCGCCCTGTTCGGCGGTCAGCTGCCGCTGTTCACCGGCCGCCCGGCCAACGGCTCGACCTTCGTGCCCGGCCAGGGCCAGGACGACCTGTACAACCAGAAGGAGGAGGGCTTCGCGCTCTTCACCAACAACAGCTACAAGATCACTGACCAGCTCGAGCTGACGGTGGGCCTGCGCTACACCTGGGAAGACAAGGACCTCAACACCTTCTGGAGCAACACCGACGGCGGCATCGGCTGCGCCACGGCGCTGGCCCGTGCGGCGGCGCTGGGCGGTCCGATCCCGGCCACCGGGTCGCTGATCCGCGCCGGCGGCCTGCTCGGCGCCGGCCCCTACCAGGTGCTGTGCGCCACCTCGAACAGCCCGGCGTTCGGCAGGATCCGCAACAACGACCAGCACCTGAAGGAAGACAAGCTGACCGGCACCGCCAAGCTGGCCTACCGGTTCACGCCGGAAACGCTGGTCTATGCGTCGTATGCGCGGGGCTACAAGGCCGGCGGCTTCAACCTGGACCGCATCGCCACCACGGTGCAGACCGTGGCCGGGCAGCCCACCGCCCCGGTGCTGGACACCAGCTTCAAGCCCGAGACCGTGGATTCCTACGAACTCGGCGTGAAGAACACCCTGCTGGACCGCACGCTGCTGCTGAACCTCACGGGCTTCTACCAGGACTTCAACGACTTCCAGCTGAACGCCTTCAACGGCTTGGTCTTCTCGGTCGCCTCGGTGCCGAAGGTGATCTCCAAGGGCGTGGACGCGGACTTCCTGTGGTTCACCCCGGTGGACGGCCTCAGCATCAACGGCGGGGTCACCTACGCGGAGACCTACTACCCGAAGAGCACGCCGCTGTTCCTGGGCGGCAACCTGCCGGGCTCGCGCCTGTCGCTGGCCCCGCTGTGGTCCGGTTCGCTGGGCGTCACCTATGAGCGCAAGCTGACCGACGGCCTGATCGGCCGTGTGGCGGTGAACGCCAAGAGCGTGTCGTCGTTCAACACCGGCTCCGACCTGGATCCGGTCAAGAACCAGCCGGGCTACACCCTGGT
Organism: uncultured Phenylobacterium sp.; assembly: GCA_966096115.1. Lineage (GTDB taxonomy): Bacteria > Pseudomonadota > Alphaproteobacteria > Caulobacterales > Caulobacteraceae > Phenylobacterium. Next base: position 9,946 of record CBHTUE010000124.1, read on the forward strand.
GAACGCCCGCATCGGGCTGTCGTCGGCGGACAAGGCCTGGGCCGTCGAGGCCTTCGCCCAGAACCTGTTCGACGACACCTACTATCAGGTGGGCTTCAACTCGGTGCTGCAGTCCGGGTCGTACAACGCCTTCCTGGGCCAGCCGCGCACCTACGGCGTGACGCTGCGCTACACCTACTAAGGGGCCGGCAAGGCTCTCCGTCTGTCCCGGCCTTCGCTAAGGTGGCCGCGGACAGACGGAGGACTGCCCCATGGACCCGACCCGCGTCGCGCTCCCGCTGCACGGCGGCTGCTTCTGCGGCGCCGTGCGCTACCGCCTCGACGGCGCCCCGCTGCTGGTCCACGTCTGCCACTGCCACGACTGCCAGACCCGATCGGGCTCGGTCTATGCGTTGATCGTGCTGGTCCGTACGGCGGACCTCACCGTCTCCGGGCCCCTGCGGACCACGCGGCGCACGACCGGCCGCGGCGCCGTCGTCGACGACAACCCCTGCCCCACCAGCGGCGTGCCGCAGCAGGCCAGCGCCCTGGCCGCGCCGGAGTAAACCACCCACCGCGCCGGGACCTTCGACGACGCCGGCTGGGCCAGGCCCATCGCCCAGACGTGGACGCAGAGCGCGATCCCCTGGGCGATCATCCCCGGCGTCGAAGAGGTCGACCCCACGGCCTTCGACTACTACGCCCTGGGTGAGGCCTGGCGGGCGACGGCGCCGTCGTTCACGCCGGCCTAGGCGCGCGCACCGCGACGGGTGATAGTCGGGGGCATGGGCGGAACGCTGATCTCCGGTCTGGACCTGATGTTGCGCGGCGGCGCCTGCGTGCTGCTGGTCCTGCTGGCGGCCGTGCTGGTGCGCGACCACGGGCGGCTGCTGGCCGCGAAACTCGGCGCGGTGTTCGCGGCCGGCGGCGCGGTCTACGCGATCTGGTCGGCGCCCGAGTTGCGGGCCGAACTCGGCGCCTGGCGGGTTCCCATGATGGCCATCGCCAACGGCGACAATGTGATCTTCTGGTTGTTCGCCCGCGCCCTGTTCGACGACGACTTCCGCCTGCGGCCCTGGCATGCCGGCCTTGTGGCGGCGGTGGTGGCCCCCGTGCTGGTTTGCGGCTGGGTGCTGCGACCGATGTATTCTCCGCTGGCGGGTCCGATCGACACGGCGCTGAGCCTGGTTGCCCTGGGCTTCGCTCTGTTGGCCGTAGTGCAGACGGTGGCCTCGTGGCCCGCGGACCTGGTGGAAGGCCGCCGGCGCATCCGGGTGTGGCTGGTGGCCGCCGCCGCCGGCTACATCGCGCTCAACGCCGTGGCTCAGCTGGGTGGTCCCGCGGCCGGCGCCGCCGACGCCACGGACCTGGTCCGCAGCGCCGTGCTCGCGGCGATCGTCGGCGGCGTGGCCTGGTCGTTTCTGCGGGTGTCCGGCGCGACCGCGCTGTTCCCTTTGGCCGAGGCGCCGGCGCCCGCGCCTTCGAGTGAACTGAGCTCCGCCGATCTCAACCTGGTCGCGGCGCTGCAGCGGGCCATGGAGCACGACCGGGCCTACCGGCAGGACGGCCTCACCATCGGGCGGCTGGCGCACGAGCACGGCGTGCCGGAGTACCGCCTGCGCCGGGTGATAAACCGGGGGCTCGGCCACCGCAACTTCAACAGCTTCCTGAACCGCTACCGCATTGCCGACGCCAAGGCCGGGCTGGGCGATCCCGGCCAGGCGCAGGTGCCGATCCTGACCATCGCCCTGGACGCCGGCTTCAACTCGCTGGGCCCGTTCAACCGGGCGTTCCGGGCGGAGGCCGGCATGACACCGACCGAGTACCGCCGCCGGGCGCTGGGCGATGACGGCGGGATTTCAATTTCGGCTGGCCGAATTCCAAACTCGGCATGAGGCCCAGGGCCTGAGCGGGCATCGGGGCGGCTCCACGCCAACCCCGAAAGCCCCCCAATGCCCCAGACGTTACCGCGGCTCGCGCCGCTCTCGATCCTCCTGCTCGCCCTCCCGCTCAGCGCCTGCGGGTCGACCCGCGTCGACCGCGCGCTGGCCACCGGCGCCAACCTGGTCAGCCACCAGCTGTGCTCGGCCGTCTTCGTCGGCGGCCAGGACCCGGAGACCTACTACCGCGAGGCGCTGAAGCCGGACCTGTCGTTCCTGGAGCCGCTGGCGCGCCATCACGTCGACCGCGCAAAAGGCGAGGTCACGGCCAGCGTCGCCGGCCTGCAGAGCCGCGCGGTCTACCGCGGAGCCGAGGGCTGCCTGGTCGTGCAGGGCCCGGTGAAGCCGCCGATGGTCGCCCTGCCCGCGCCCGGCCCGGCCCTGCTCCCGCCCATCGCCGGACCGCAGGTAGTGGCGCCGATCAATCCGGCGCTCGCCGCCGCCGTCGACCGCGTCTTCGTCGAGCCTGCGAAGGGCCCCGCGCGACTGACCAAGTCGGTGGTGATCGTCCACGACGGACGGATCGTCGCCGAGCGCTACGCTCCCGGCGTCGGGATCGACACGCCGCAGCACGGCTGGTCGATGACCAAGTCGGTAACCAACGCGCTGCTGGGGGTGCTGGTGCGCCAGGGCCGGATCGCGATGGACGCGCCGGCGCCGGTGGCCGCCTGGGCCGCCCCGGGCGATCCGCGCCACGCCATCACGCCGGATAACCTGCTGCGGATGGCCAGCGGGCTGGAGTTCGGCCAATCGCTGACCCAGGACTGGCGCACCGCCTTCGACCCCACCGCGCAGATGGTGTTCGCCACGCCCGACATGGCGGCGATGGTGGACAAGGCCCCGGCCGCCGCCCGCCCCGGCGAGCAGTGGCGCTATACCAACGGCAACACGCTGCTGCTCTCGCGGATGATCCGGGACCGCACCGGCGGCGATGCGGCGGGGGTGCTGGCGTTCGCCCACCGCGAGCTGTTCGACAAGCTGGGGATGACCGGCGCGACCCTGGAGTTCGACGCCGCCGGCACGCCGATCGGCGCCAGCCACATGTGGGCCACGGCGCGCGACTGGGCGCGGTTCGGCCTGCTTTACCTCAACGACGGCGTGGTCGGCGGCGAGCGCATCCTGCCGGCCGGCTGGGCGGACTATTCGGCGCGCCTGACGCCGGGCAGCGAACAGTACGGCTACGGCGCAGGATTCTGGACCAACCGCGGTGAGTTGCAGGGCTACGCCCGCACCGTGCGCGCCGCGATGCCCGCCGACGCCTACTTCGCCCGTGGCAGCCTGGGTCAGTTCGTGGTGATCGTGCCGTCGGCGCGGCTGGTGATCGTGCGCACCGGACTGTCGCGGTCGCGGGACGAGGACATGGGCACGATGGTGCGCCTGACCACGGAGGCCCTGGCGGCGCTGAAATCGCCCGGCGGGTGATTTCGCGTAACGCGGTTTACGACCTCTTCATCTTCGCCAAGGCAAAGGTCCTCGCATAGCGGGAGCGGGGGCCGCCGC
>CBHTUE010000125.1:0-13355 GCA_966096115.1 uncultured Phenylobacterium sp.
AACGACCGAGTTCGTGGAGGAGCCGACCGAGGAGAAGGCGATGGACTTGCCCGCCTGCACCACCTGGCCTTCGCCGTAGAGCGGACCGGCGCGGGCGGGGCTGAGGAAGCTGACGTGCAGCTCAATGGTCGGCGTGAACAGGCGGCCCTCGGAGTAGATGAACATCGCCGGGCCCATGGTGTCGTCCAGCATGGCGGCCAGGAACCCGCCCTGCACGAAGCCGGCCGGGTTCAGGAACTCCGGGCGGGCCTCGAACCGCGTGCGGATCCAGCCGTCGGCGGGGCGGGCGTCGACGATCTCCCAGCCCAGCGTCTCGGCGCAGGGCGGGCGGGGCAGGCCGTCTAGAGCGGTCGAAACGGGCATGAAACCTCCTGATTGCCCGAACAGACTTATCGCCACCCTGCTGACACCATGGCGCCAGCAGCAGGCCTTGACGGAATCCCCCGGGAAGGCGAGGTGCGGAGGATGAACCGCCTCTACATCGTCGCGCTCGCGGCCGCCCTGATCGCCGGCCCCGCCGCCGCGGAAACCACCTCGCTGGCCGCCGGCGCGGCCGCCGCGCGCGACAAGGCGCTCGCCGACACCACCGCCTGGGACGTGGTCGAGTCGCTGACCACCGAGGTCGGCGCGCGGCCGGTCGGCTCGCCCGCCATGCAGCGCGCCCGGGACTGGGGCGTCGCCACCCTGAAGCGCCTGGGCTTCGAGAACGTCCACGTCGAAAGCTTCACCACCAGCGCCTGGTCGCGCGGGGCCGAGTCGGCCGAGGTGGTCGCGCCCTATCCGCAGAGGCTGGCGATCCTGGGCATCGGCGGCTCCGCGCCGACCCCTCCAGGCGGGATCACCGCGCCGATCGCGGTCTTCCCCAGCTACCAAGCGATGCTGGACCAGCCGGCCGGCGCGCTGAAGGGCAAGATCGCCGTCGTCACCCAGGCCATGGGCCGGACCCAAGACGGCTCGAGCTACGGCGTCGTCGGCGTCCAGCGGCGCAACGGCGCCGTCGAGGCGGCCAAGCGCGGGGCGGTGGCCTATCTCGCCCGCTCGCTCTCCACCGACGACACCCGCCTGCCGCACACCGGCGCCGGCACGCCGGCCGGCATTCCGATGGCGGCGCTCTCGACGGTCGACGCGCAGCTGCTGGAGCGCGTGGCGGGGCGGGGCAAGCCGGTGAGCGTCCACCTGGAGATGGCCTCCAGCGTCAACCCGGCCGCCGAGGCCTGGAACGTGGTCGGCGAGATTCGCGGCCGCGCCAAGCCCGACGAGGTGATCGTCGTCGGCGGCCACCTGGACAGCTGGGATCCCGGCACGGGCGCCATCGACGACGGCGCGGGCGTCGCCATCCAGACCGCCGCGGCGAAGATCGCGGGGGAGGCCGCCGACCGGCCGCGCCGCACGATCCGCGTGGTCATGTGGGGCTCGGAGGAACAGAACGGCTCGGGGACGGCGTACGCCGCCGCCCACAAGGACGAGGCCGCCGGCATCGTGGTCGCGGGAGAGAGCGACGGCGGATCGGGCCGCATCTGGAGCCTGGCGACCCCGCCGGCCGCCAACAGCCATCCCGCCATGGTCGCCTTCCGCGCCGCCCTGCCGCCCCTGAAGGTGACGGTGAACGCGACGCCGCCCCGCTCCGGCGGCTCCGACATCGCTGGGCTGATGGGCCTGAAGGTCCCATTCGTGGACTTCAACCAGGACATGAGCCGCTACTTCGACCTGCACCACTCGGCCGACGACACCCTGGACAAGATCGACCCGGCGGAACTGGCCCAGAACGTCGCGGTCTGGGCGGCCTTCCTCTACGTGGCCGCCAATTCCGACGTCGATTTCCGGCCGAAGCCCGCCGCGCCCTAACGTCCCCCAACACCGCTCATACCGGCGAATGCCGGGACCCAGATGGAATGACTCAGATGTGGGCTCTATCCCCTCGAGGGTTCTCCAACCCATCGCTCCGTTTCGAGATCTGGGTCCCGGCGTTCGCCGGGATGAGCGGGCGTTAGGGAACCGCGTGCCCACGTTTCTCCATGTCGGCTGCGGCCCGCTGACCAAGGCCGACACCACCCGCGGCTTCCGGGGGCCGGAGTGGGACGAGGTGCGCCTCGACATCGATCCCGAGGCCCGGCCTGACATCACGGCCTCGATGACCGACATGGGCGCGGTGGCGGACGGCGCCATGGACGCGCTCTACTCCAGCCACAACATCGAGCACCTCTATCCGGCCGAGGTGATGGTGGCGCTGCGCGAGTTCGCCCGGGTGCTGAGCGCCGACGGCTTCGCGGTGATCACCTGCCCGGACCTCCAGTCGGTGGCCGCGCTGGTCGCGCAGGGCAAGCTGCTGGAGCCGGCCTACGAGTCGACCATGGGCCCGATCTCGCCGATCGACATCCTGTACGGCCACCGGCCGTCCATGGCGAAGGGCAACCTGTTCATGGCCCACCGCACCGGCTTCACCCGCGACGTGCTGTCGACGATCCTGCGCGAATGCGGCTTTCCGAGCGTGCTGGTGCGCCAGCGGGCGGGCTTCTTCGACCTCTGGGCCGTGGCCACCCGCTCGGTGGCCACGACCGAGCACCTGCGCGGCCTGGCGGCCCTGCACTTCCCACGGGAGGCGTGAGCCTTAGCCTTGATGTACATCAAGGCTAAGGTGGCGGGACTGCACCACGGTCAGGCCATGCCAGACGGAACGGCGACCCGGCATCTCTACCGGCCCAAGCTCGCGACCATCCTGGCGGAGGGTTACGGGCTCGCCGACCTGCGCGCCGACGCCATGGCCGGATTGACGGTGGCGATCCTGGCCCTGCCGCTGTCGATGGCGATCGCCGTGGCCTCGGGCGTCTCGCCGGACCGCGGCCTCTACACCGCCATCGTCGGCGGGTTCCTGGTCTCGGCGCTGGGCGGCAGCCGGGTGCAGATCGGCGGCCCGGCCGGCGCCTTCATCGTGCTGGTCGCTGCGACCGTGGCGAAGTTCGGCTACGACGGCCTGGTCCTCACCGTGCTGCTCTCCGGCCTGATGCTGGCCCTGATGGGCGCGCTGCGGCTGGGCAACCTGGTCCGCCACATCCCGCACGCGGTGACGGTCGGCTTCACCACCGGCATCGCGGTCACCATCCTGGCCAGCCAGATCAAGGACCTGGCCGGCCTGCGGCTCGCGGGGCCGGAGCCGGGGCCGCTGCTGCCGAAACTGGCGGTGCTGGGCGCGGCGCTGCCGTCGTTCAACCCCGCCGCCCTGGCCCTCGGCGCCGCCGTGGCGGCGATCATCCTGGGCCTGCGCCGGCTGCGCCCCACCTGGCCGGGAATGCTGGTGGCCGTGGTCGCGGCCACGCTGGCCGCGGCCCTCCTGCGCCTGCCGGTAGAGACCATCGGCAGCCGCTTCGGCGGCATCCCGTCGGGCTTGCCCGCGCCGCGCCTGCCGGGCGCCTCGTGGGCCATGCTGGCCGCCGTCTTCCCCTCGGCGCTGTCCTTTACCCTGCTGGGCGGGCTGGAAAGCCTGCTGTCGGCCAAGGTCGCCGACGGCATGACCGGCCGCGTGCACCGTTCGAACATGGAACTGGTCGCCCAGGGCCTGGCCAACGTCGTCTCGGCCTGCATGGGCGGGATCGCCGTCACCGGCACGATCGCGCGCACGGCCACCAACGTCCGCGCCGGGGCCCGGAGTCCGGTGGCCGGCATGCTGCATGCCGGCTTTCTGCTGGCCTTCATGGTCGTGGCCGCGCCGCTGGCGAGCTACATTCCACTCAGCGCCCTGGCGGGCATCCTGGTGGTGGTGGCGTGGAACATGGCCGAGAAGCGGGAGTTCGCGAGCCTGCTGACCAACTGGCGCGCGGCGGCGGTGCTGCTGGCCACCTTCGGTCTGACGCTGGTGCGCGACCTGACCTTCGGCATCCTGGCCGGCTGCGGCCTGGCGTTCGTGTTCTGGGCGGCCTCGAAGCTGCGCCGCCGGGCGGGCGCTTAGAGGTGGCGGCGTCCCTTCACCGCGGCGCTGTGCTGGCGATGCTGCTCGCTGCGTTCGCCGTGCCGGCGCTGGCCGACGAGACCGCCGACAAGGCCGCCATCCGCAAGGTGATCGCCGACATGGAGGCGGCGTGGAACCGCGGCGACTTCCGCGGCTACATGGCCGGGTTCCAGAACCCTGGCGTGGTGTTCGTATCCAAGGGCAAGTTCCAGGACGGCTGGCAGGGCACGCTGGACCACTACATCCGCGACTACGGCGGCGACCCCGTCCGGCGCGGAACGCTGCACTTCTCGGACGTCCGCATCGAGATGCTGGCCCCCGACGCCGCCCAGCTGATCAGCCGCTACGACCTGGAGCGCCCCGGCGCGCCCCAGCACGGCATCAACACGCGGCTGATGCGCAAGGTGGACGGCCGCTGGGTGATCGCGCTGAACCACGTATCGGCACAAGAGCCGTGAGCCCGCCGCAGGCGCAGTCTTTTAAACCACTGAAAACACTGAAAACACTGAAGCAGGCCACGCATCTTCGTCGCCGGCGGGACCGTGCGCCCTTCAGTGTTTTCAGTGTTTTCATTGGTTGAATCGAACTGGCGCTGGCCCGCCGGTTCTGCACCGAAAGCTCACGCGCGCTTGACCCCGGGAGCGTGCTCCGTCACCGCCGCATTAACCGCTTCGCGCTATCTGAGTCGCCCATGCCCAAGCCCCTTTCCGGACATCACGTCGCCGTCCTGCTCGGCGGTCTTTCCTCCGAGCGCGAGGTCAGCCTCGTCTCCGGCCGCGAATGCGCCGACGCCCTGGAGCGCCTGGGCGCCAAGGTCAGCCGCGTCGACGCCGGCCGCGACCTGGCGCAGGTGCTGGCCGCCCTGAAACCCGACGTCTGCTTCAACGCCCTGCACGGCGCGTGGGGCGAGGACGGCTGCGTGCAGGGCGTGCTGGAGACCCTGGGGCTGCCCTACACGCACTGCGGCGTGCTGGCCTCGGCGCTGGCGATGGACAAGGCCAAGGCCAAGGCGGTGCTGGCCGCCGGCGGTGTGATCGTGCCGGGCGGCGGGCTGTTCAACCGCTTCGACGTGGCCCGCGACCACGTCCTGCCGCCCCCCTACGTGGTGAAGCCTAACGCCGAGGGATCGTCGGTCGGCGTGTTCCTGGTGTTCGAGGGCGCCAACGCCCCGCCGCAGGAGGTGGTGGCCCCGTCGTGGACCTTCGGCGAGGAGGTCATGGTGGAGCCCTACATCCGCGGAATGGAGCTGGCCGTCGGCGTCATGGACGGCAAGGCGATGACCGTGACCGAAATCGTGCCCGCCACCGGCTTTTATGACTACGAAGCGAAGTACGGCGAGGGTGGCTCCGTGCACGTCGTTCCTGCGAGAATTCCGCCACAGGTCGCGGAAAAAGCGAAGAAACTGTCAGAGATGGCGCACGCCGCGCTTGGTTGCCGAGGGGTTACCAGGTCGGACCTGCGTTATGACGACATTAACGATGTTTTGGTCCTCTTGGAGGTGAACACCCAGCCGGGGATGACCCCGACCTCGCTCGTTCCCGAGCAGGCCGCGGCAGGCGGGGTGGATTTCGATTCGCTGGTGCTTTGGATCACGGAGGACGCTTATGCCCGCGGCGCGGGGGGGATCGCGAGTACAGGCGAAACCTCAGCCAGCAAACCGGGGCAAGGCGCCCGCTAAGCCGGCCCGGCGCCCCGCGGCGGCCGCGCCGCTTCGCGCAAGCCCGTCTCCGAAACATATCCTGATGATCGCCGCCGGCGCGGTGACCCTGGCGCTGGTCGTCACCCTGGCCACCGGCGGCCGCGGCGCCGCCATCGCCCAGACGGTGGCCTCGGGTGTCGACAACCGCTTCGGCGACGCCGGCTTCCGCGTGAAGGCCATCCACGTCCAGGGCGCCTCCGCCCTGGCCAAGGGCGACATCATCCGCGCCACCGGCGTCGGCGTCGGCCAGCCGCTGCTGGGCCTCAATCTCGCCGACGTGCAGGGCAAGGTCGCCAAGGTCGGCTGGGTGCAGGAGGCCAAGGTCGTGCGCCTGTTGCCCGACACCCTGGTCATCACCGTCAAGGAACGCCGCCAGCTCGCCGTCTGGCAGCACGACGGCAAGAGTTACGTCATCGACGAGCATGGCGACCGCATCCCCGAGGCCGACCCCGCCCGCTTCGCCAAGCTGCCCCTGGTGGTCGGCGCCGGTGGCGGCAAGCACGCGCCGGAGATCCTGCCCACCATCGCCCAGCGGCCGAAGCTGATGGCGCATATGGAGGCCCTGGTCCGCGTCGACGACCGCCGCTGGGACCTGCGGCTGAAGGACGGCTCGATCATCCAGCTCCCGGCCGTCGACCAGGACGCCGCGCTCATGAAGCTGGAGGAACTGGACCTGCGCTCGCACATCCTGGACCTCGGATTCGAACGCATCGACCTGCGCAATCCCGACGCCATGACCGTGCGCCCGCGCCCGATCGTCGCCTCCGCCCCCTCCGTAACGCCCGCCCCGAGCCCGAGTCCCGCCTGATGCTGAAGACCGCCGAACGTCCCGCTGCCGAGAAGTCCGAGAAGAAGGCGGATGCGAAGAAGGCCGACCCCAAGAACGGGCGCGACGGGCTGAAGGCCGCGCTGGCCCCGCCGAAGATCATCGCCGCCGTCGACCTGGGCGCCGCCAAGGTCGCCTGCTTCATCATGAAGCCCGAGGGCGTGCGCCGCGGTGACCGGACGCTCACCACCTGCGGTGTCGGCTATGTGCAGTCGCGCGGCGTGCGCGGCGGCGCGATCGTCAACCTCGACGAAGCCTCCGAGGCCATCGCCCAGGCGGTCGAGCGGGCCGAGAACGTCGCCGGCGTCAATGTGCAGGGCGTCACCATCGCTACCGCCGGGGGCGGGCTCGCCTCCAGCCGCGTGCAGGGCCGCGTCTCCATCGGCGCCCGGCCGATCGCCGACAACGACCTGATCCGCGCCATCGGCAATGCCCTGGCCCAGATCAAGATCCCGGGCCGCCGCGCCATCCACATCCTACCGGTCGCCTGGTCGGTGGACGGGCAGGGCGGGGTGCGCGACCCGCGCGCCATGTTCGGCCGCAACCTGGGCGTCGAGCTGCTGGTCGTCTCGGTCGCCGAGACCGTATTCAACACCCTGGGCGCCTGCGTCGAGCGCGCCCACCTGCAGCTGGAAGGCGTCGTCGCCGCCCCCTTCGTCTCCGCCCTGGCCGCGCTGGAAGAGGACGAGATGGACCTGGGGTCCGTCTGCATCGACATGGGCGGCGGCTCGACCTCCGCCTCGGTGTTCCGGGCCGGCAGCCTGGTGCACGTCGAGACGGTGCCGGTCGGCGGCCACCACGTAACCCAGGACATCGCCCGCGGCCTCTCCACCTCCATCGCTGGCGCGGAGCGGATCAAGACCCTGCACGGCTCGGCCATCGCCTCGGCCAACGAGGACCGCGAGATGATCGAGGCGCCGCCGCGCGGCGACGACCCGGGCGCGGGCCCGGTCGTGGCCCCGCGCTCGCTGCTGAAGGGCATCATCGCGCCCCGCGTGGAAGAAACGCTCGAGCTGCTCCGCGACCGCCTGAAGGCGGCCGGCGCGCCGATCGAGCCGGGCGCGGGCCTGGTGCTGACCGGCGGCGCCAGCCAGCTGGCCGGGGTGCGCGAAGTGGCCGTGCGCGTGTTCGATCGTCCGGTCCGCCTGGGCCGCCCGCGCCGGGTGCCGCACCTAGCCGACGCGGCCTCCGGCCCGGCGTTCACCGCCACCGCCGGCATCCTCCATCGGTCGGCCTTCGGGCCCCGCGAAGCGGTCTCGACCAAGCAGCTCTCGTCCTCGAAGCTGCGCCGCGAACCGCTGGACCCGCGCGCCAACGTGATTACCAAGGCGGCGACCTGGCTGCGGGACAACCTCTAAGCGCCTGTTTGCTCGGCAAAAGATCGGCAAGGCTCGGCGCAAGCTCGGTCGCCTCGGCGCGCTCCCGCGATTATCCCTCACCCTAGTGACGTAACGGGGTTTGTTCGGATGATCGACGAGGTGGACTTCATGGTCGGCCGCCAGCTGCGGCGACGACGCCGGCTGATGGGCCTGACACAGCAGGAGCTGGGCGCGGCCTGCGGGATCAGCTTCCAGCAGGTGCAGAAATACGAGTGCGCCAACAACCGCATGTCGGTCGCCATGCTCTGGCGGTTCGCCTGCGTCCTGGAGGTCGAGATCGGCTACTTCTTCACGGGCGCGCCGCGCCGCCACGCCGACGTGCGCGCCGAGTCCCCGGCCACCCAGGCCGCGTCCTCGCCCGCGCGGGCCGAGGCCGCCTGATCCGGGCGGTCTATTCCGGCGGCTCGCGCCGCCCTTCGCGGTACCAGGCCAGCTGCTCGCTGGTGGCCAGGAGCTTGCCGTCGCGTCGCCAGTAGCTGGAGCGCTCATCCGACGCGCCGCCACCGCCGACCCGGCCTTCGCATTCCACCAGGATAAAGTCGTCGCCGACCGCCGCGATCTCCTCGGCCGTGCCGTGCAGGTACACGGTCAGCGACAGCGTCGTCGTCATCACCGTCGGCCCCAGGGCGTAGAACACCCGCGGCGCCGAATTGTCGGTGATCATCCCCAGCAGCGCCTTGTCCAGCGGCCCGCGCCGCGAGCGCACCCAGGCCAGCGTGCGCGAGTCCCCCGTGGCCTTCGGCGGGAAGGTGTCCAGCGTGCGCCGCTCCAGCGCCGAGGCGCCGAAGTGCTGCCGCGCGCCGTCGTAGACCGGGCTGGGCAGGCTCAGGGGATCGGGCGCCTCGGGCATCGTGGCGAAGGCGAACGGCGGGCTCTGCGGCCGCTTGGCCAGGGTGACAATGGCGTGCACGCCGACCTCGTCCGACCCGGCCGGCAGCAGCTCCACCTCCCAGACGCCGATCGAGCCGCCCTGGCGCAGCCGCCGCGTGCGGATGTCGAGGTCGCCGGCCGGCAGGCCCGCGCAATAGGTCAGGGTCAGCGACAGCGCCTCGCCCACCGCGGCCGGCTCGGCCTCCAGCACCCGCACGGCCACCCCGATCGCATAGCCGCCCCACAGGCCGCCGCCGGGATTGCGCCATTCCTCGCCCGCCACCGTGGTCCAGCGGCCCGGCCCCACCGCCGTCAGCGGCATCGAAAGCGTCTGCGTCTCACTCATGGCGCTTCATAACCAGCGACCGCTGGGTCAGGGAAGCGGGACGGCGCCGCTCGGCGATCAGTTCAGCCGCCAGACCTCGAAGTTGAGCACCGCGGCGAACGACACCCAGAGGACGTAGGGAACCATGACCAGGCCGGCGGGGCGGTGGATCCGCCAGAACGCCCGGGCGGTCAGGACGACGGCGACGAACAGCACGACGATCTCGGCCAGCGCCAGGTCGGGCCGATGCAGGGCGAAGAAGATCACCGACCAGGCGAGGTTCAGCGCGAGCTGCGCCCCGTGCAGGCCCATGGCGCGCCGCCGGTCCGGTCCGCTGGACCGCCGCCATACCTGCCACGCCGCATACGCCATCAGCAGGTACAAGGTCGTCCAGACGGGCCCGAACACCCCGTTCGGGGGATTGAAGGCAGGCTTCTGCAGGCCGGCGTACCAGGTGGCGACGTTGGCGGAGGTCGCCAGCCCGCCCAGCGCCGCCACGACCGCCACCGCCGCCAGCGAAACGGCCGCCGCCCCCAGGTCGCGCGGCGGTTCCGGTCGATGCAGGGCGCTCGTCATTGGGGGCGTCTCCAGCCTGTCCGTCCACGGCCAACACCGTGAACACGAAAGCGATCCGTGGCCAGCGGAACGCCCGCCGCGCCGCGCCGCGGCCGGGCGTCGCCCGCACCCTTCAGAGCCGCGTTTCCGAGCGCGGGCCTTCGTGGTCATATGGCCGGGCAGGGCGCGCCAGACGCCCCGGAGGAGCGGCCCATGACCTATGCGGGCGAGCGGGTGATCTTCGACGCCGACAGCCACCTGATGGAGCTGCCGGACTTCCTGACCGCCCATGCGGATCCGGGCGCGCGGGACCTGATGCCGGCGATGGGCTCGCTGGCCACCGGCCAGTTCAACCCCGCCGCCCACATCGGCAAGGCCGGGCATGACCCCGCCACTCTGGAGCAGCTCCTGGCGCTGGGCGACCAGATCACCCGCGGGCCCAAGTGGCACGACGCGCTGGGCTCGTTCTCCGGCGTGGAGCGGACGAAGGCGCTCGACCTGCTGGGCTTCCGGCGGCAGGTGGTGTTCTCGTCCTTCTGCGCGCGGCCGATCTTCGAGGCGTCGCCCGAGGCGCGTTATCCCGCCGCCCGCGCCCACAACCGCGCCATGGCGGCGTTCTGCAACGCCGACCCGCGGATGATCGGCGTGGCGATCGTGCCGCTGGACGACGTCGAGCTGGCGCTGGCCGAGATCGCCTACGCCCATTCGCTGGGGCTCGGCGCGATCTGGGTGGCGGCCAGCGCGCCCGGCGGCCGCTCGCCCGGGCACGCCGACCACGACCGGATCTGGGCGACGCTCGCCGAGCGGCGGCTGCCGTTCATCCTGCACGTGGGCTCCGCGCCGCTCAGCATCGAGGCGCCCTGGATGAACGACGGCCGCCCCGACCGCCGCTCGGCCCGCGGCGGCGCCGAGGTGATCGGCTCCAAGGACCTGACGGTGATCCACCACGCGGCGGTGCGGTTCGTCTCGACGCTGATCCTGGACGGGGTGCTCGAACGCCACCCGACGCTCAAGGGCGCCGTGATCGAGCTGGGCGCCGGCTGGGTTCCCGACATGATCCGCCGCCTCGACCACGCCGCCGAGATCTGGGCGAAGTCCGAGCCGCACCTGGCCGAAATGAAGCGCCGACCGTCCGAGCAGATCCGCGCCCAGCTGCGCTTCACGCCCTATCCCTTCGAGGACGTCGCGGCCTTCGTGCGCGAAAGCAGCCCGGACCTCTACCTCTTCTCCTCCGACTACCCCCACGCCGAAGGCGGCCGCGACCCGATCGGCCGCTTCGAGCGGACGCTGGACGGGGCCGACGCGTCGGTCATGCGGCGCTTCGATGCCGACAAAGTCCTGGATCTATCGGCGGAGGCCGTGAGAGCGTAGTGTAGTGCGCGGCGGCGCGGTCGCGGAGCGCCACACGCTTTCCTTGCGATCGGGACGAGACGCGGACGTTCGGCGCCTCAGCGCATCGTGGACTGTAGCCCTTTGGGAGACGCTAAAGCCCAAGCTGCCGGGCGATGATGTTCTTCTGGATCTCGGTCGCGCCCCCATAGATCGTCTGGGCGCGGGTGAAGAAGTAGCTCGCCGTCCCCGGCGCGGCGAAGGCGGGGATGTCCTCCAGCCCTTGCCGCCAGTCCGCGTCGTGGCGGTCGGCGAAGAACGGCTGGGCGTAGGGGCCGGCAAGCTCCAGGTAGAGCTCGGTGACCGCCTGCGCCGTCTCGGTGGCGGCGATCTTGATGATCGAGGCCTCGTCGCCAGGCGCCTCGCCATTGGTCAGCGGCGCCAGCGCGCGCAGCGTCGTCATCTCCAGGCCCAGGAGGGCGATCTCCGTCTGGGCTGCGCGGCGTCGCAGGCCCGCGTCCGCCCGCGCCAGTTCGTCCCCCCAGGGCGCGTCGGCGGAGGCGCGGCGAAGCGCCTCCAGTTGCCGCCGCTTGCCGGCCACGTGGGCGTACGACGTGCGCTCGTGGCTCAGGAGATGCCGCGCGTAGGTCCAGCCCAGCCCCTCGTCGCCGATCCGGTTCTCGACGGGAACCCGCACGCCGGTGAACGTCACCGTGTTCAGGTGGTGACCGCCGTCAATCGTGATGATCGGCCTCACCTCGATGCCGGGCGTGCGCATGTCCATGCAGAGGAAGGTGATCCCCTGCTGCTTCCTGCCCTCGTCCGACGTCCGCACCAGGCAGAAGATCCAGTCGGCGTAGTGGCCGTCGCTGGTCCAGGTCTTCACGCCGTCCACGACGTAGTGGTCGCCGTCCCGCACCGCGCGGGTGCGCAGCGACGCGAGGTCCGACCCGGCGTCGGGCTCGGAATACCCCTGCGCCCAGAAGGTGCGCGAGGCCAGGATGTCGCCCAGCCACCGGTCCTTCTGCGCCTGGGTCCCGAAGGTGTAGATCACCGGCGCCACGTACAGCAGCCCCATGGGCGAGACGCTCGGCGCGCCGGCCCGCTCCAGTTCCTCGTCGAAGATGAACCGCTGCGAGACGGTCCAGCCCGTGCCGCCATAGGCCTCGGGCCACCCGGGAGCCAGCCAGCCCTTCGCGCTCATCGCGCGCTCCGAGGCGACCATATCGGCCTTGTCCAGCGTCTGGCCGTTCGCGAGCTTGGCCAGGATCTCCTGCGGATACTCCGTCTGGAAATAGGCCCGGATCGTCGCGCGGAAGGCCTCGTCCGCCTCGTTCGTTTGCAGGTTCAAGGGGCCCTCCTGGCGGCCAGACGTCGTGTGCACTATGCCGACACCGGCTGACGGCGCGAGGCGTTTTGCGAGCCCCGGGTTTCACGGATCGCCACCGATCAGGCCCAGCGAACCGGAACGGCTCCGTCCGTGGAGATGCGCGAAATCCGGGGTTCCCTGTCTTGCAGCCTGCCGCGCCCACCGCCTGCGCCGGACGCCCTGAGTCACCCTGTCGCGGCGTTACTGTTGATTCGGGGCGTTTCTCTTGGACGCAACCCGGAAAATCCCCTGCGGCAAAGCTCGACGCCGTTCCGACTCAGAGTATGCGGTTAACCCTCGATTAACGGTGTCGGCGCGTACTTAACGCATCGTTACCAGGGGTGCTTCGGGCCGGGGGTGGCCCGGTCGCCGAACCGCAAATCTGGGAAGAGGACAGGACGTCCATGACCATCTCGCTCTCCGCGCCGAAAGCCACGGAACTGAAGCCGCGTATCGTTGTCTTTGGCATCGGCGGGGCCGGCGGCAACGCCGTCAACAACATGATCGAAGCGGGGCTCGAGGGCGTCGAATTCGTCGTCGGCAACACCGACGCGCAGCAGCTGCAGTTCGCCAAGACCGAACGCCGCATCCAGCTAGGCGTGCAGGTGACGCAAGGGCTGGGCGCTGGCGCCCATCCCGAGGTCGGCATGAGCGCGGCCGAGGAAAGCATCCCCGAGATCGGTGAGCACCTGGACGGCGCCCACATGGTCTTCATCACCGCCGGCATGGGCGGCGGCACCGGCACCGGCGCCGCGCCGATCATCGCCAAGTGCGCCCGCGAGCGCGGCATCCTGACGGTGGGTGTGGTGACGAAGCCCTTCCACTTCGAGGGCCGCCACCGCATGCGCCTGGCCGACGCCGGGATCGCCGAGCTGCAACGCTACGTCGACACCCTGATCGTCATTCCGAACCAGAACCTGTTCCGCGTCGCCAACGAGCGGACCACCTTCGCCGAAGCCTTCGGCATGGCCGACCAGGTGCTGCACTCGGGCGTGCGCTCGATCACCGACCTGATGGTGCTGCCGGGCCTGATCAACCTCGACTTCGCCGACGTCCGCAC
>CBHTUE010000126.1:0-13284 GCA_966096115.1 uncultured Phenylobacterium sp.
GGCAGTACCAGAGCGCGTCGGCCAGCACGAGGCGGCCCTCGGCGTCGGTGTTGATCACCTCGATGGTCTGGCCGGACATGGAGGTCAGCACGTCGCCGGGCCGGTAGGCGTTGGCGTCGGGCATGTTCTCGACCAGGCCCAGGATGCCGATGGCGTTGACCTTGGCCTTGCGGCCGGCCAGGGCGTGCATGAGGCCGGCGACGGTGCCCGCCCCGCCCATATCCCACTTCATGTCCTCCATGTTCTCGGCCGGCTTGATGGAGATGCCGCCGGTGTCGAAGCACACGCCCTTGCCGACGAAGGCGACGGGTTGGGCCGTCTTGTCGTCGGCGCCGTACCACTTGAGGATCGCAAGTTGACTGTCTCGAATGGAGCCCTGGCCCACGGCCAACAGCGAGCCCATGCCGAGCTTCATCATCTCGGCCTCGCCGAGGATTTCCACCTCGAGGCCCATGGACTCCAGCGCCTTGCAGCGGGCGGCGAACTCGGCGGGATAGAGGACGTTAGGCGGCTCGGAGACCAGGTCGCGGGTGAAGTCGATGCCGTCGGCGATGGCCGAGAGCGGCGCGAAGGCCGCGCCCGCCGCGCCGGCGTCGGCGGCGACGACCTGGGCGGTCTTGATCGAGGGCT
Organism: uncultured Phenylobacterium sp.; assembly: GCA_966096115.1. Lineage (GTDB taxonomy): Bacteria > Pseudomonadota > Alphaproteobacteria > Caulobacterales > Caulobacteraceae > Phenylobacterium. The sequence goes on from CBHTUE010000126.1 coordinate 631, forward strand.
TCTTGTCGGCGGGTTCCTTGGTCCGGTATTTGTCGAACCGGTAGCTGCCCAGCCGCAGGCCGAGGGCGGCGTGCGCGGCGAGATCGGTGGCCTCCAGGCCCTCGATCCGCAGGGTCTCCAGGCCCGACGCCTTCACGGCGTTGTAGGCGGTCGCGGCGGCCTTCTCGGCGGCGACGGCGTCGAACCCGTCCTTCTTGCCGGCGCCCACCAGCACCAGTCGCGCGGCGCTCTCGCCCTGCGGGGCCAGGACATCCAGGGTCTGGCCCTTGCCGCCGGTGAAGCGGCTGGCGGCGACCGCCTGGCCCAGGGCGCCGTCATAGCTCGCGCCCTCGAAGACCACGCGCGCAACGGCCGTCTTGGCCGGGACAGCGGCGCCGGCCGCAACGAATTCGATCTTCATCGGTAGTCTCTCTCAGCTCCCTGAACCGCGGCCAAGGTCAGGTTGTACCGCGCGGCGACGCATGGTTTAGAACAGGTCCGCGGCGGGGGCGCGTCCAAAACTCCCCGGTGAGCCGTTTTTCGCGACAGATGCGCCTGATCGACCGATATCTTCTGCGCCAGCTTGTGGGGCCGGTCGTCCTGGCGACGCTGGCGCTGAGTTCTGTCGCGCTGCTGAGCCAGAGCCTGGCTGGGCTGGACCTGATCGTGAACCAGCGACAGAGCGCGCTGGTCTTCCTGAAGATCACGCTGCTGTACATGCCGCAGCTCATCAACCTGATCCTGCCGGTGGCGGTGTTCGTGGCCGCCCTGGTGGCGCTCAACCGGCTGCACACCGAGCAGGAGGTGGTGGTCTGCTTCGCCAGCGGGATGAGCCGCTGGCGGGTGATCAGCCCGGCCATGCGGCTGGCCGCGACGGTGGCGTTCCTGGCCCTGGTGATGAACCTGTTCGTCCAGCCGGCCGCGTTCCGCACCCTGCGCCAGGAACTGTTCGAGGTGCGCACGGACCTGGCCGCGACCCTGGTGCGCGAGGGCGAGTTCACCGAGCCGGCGCCCGGCCTGACGGTCTATGCCCAGAGCGTCGACAACCAGGGCAACCTGCGCAACCTGTTCATCCACCAGATCAAGCCGGACGGCGGCACCACGACCTATACCGCCGAGCAGGGCCACGTCGGCCGCGCCCAGGGCCGGCCGGTGCTGTTCATGAAGAACGGCTCCAACCAGGAGTTCTCGCGCCAGGGAGTGCTGAACTACCTGACCTTCGACGAGTACATCTTCGACCTGGCGCCGCTGGCCCGCTCGGACGAGCTGATCCAGTACAAGCCGTCGGACCGCTGGCTGCACGAGCTGGTCGCCCCGGATCTGCAGCAGGACTGGGAGCGGCGGAACCGGCTGGACCTGCTGGCCGAGGGCAACGCCCGCATCGCCTCGCCGCTCTACAATGTCGCCGCCATGGCGCTGGCGCTGTGCGCCATCCTGGGCGGCGGCTTCTCGCGCCTGGGGTACGGACGGCGGATCGCCGCGCTGAGCGCCATCGCCGCGATCGTGCGCCTGGTCGGGTTCCAGGTGCAGGCCGCCTGCGAGGATGAGGCCTGGCTGAACATCCTGCAGTACGCCGTGCCGCTGCTGGCGACCTGGGGCGCGCTGGCCAGCATCTTCCGCCAGCGGGTGAACCGCTACATCGACATCGCCCGGCCCCGCCCACCGGGCGGCGCGGCGCAGGCCGCCGCATGACCGGCGTCGGGCGCATCGAACGCTATGTGATCGGCTACATGCTGCTGGGCCTGATCACCGCGCTGGCGATCATCTCGGCCGTGGTGGTGCTGATCCAGTTCGTGGAGCTGACCAGCCAGGTGGGCACGCGCGCCGACGTGGGCCCGAACAGCATCCTGGAACTGACCTTCTACCGCGTGCCGGCGATCATCCAGATCCTGCTGCCGATCTGCTTCCTGTTCGGCGGCATCGGGGCGTTCGTGGTGCTGAACCGGCGCAGCGAGCTGGTGGCCATGCGGGCCGCGGGCGTATCGGCGTGGCGCTTCATCCTGCCGTCGGCCGGGATGTCGGTGCTGCTGGGCCTGTTCGCGGTGGGGGGCCTCAACCCGCTGGCCGCCTCGCTCAGCGCCAAGTTCGAGATCGAGCGGGCGCGGATCATGGAGAACTACCTGGGCGACCAGCCCAAAGACATTTGGCTGCGCCAAGGCGACGAGGTGAGCCAGATCGTCATCCACGCCAAGGCCCGCGACACCCGCCACGGCGTGGTGGTGCTGCGCGGGGTGTCGCTGTTCATCTACGAGAAGAACCCGCGTGGAGCCCCCGAATTCCGCCGCCGGCTGGAGGCGGCCGAGGCCACGCTGATGCCCGGCTTCTGGCGGCTGAAGGACGTGCGCGAGGCCACCGCCGGCGATTCGTCGATCCGCTCCGACAACCTGTCGATCCGCTCCACCCTGGACGCGGAAGCGGCGATGGAGCGCCTGGCCGCACCGGACGCCATAGCCTTCTGGCGGCTGCCGCGGGCGATCCAGCTGACCGAGCAGGCGGGGTTCTCAGCCTCGGGCTACCGGCTGCGGTTCCAGCAGCTACTGGCGACCCCGCTGCTGTTCGCAGCCATGTCGATCCTGGCCGCGGCCTTCTCGCTGCGGCTCACGCGCCTGGGGGGGCTGGCCGGCCTGGCCGGAGCCGGCGTGGCCCTGGGCTTCGTGCTGTTCTTCTTCAACCAGTTCTCCGGCGCCCTGGCCAAGGCCGACATCATCCCGCTGTTCGCCGCCGCCTGGGCGCCCGCCCTCGTCTCGCTGCTCGCCGGGGTGACCCTGCTTTGCTACACCGAAGACGGTTGAATCTGGCCTCCACGGGGCTATGCATCACAGGCCTGACACAAGTAGACGTGCGCCGGCGTCCTATCCGCCGCCGATAATCGCCGCCATTAATCGCTGCCTCTGGGGATCGAGAAGTTTGATGAGTCCGCGTCGGCGTTCGCCGCGATCCTCTGGCAAGCGCGCCCTGCTGGCCGGCGCCGCGCTGGCGCTGCTCGGCTGCGGCCACGCCTATGCCCAAGGCGCCCTCCTCCCGCCGCCTCCCAGCAACGTCCCGCACAAGGCCGTCCCCGACGGCCTGCAGAAGGACGAGATGTACATGGAAGCCGACGAGGTCACCCGCGACGACAAGGGCGGGATGACCACGGCGCAGGGCAATGTCGAGATCCGCTACAACGGCCGCACCCTGCGCACCGACAAGCTGGTCTACAACGACCAGACCGGCGTGGTCCGCGCCTATGGCCACATCATCATCGTCAACGCCGACGGCACGACCGAATATGCTAACGAGATCGTGCTGGACGACGAACTGAAGGCCGGGGTGGCCCTGGGCTTCTCGGCCCGCCTGCAGCAGAACGTGAAGCTCGCCGCGGCCACCGCCTCCAAGCGCAGCGAGGACATCCAGGAGCTCAACCAGGCGATCTACACGCCGTGCGAGATCTGCGCGAAGGACGGCAGCCCGAAGACGCCCACCTGGTCCATCGCCGCCGACCGCGTGGTGCGCGACCAGAAGCGGCGCATCGTCTACTACCGCAACGCGCGTTTCCGGTTGTTCGGGGTGACGGTCGCCTATCTGCCGGTGTTCTGGAACGCCGACCCCAAGGCCGACCGGGTGTCCGGCTTCCTGGTGCCGAAGGCCTCGGCCTCCGACCGGCGCGGCCTATCGTACGAGCAGCCCTATTACTGGGTCATCGACAAGTCGACGGACCTGATCGTCAGCCCGCAGATCAACTCCAAGATCGCCCCGTTCCTGAACGGCGAGTTCCGGCACCGCTTCTACTCGGGCGATGTGGACATCCGGTTCGGCTACACCCACGCCCGCGACTTCGACGGCAAGGGCAACGAGATCGCGGGCACCAACGAGAGCCGCAGCTACATCCTGGGCCGAGGGTCCTTCCAGCTCGGCGAGAAGTGGCGCTGGGGCTTCACCGCCGAGCGCACCTCCGACGACCTGATCTTTGACAAGTACGAGATCGGCAAGGTCTACACGGAGACCCGTGGGCCCTACGTCGCCGACGACCGCCGCCTGATCTCGCAGCTCTACACGATCCGCCAGGACGACCGCTCGTACTTCTCGGCGGCGGCGATGACCATCCAGGGACTGCGCCCGGGCGCCATCGACCCGGTGACCGGCTTCGCCCAGGGCGAGAACGACCGCGTCTTCCCGGTGATCGGCCCGCTGATCGAGGGCCACTACGAGCCGGCCGGCAGCGTGCTGGGCGGCCGGTTGCGGTTCCACGGGTCGGGCGTCGTCCTGGCCCGCGAGCAGTCGCCCACCAACCTCGCCGCCCGCCTGCCCGGCCTCGACAGCGCGCGGGTCACCGGCGAGTTGGACTGGCGGCGCGCGTTCGTCTCCTCCGGCGGCCTGCGTTTCGAGCCGTTCCTGGAGGCCCGCGCCGACGCCTACCAGCTGCACGACATCCTGACCGGCGTGGGGTCGGCGACCCGCAGCGACAACATGGCCCGCGGGCTGGCCACGGCCGGCGTGGACATCACCTATCCGTTCTACAAGCGGACCAGCAACGCCACGATGATCGTCGAGCCGATCGTCCAGGTGGCCGCCTCGCCCAACGCCAAGCAGGTGGTGATCGGCCGCGACGCCACCGGGGCGCCGATCTACCTGAACGAGGACAGCGTCGCCTTCGAGTTCGACGAGACCACCCTGTTCCGGTCCAACAAGTTCCCCGGCTACGACCTGTACGAAGACGGCGTGCGGTTGAACGTCGCCGGTCACGCCGTGGTGCAGTGGGACGACGGTCGCCGGGCCAGCTTCCTGCTGGGCCGCAGCTTCCGCACCGAACGGAACGACGTGTTCAGCGCCCGCTCGGGCCTGCGCAGCAAGGCCTCGGACTGGATCGTCGCCGCCGACGCCCAGCCGATCCGCGGCTTGACCCTGTTCACCCGCGCCCGGCTCGACAGCGACAACTTCGACATCCACCGCCTGGAGGCCGGCGTGAACGCGGCCAACAAATTCGGCAACGCGTCCGTCCGCTACCTGACCGACGACTTCGACATCAACGGGATCAAGCGCGAGAACCTGGACCTCAGCGGCGAGGTCTATCTCTCGAAGAACTACGGCGTCAGCGTCTTCGGCAGCCGCGACCTGAAGGCCGGCGCCTGGGTGATCCGCGACTACGGCGTGTTCTATCGGGACGACTGCCTGCGGGTGGATGTGATCTATCGCCGCGAGGACACGGTCATCGGTCGTCTGCTACCCAGTGAATCGGTCTCCGTGCGCCTAACGCTCGCCACATTGGGCGGCTCATTCAATGGCAGGTAGAATGGTGGCCGAAGTGTACGGCTCCTCGAAGGAAGACTCTCGTCCATGAAGCGTTATCTGACGGGCTCGACGTCGCGGGGCGCTCTGTGCGCCTGCGCGCTGCTCGCCATCTGCGCGGCGCCGCCGGCTGTCGCGCAGGCGCCGACCCTGAACCTGCCGCCGCCGCCGACGGCCCAGGCCGCGCCCCCACCGCCGCCCGCCGGGCTCTCCGAGTCGGTCGCTGCGATCGTCAACGACGACATCGTCTCCACCTACGACCTGGCGCAGCGCATGCGGCTGCTCATCGCCACCTCGGGCGTGCAGCCGACGCAGGAGAACCTGCAGCAGTTCCAGCGCGAGGCGCTGGTGTCCCTCGTCGACGAGCACCTGCAGCTGCAGGAACTGCACCGCGTCGAGAAGGACCAGAAGATCGAGATCCTGGCCGACGACTCGGAGGTCAACGAAGAGATCGACGACATGGCCAAGGGCAACAACATGTCGCGCGACCAGTTCTATCAGTTCCTCGCCCAGCGCGGCATCGGGTCCGACACCCTGAAGCAGCAGCTCCGGGCGCAGATCAGCTGGGCCCGCTGGATCCGCGGCCGCTACGGCTCGCGCCTGCGCGTCGGCGAGGACCAGATCGCCGCCACCCAGGCCCGGATGACCGCCGAGGCCGCCAAGCCGCAGTACAACATCGGCGAGGTCCTGATCGACGCCAGCCGCGTGGGCGGCATGCAGCAGGCTATGACCGGCGCCCAGCAGCTGGTCTCCCAGATGCAGCAGGGCGCGCCCTTCCCCTCGGTGGCGCGCCAGTTCTCGTCGCTGCCGACCGCGGCCAACGGCGGCGACGCCGGCTGGGTGGGCGCCGCGGAGATGCCGGCCGAAGTGACCGCCGTGCTGGAGCAGATGCGTCCCGGCCAGCTGTCGCAGCCGATCCCGGTGAAGGACGGCGTCTACATCCTGTACCTCAAGGACAAGCGGGCGGGCGGCAGCGCCACCCTGGTCAGCCTGAAACAGGCCGCCATCGCCCTGCCGCAGGACGCCAAGCCCGAGGACGAGGCGGCTGCGCGCACCAAGCTCGCGGCGCTGAAGCCGCAGATCAAGGACTGCGCCACCCTGGAGACCACGGCCGGCAAGGCCGAGGGCGTCATCGCCGGCGACCTGGGCGAGGCCGAGGTCTCCGACCTGGCGCCGCAGTTCCAGGAAGCCGCCGGCAAGCTGAAGGTGGGCGAGATCTCCGACCCCATCCGCACCTCGGCCGGCATGCACCTGGTCGCGGTCTGCGGCCGGCGCTCGGCCAGCGCCGCCCAGGTCGACAAGCAGCAGATCGAGCAGCGGCTGTTCAGCCAGCAGCTCAGCATGATCGCGCGCCGCTACATGCGCGACCTGCGCAACTCGGCGACCATCGAGACGAAGTGAGGCCGCGGGGGACGTGAAGCCGGAGACGACGTGAAGCCTGGACCGCTCGCCCTCAGCCTCGGCGATCCGGCCGGCATCGGCCCCGAGATTGTCGTCAAGGCGTGGCAGGCGCTGAAGGCCACCGGGCCGACCTTCTTTGTGATCGGCGACGTCCAGGCGCTGGCCTCGGCGCCCGGCGCCAATGGCGCGAAGATCCTGGCCATCGGCTCGCCCTACGAGGCCGCCGCCGCGTTCGGCGAGGCCGTCCCGGTGCTGGACCTGCCACTGCGCCAGCCCGTGGTTGCGGGCCAGCCGACGCCGGCCGCAGCGCCGTCGATCATCCAGTGGATCGAGACGGCGGTGGGGCTGGCGATGTCCGGCACGGTCGGCGGCGTCGTGACCGCGCCGATCGCCAAGGCGCCGCTGTACGAGGCGGGCTTCAAGTTCCCCGGCCACACCGAGTTCCTGGGCGAGCTGACCGCGGCGCACAGCTACGACGGCGCGCGTGGCCCGATCATGATGCTGACGGCGCAGGACCTGCGCACCACCCTGGTGACGGTGCATGAGCCGCTCGCCAAGGTCGCCGGCAAGCTGACCATCGAAGCGATCGTCAACGCCGGCCTAGTCACCGCCCAGGCCCTGCGGCGCGACTTCGGCGTCGCCAAGCCGCGCATCGCCGTGGCCGGGCTGAACCCGCATGCCGGTGAGAGCGGCGCCCTGGGCCGCGAGGAGATCGAGATCGTCGGCCCGGCGGTCCGCGCCCTGGTTGACCTGGGCGTCGACGCCAGGGGCCCCTACCCGGCCGACACGATGTTCCCGGCCGAGGTGCGCGCCACCTATGACGCGGCGCTCTGCCTCTACCACGATCAGGCGCTGATCCCGGTGAAGATGCTGGACTTCTGGGGCGGGGTGAACGTGACGCTGGGCCTGCCGATCGTGCGCACCTCACCCGACCACGGCACGGGCTTCGACATCGCCGGCCGCGGGATCGCTCGGCCCGACAGCCTGATCGCCGCGATCCGCCTGGCCGCCGAGATCGCCCGGCGCCGCGCGAAATGAGCCTGGACGCGCTGCCGACCCTGCGCGAGGCGCTGGAGACCCACGGCCTGTGGGCCAAGAAGGCGTTCGGCCAGCACTTCCTGCTGGACCTCAACGTCACGCGGAAGATCGCGCGGCTGGCGCAGGTGGGCGGCGGCGATCACGTGATCGAGGTGGGGCCGGGTCCGGGCGGCCTGACGCGGGCCCTGCTGGAAACCGGCGCGCGGGTGACGGCGATCGAGAAGGACGAGCGGTTCCGACCGCTGCTGGATGAGGTCACCGCCGCAAGCCCCTCTCTCCATGTGATTTTCGGCGACGCTCTGAAGGCCGACGAGGCGGCGATCGCCGGTGGCGCGCCGGCGCACCTGGTTTCCAACCTGCCCTACAACGTCGGCACACCGCTGTTGATCAAGTGGCTGACCGGGCCGTGGACGCCCGCGTCGCTGACGCTGATGTTCCAGCGCGAGGTGGCGGACCGGATCACAGAGGGTCCGGGCGAGGACGCCTATGGCCGGCTGGCGGTGATCGCGCAGGCGACCTGCTCGGCGCAGCGGGTGATGGAGGTCGGGGCGCGCGCCTTCACCCCGCCGCCGAAGGTGGACTCCGCCGTTGTGCGGCTCGTGCCCCTGGCGGAGCGGCCGTCGCCCGAGCGGCTGACGGCCCTGCAGGTCATCACCGCCGCCGCCTTCGGCCAGCGGCGCAAGATGCTGCGCTCCAGCCTCAAGGCCGTGGGCGGCGAGGAGTTGATCCTGGCCGCCGGGCTGGATCCCCAACTGCGCGCCGAGGTCGTGCCGGTCGCCGGGTTCCTGGCGCTGGCGGATGCGTGGCTGAAACAAAAGCCGTCATCCCGGCCGTAGCGAAGCGGAGAGCCGGGACCCAGGAGGTTCAGGCGCCAAGCCACAAAGACAGGGCCGAACAGCACCGGGGTCGAGCGGCGGAACCAGATCGCCACCAGCGCCAGCCAGACGGCGATCGCGGCCAGGGCGACGAGTTGGAACGTGGTCATGCGCAACGCTCCCCGGCCGTCAGCCTACGGCGTTGCCGAACCGCGCTCCAGCAGGTCCTAATGACGGCGAATCGGAACGGGAGCCGGCATGCTGACGCTTCTGGGCGTGGCCTTCGTGGTGGTCGGCTTCGCCGTGCGGCTGAACCCGCTCCTGGTCGTGGTCATCGCTGCCTTCATCACGGGGGTCGCGGCCGGCAAAAGCCCCCTCGAGGTGCTGGACGCCTTCGGCAAGGCCTTCAACGACAACCGCTTCGTCACCAGCGCCTATCTCGTGCTGCCGCTCGTGGGCGTGCTCGAGCGCGCCGGCCTGCAGGAGCGCGCGCGCAGCCTGATGGCCCGCCTGCACGGCCTGTCGGTCGGGCCGTTCCTGATCATCTACCTCGGCTTCCGCCAGCTCACCTCGGCGATCGGCCTCATGTCCATCGCGGGGCAGACCCAGAGCGTTCGTCCTCTGATCGCGCCCATGGCCGAGGCCGCGGTCGAGCTCCGCTCGGGCGCCCTCGACGAGGCTGCGCGCCAGGACGTCCGCGCCATGGCCGCGGCCACCGACAACATCGGCCTGTTCTTCGGCGAGGACATCTTCTTCGCCATCGGGTCCATCCTGTTGATGGTCGGCATCCTGGCCTCCAGCGGCATCACCCTGGACCCGATCCATCTGTCGGTCTGGGCGATCCCCACGGCGCTCGTCGCCTTCGCGCTCCAGGCCGTGCGGCTCCTGATCTTCGATCGCCGCCTGCGGCGGAGGGCCGGCGCGTGATCAAGCTGACCATCGTCTACGTCCTCGCGGGCCTGGTGTTCGCGGCCTTTGCCGGGTTCTCGGCGTTCGATCGCAACAACCGCAAGCGGTTCGGCAACGCTCTCTTCTGGGGTCTCGTGGCGCTGAGCTATCTGGCGGGAGACCGGCTCGGCGACCGCGGCAACGGCGTGCTGGTGCTGGGACTGGCGCTGATCGCCGGCCTGGGTCTGCTGGGCCGCGGCCAGCCCGCAACCACCTCGCCCGACGAGCGGGGGGCGCTGTCCGGGCGCTTCGGCGACCGGCTGTTCATCCCCGCGCTGGTGCTGCCGCTGGTCATGGCCGTGGGCTTCTTCGTCCTGAAGCCGATCCAGCTTCCCGGCGGTCCGCTGCTCGACCCCAAGCAGGCGACGGTGATCCTGCTCGCCCTGGCCGCGCTGGTCGCCACCGGGGTCGCCCTCGTCATGCTTCGCCAGCCGCTCGTCAGCCCGCTGCAGGAAGGCCGGCGGCTGATGGACACGGTCGGCTGGGCCGCGCTGCTGCCGCAGATGCTGGCCGCGCTCGGCGCCGTCTTCGCGCTCGCGGGCGTCGGCGACCTGATCGGCGGGCTGGTGACCGACTTCATCCCTATGGAGGCCAAGGCCACGGCCGTCGGCGTCTTCTGCCTCGGCATGGCCGGCTTCACGGTCATCATGGGCAACGCCTTTGCCGCGTTTCCGGTGCTGATGACCGGCGTGGGCCTGCCGATCCTGATCCGAAAGTTCCACGGCGACCCGGCCGTGGTCGCCTCCATCGGCATGCTGTCGGGCTTCTGCGGCACGCTGATGACCCCGCTGGCGGCCAACTTCAACCTGGTGCCGGCCGCGCTCCTGGAACTCCCCGACCGCTACGCCGTGATCCGCGCCCAGATCCCCACGGCCCTGCCCCTGCTGATCGCCAACATGGTCCTGATGTATGTCCTCGCTTTCCGCTGACGCGCTCATCGCCGAGCTGGCGTCTCAGTTCGCCCGCATCGCGCTGGGCCACGTCGGGCGCGAGTACCCGACCAAGATGGACCACGTCCTGACCTGTCCGCAGGACATCCGCGCGCACCGCGACCTGCACCCGATCTTCTTCGGCAGCTTCGACTGGCACTCGTGCGTCCATGGCTACTGGACCCTGGCGACGGTGCTGCGGCGGTTTCCGGATATCGCCGAGGCGCCGGCGATCCGCGCCCAGTTCGACACCGCCTTCACCGACGCCAACGTCGCCGTGGAGACCGAATACGTGCTGCGACCCTCGTCGCGCGGCTTCGAGCGCCCCTACGGCTGGGCCTGGCTGCTGAAGCTGCAGGCCGAACTCCTGTTGCACGACGGCCCGTGGGCCGCGACGCACCGGCCGCTCGCCGACGCCTTCGAGCGCCGCTTCCTCGAGTTCCTGCCGATCGCCAGCTATCCGATCCGCACCGGCGTTCATTCCTCCACGGCCTTCGCGCTCCGCCTGGCCTGGGACTATCCGGGCACGCAGGAACTCCGGGTCCTGATCGCCGAGCGCGCCAGCGGCTGGTACGGCGCCGACCGCGACGCCCAGGCCTGGGAGCCGTCGCTCGACGACTTCCTGTCCCCGACCCTGACGACAGCCTCGCTGATGACCCGCGTGCTGGATGGTCCGTCGTTCGCGCGCTGGTTCGGCGCCTATCTCCCGCGCGCCGCCGCGCAGCAGCCGGCGACGCTGTTCGCCCCCGCCGTCTCCCCGGACCGCAGCGACGGCAAGATGGCCCACCTGGACGGCGTCAACCTGAGCCGCGCGTGGTGCTGGCGCGAGATCGCCGCGGCGCTGCCCTCAGCTGATGCGGCGCGGGCGGTCGCGGAGCAGTCGGCGCGCACGCACCTGGAGGCCGCCCTGCCCCACGTGGCCGGCGACTACATGGGCGAGCACTGGCTGGCGTCGTTCGCCCTGCTGGCGCTGGCGGCCGGCTGAACACGGAGCGTCGTCCCGCGGACAAGCCGCGGGATGACGCCGCGTGGGTCAGCCCGGCGGCCCCATCGGCGGCATCTTCTCGAACTGCGGCAGGCCGGGCGTCATCTGGTGCCAGGGCTGAGCTTCGGAGACGTAGAGGTGGATCTGCGGCGGATGGGCGGACGGATCGTCCAGAGCGCCGACCTTCACCGGCATGAACGGCATCGAGCCCTCGGCGCCCATCGAATAGAGCGGCGTCCCGCAGTCCGGGCAGAAGGCGCGGCCCACGTCAGCGCCGGAGTCGCCTTTCGAATGGTAGACCTTCGGCGTCCCCTTGGTGATGGCAAAGCCGCTCACCGGCGCCAGCACCACATAGGTCGGCGCCCCGCCCGCGGCGTACTGGCAGGCGCGGCAATGACAGGCGCCGGATCCCATCAGGTCGCCGCTGATCTTGAACCGCACCGCGCCGCAGGCGCAGCCGCCTTCGATATCGCTCATCCGGATCCCCCGGTTCAGGCCGGCTCCTTCACCCGCTCCAGGACGAAGTCGTCGGGGTTGGGCGAGAGCGTGGCGCGCCAGTAGTCGATCAGGCCGAAGGGCCAGTTCTGGCTCACCCGGCCGAACGCATTCTTGTACCAGCTGGACACGTGTGGCGAGCCCCAGGCCCAGCCGGCGTTGGCCTCGTCGACCCGCTTGTTGAAGTCGTCGTAGACTGCCTGCTTCGGCTCCATCGCCGCCGCCCCGGTCTCGGCCAGCAGCCGCAGCGCGCCCACGATGTAGCGGACCGCGCACTCCGAGAAGAAGATGATCGAGCCGTTGACCACGATGTTGGTGTTGGGCCCGTAGATCGTGAACAGGTTCGGGAAGCCCGGGTGGGTCATCCCCAGGTAGGCTTTGGCGTCGCCGCCCCAACGGTCGTGCAGGTCGACCCCGGCGCGGCCTTTGATCTTCACGTACGACAGGAAGTTCGAGGCCTGGAAGCCGGTGCCGTAGATCAGGACGTCGGCGGGGTGCTCCTTGCCGTCGGCCGTGACCACGCCGGTCGGGGTAATCTTCACGACCTTGTCGGTGACCAGGTCGACGTTGTCGCGCTTCAGCGCGGCCAGCCAGACGCCGTTGTCCAGCACCGCCCGCTTGCCGCCGACCGGATAGTCAGGCGTAACCTTGGGCAGCAGTTCCGGGCGGTCGCGCAGTTGCTCGGCGAAGCCGGCGATCGCCATCTCGCGCAGGCCGGCGTTCATCTCGCTGACCGCGCCCGGCCCGCCGTTCCACAGCGGGTCGGACTTCACCATCGGCAGGAAGCCCTCGGTGGTCA
>CBHTUE010000127.1:0-13238 GCA_966096115.1 uncultured Phenylobacterium sp.
CCGCGACTACGTGCCGATCGACAAGCGCTAAAGCGGACACCCGATCGCGAACGTCATGGCCGGGCTTGTCCCGGCCACCCAGAAACACTGGCGGCGCCGGAAGGATTCGGCGCCGCCAGTTTGATTCTGGACCGCCGGCGTTTCTGGGTCCCCGGCACAAGGCCGGGGATGACGATCAGAGTAGGGTGACCGCGGGGTTCTAGGCCCGCTGGACCAACGTCAGCACCGCGTCCGCCGCGGCCTCGTTCGGGTCGGGGCCGCCACGGCCCATCTTCAGCAGCGCCGCGTTTTGCCGCTCCACCTGCGTCGCGCGCAGGGCCGGATCGTCCAGCCGTCGGGCCACCTCCCGCGCCAGGGCGGGCCCGTTGCAGTCGTCCTGGATCATCTCCGGGGCCACGAAGTCCTGGGCGGCGATGTTGAACAGCGTCACCCACTCGGTGCGGATCAACCGCTTCAGGATCGCGTGGGTGAGCGGCGCCAACCGATAGCCGACCACCATCGGACAGCCCGCCAGCGCCAGTTCGGTCGTCACCGTGCCCGAGCACGCCAACGCCACGGTCGCCGCCCGCATGGCAGCCTTCTTCGCCGCCTCCCCCTCGACCACGTGCGCCCGGTGAGGCCAGCCGGCGGCGCGCGCCCTGACCAGTTCCGCCACGGTCGGCGCCGCCGGCACGATCACGTGCAGTTCGGGACGCTCGGCCTTCAGCCGGTTCACCGCGTCTTCGAACGCCGGCATCACCCGCTCGATCTCCGACGGCCGACTGCCCGGCAGCACCAGCAGGATGGGATCGTCCGGCATCGCGCCGATCTCCCGCCTCAGCCCGGCCGGATCGGCCGCCGCGAAGTCGATGGCGAGTGTCGCGTCACCGACGAAGGCGGTCGTGAGGCCCGCCGCCTCGAACAGCGGCGCATCGAAGGTGTGGATCGTCAGCAGGAGGTCGAACCATTCCGCCGCCGTCTTCGCCCGCTCCGGCCGCGAGGCCCACACCTGGGGGGCCACGTACTTCACCAGCGGCAGGTGCGGATACATCCGGCGCAGGCGGTGCGCGACGCGCAGGGTGAAGCCCCAGGAGTCGATCAGGACCGCGACGTCCGGCCGCTCGCGCTCGGCGAGCGCCGCCGTCTCGTCCGCTCGGCGCACCACCTTCGGATAGGCCAGCAGCCCCTCGATCAGGCCGAAGATGGAGAGGTCGGCGATCTCGAACGGGCTGGCCACGCCTTCCGCCGCCATCTTCTGGCCGCCGACGCCGACGAAGCGCACGCCGTCGCCCAACCGTCGCTTCAGCGCCCGCGCCAAACCCGCGCCGCGGTCGTCGCCCGACGCCTCCGCGGCCACCAGCATGACGGTGAGCGGGCGCTCCGCCATCGGCCTCAAGCCAGGGTTTCGGGCTCGACGCCCAGGATGAACACGCCCAGTTCGTCGGCCAGCTCGATCACCGCCTCGCGGTCCAGCACCAGCAGGCCACCCGCCTCGCCGACGATCCCGGCCAGCCCGGCGCGCGCCACCCCCTGCACCGTGGCCAGCCCGATAGTCGGCAAGTCCACCCGCGTCTCCTGGATCGGCTTCGGCGCCTTGGCCAGCACGCCGGCCCCGGCGCCCGCTCGACCCTTCAGGTGCGCCGGCAGCTCGGCCACGCGCGCCAGCAGGGCGTCGGTGCCTTCCTGCGCCTCGACGGCCAGCACCAGGCCGGACGACACGACCGCTGCCTGCCCCACGTCCAGCCGCCCGATGGCGCGCGCCACGTCCAGCGCCTTCATGGCGTCGGCCAGCTCGTCCTCGGTCGGCGTGCGCGCACCCAGCGGGCCGGCCTGCAGCGACAGGTCGTCCATCACCTCGTGGGCGCCCTCGACCTGGAAGCCTTCCTTCTCGAACTCGCCGACCAGCAACCGCAGCAGCGCGTCGTCGCCTTTCGTCGCCGCCGCGATCACCTTGGGCAGGAGCATCAGGCCGCGCAGGTCGGGCGCCAGGCTGGTGAAGTCCGGCCGCGACACCTGCCCCGCCAGGCAGACCGACCGGCAGCCGGCACGTTTCAGGGCCTTCAGGCACTTGCCGATTTCGGCCAGCCCCACCTCGGCGCCGGCGTACTCCGCCAGCCCTTCGCCCGCGAACCCCTTCAGCCGGACGACAAACAGCGGCCGTCCCGACCGCTCGCAGTGCTGCGCGATCTCCACGGGCAGGCCGCCGCCGCCGGCGATCAGCCCCAGCTTCTGCATCACACTTCCCGATCCGGCAGGCACAGCGGCCGCGACGCGTCGGCGCGGATGAAGTCGATGATCTCCATCACCGGGTCGCTCTCGCCGAAGGTGGCCGCAGTGTCGTCGACCCGCTCCTGGAACGTGCCTTCCTCGGCGAACAGCAGGCGGTAGGCCGAGCGCAGCTCGCTCACCGTCTCGCGTCCGAAGTTGCGCCGCTTCAGGCCGACCAGATTCAGGCCCTCCAGGTGGGCATGGTTGCCCCACACCATGCCGTAGGGGATCACGTCCTTGGTCACCGCCGCCAGGCCGCCGATGAACGAATAGCGCCCGATGCGGCAGAACTGGTGCACCGCCGCCAGCCCGCTGACCGTCGCGAAGTCGCCGACCGTCACGTGCCCGCCCAGGGTCGCCGAGTGCGCCAGCACCACGTTGTCGCCCACCACGCAGTCGTGGCCGACGTGGCTGGTGGCCATGTAGAAGCCGTCGTCGCCGACCCGGGTGACGCCGTCGCCGCCGTTCGGCGCGCCGATGTGCATCGTCACATGTTCCCACAGGCGGTTGCGGTCGCCGATCACCAGCTGCGTCGGCTCGCCCCGATAGCCGGTGTGGTGCGGCGGCCCGCCCAGGTTGGTGAAGTTGCGGACCGAGCAGTCCTCGCCGATCGTCGTGCGGTTCTCGATCACCACATGGGCCAGCACCTGGGTGCGCGCCCCGATCTTCACGTGTTCGCCGATGATCGAATAGGGGCCGATGCTGACCCCGTCGGCCAGTTCCGCCCCCTTGGCGACCAGGGCGGTCGGGTGGATCTCAACGCTCAAGGGGTCAGGTCTCCACCACCATCGCGGCGAACTCGCACTCGGCCGCCACCTTGTCGCCGACCATGGCCTGGCCGGCGAACTTGAACACGTCGCCGCGGTGGCGGACCACCTTCACCGGCATGCGCACCACGTCGCCCGGCCGCACGGGCGAGCGGAAGCGGCAGTTGTCGGCGCTCATGAAGAAGATCGCCTTGCCGGCGGTGTCCACCTCCAGCGACTTGGACATCAGCACCGCGCCGGTCTGGGCCATGGCTTCGATCAGCAGCACGGCCGGCATCACCGGATAGTGCGGGAAGTGGCCGGGAAAGAACGGCTCGTTCACCGTCACGCACTTGATGCCGACGATGGATTCCGAGGCCTTGTACTCCTCGCACCTGTCGACCAGCAGGAACGGATACCGATGCGGGATCCGCTCCATGATCTCGGTGATGTCGATATCGGTGGGGTTTGCCGCCACCGGGGCCCTGCGCGCCATCTAGTCTCCCCCCACCCTGCGGCTGGCCATGCGCGCCAGCCACGCCGTTTCCTTCAGCCAGTGGCGGATCGGCCTCGCCGGCATGCCGCCCCAGGTTTCCCCCGCCGGAATATCCTTCATCACGCCTGCGGCGGCGCCCACGCGCGCCCCGGCTCCGATGGTGACGTGGTCCGCGACGCCGGCCCGGCCGCCGAACTGCGCACCGTCGCCGATCGACACGCTGCCCGAGATCCCGGTGTGCGCGGCCATCACGCAGTTGCGTCCCACGCGAACGTTGTGGGCGATCTGCACCAGGTTGTCGATCTTGGTGTTCTCGCCGATCACGGTGTCGTCGAAGGCCCCACGGTCGATGGTGGTGTTGGCCCCGATCGAGACCCCGTCCTGGATGATCACCCGCCCCAACTGCGGAATGTCGATCAACCCCTTCGGCCCCGCCGTCGCGCCGAATCCGGGCTCGCCGATCACCGCCCCGGCGGCGATCTTCACCCGGTCGCCGACCAGGGCGAAGCCCAGGGTGACATTGGCGGCGATCTCGCAGTCGCGCCCGATCGTGACGCCCGGGCCGATCACGGTATTGGCCCCGATCCGCGTCCCGCGGCCGATCTGCACGGCCGGTCCCACGACCACGCCGGGGCCCAGTTCGACGTCGGCTTCCAGGGCCGCGTCGGCGGCGACCGGCTGCCGGGCGAAGCCGCGCGGCCGGTGCAGTCGCTGCGCCGCCAGCGCATAAGCCGCCTGCGGGGCGGCCACGGTCAGCACCGCGCAGCCTCCCGGCGCCGCGTGCGCCAGGCCCGGCGGCAGGAAACAGGCCCCCGCGCGCCCGCCGGCCAAGTCGGCGGCGTACTTGCGGTCGGACAGGAAGGTGATGCTGTCCGGGTCCGCCTGGCCCAGCACGGCCACGCCGCTGACCCGCTGGTCGGCCGCCCGCGCATCCGCAAGCTCGGCCCCGGTCAGGGCGGCGAGCTCACCGAGGCGGATCGGGCCAAGGTCCTCGAAGAAGCGTGGATCGGGCATGGGCCGCTCTTTAGGCCGTCCGCCCGAGTCCGTCGCGGCCTACTTGCGCGGGGCCGCGGGGGCGGCCGCCGGCGCCGGGCCGTCCAGCCGCTCGCGGTCGAAGGCGAACTGGGTTTCCTTGGCGTTCAGCGCGGTCACCACCGCCGGGGTGATATCCATCGCCTGGTTGCCCAGGATCACCGCCTGGCGGTTCACCAGGATGGCGCAGGTCTTCTGCTGGTAGGCCTGGCTGATGAAGGGCTCCATGTCGGAGTAGACCCGGCTGAAGGCCTTGTCGCGCGTGGCTTCGATCTCGCGCTGGCGGAGCTGGCCCTTACGCTGGAACGCGCTGGCGCGGACCTGGATCGCGGCGCCGCGCTGTTCGAACACGTCCTGGGCGAGGCTGGCGCGCTGGCCGTCCAGGGCCTTGGCGTCGTTCTCGATGGCGGTCTGCTCGGCGGTCAGCTCGGCGTTCACCTGGCCGGCCAGCTGCTGCAGACGGGTCTGCACGAACTTGCCGACGGTCGAGGTGGCCAGCACCTGCTCGGGCGAGAACATGCACAGGCCCGCGATCGGCGCGCCTTGGGCGATCGCCGGCCCGGCGGGAGCGGCCGCGGGAGCCTGGGCCAGCGCCGCCGTGGCGCCCGAGAGCGCGATCGCGGCGGCCGTACCGGCCGCGACGAGAGTCTTGAAGGTCATGTCTATTGGAACCTGGTTGAGGTGGAGAATCGGAAGGTTTCTTTGCGGTCGTAGGGCTCTTTGGCGAGCACCTTGGAGAAGTCGAACCGGATGGGGCCCATCGGCGACTTCCAGAAGATGCTGATGCCGGCCGAGGCGCGCAGCGACAGGTCGTCCACGATGCAGGTGTTGCGCGAACCGGGCACGACCGGGAGCGGAATCTGCATCGTCGGATCCGCCGGGTCCGGGATCGTCCGCCCGAGGCAGTCCAGGTCGCCGGCCTTGTACAGCTTGTCCTGCTTGTCCAGCTTGCCCAGCGTTCCGAAGTCGCTGAACAGGGCGGCCTTGATGCCGTACTGGTCGGGCAGGAACGTGGGCACGGTCAGCTCGACCGTGCCGATGGCGTAGGCCTTGCCGCCCAGAGCGTCGCCGCGCAGGCCGGAGACGTCGCGCGGACCGATGCCGGCGGTCTCGAAGCCGCGGAAGTCCAGGCCGCCTTTGTAGTAGCGGTCGTTGATCCGCACGTCGTCGCCAGCCCAGCCGGTGACGTAGCCTGTGTAGCCGGTGATCGTGAAGATCAGGTCCTTGGTGAACCCGTGCGCGAAGCCCGCCTCGAGGTCGGTGCGCACGTAGTTCACGTCGCCGCCCAGGCCCGCGACGTCCTGGTTGAAGTCGACGTACCAGCCCCGCGTCGGGTTCAGGTAGTCGTTGCGGCGGTCGATCCGCGCGCCGTAGCCGATCGACGATGTCAGCCGCTTGCCGACCTGGTCGCACAGCGCCGACGACAGCACGAAGCCGCCGTTGGCCGCGGCGTTGCAGGACAGGCCGCTGATCTGGATGTCGTCCTGGCGCAGGGTGTAGCGCAGGGCCCCACGGCTATCGATGCTGAGCGGGAAGCTGGCCCGCAGCGTCGTGCCGAACGTCGTGGTCTTGTAGGCCGAGAAGTCCGACAGGTCGTAGCGGTAGCCGTAGATGTCGACCCCGGCGGCCACGTCGCGCCCGGTGAACCGCGGCTCGGTGAACGAGAAGTCCAGCTGCTGGCGCAGCGAGCCCACCGACACCCGCGCGCGGACGTCCTGGCCGCGGCCGCGGAAGTTGCGCTGGGTGATGCCCAGGTCCAGCACCAGCTTGTCCACTGACGAGTAGCCGGCGCTGAAGCTGAGTTCGCCAGTCGGCTGCTCCTCGACCTTCACCTGCAGGGCCGTGCGGTCGGGCGCCGAGCCCGGCACCTCGGCGATGTCGACGTTCTTGAAGAAGCCCAGGGCGCGGATCTGGCGCTTGGACCGGTCCACCAGGGCGCGGTTGTAGGCGTCACCCTCGACCACGCTCATCTCGCGGCGGATCACGTAGTCCAGGGTCTGGGTGTTGCCGACCACGTCGATGCGGTCGACGTAGACGCGCGGGCCTTCGTTGACCTGGAAGGTCACGTCCACGACGCCCTTCTCACGGTTCGGCACGTACTTCGGCCGCACGTCCACGAAGGCGAAGCCTGCCGCACCGGCGGCAAAGGTCAGGGCGTCGGTCGCCTGCTCAATGTGCTCGTCCTGATACGTCTCGCCGGTGTGGATCGGGACCAGGGACTCCAGGACCGTCTTGTCCAGCTTCTGCAGCGTGGTCTCGACCGCGACCTTGCCGAACTTGTACTTCGGCCCCTCGTCGATCGTGTAGGTGAGGACGAAGCCGTTCTTGTCGGGCGCCAGCTCGGCGACGGCGGACGAGACCCGGAAGTCGTAGTAGCCGCGGTTGCGATAGTGCTTGCGCAGCTGTTCCTTGTCGTACTCGAGCCGGTCGGGGTCGTAGTTCGCGTTGGTCGAGAAGAATTTGTACCAGTGGGTCTCCTCGGTCACGACCACATCGCGCAGGTCGTTGTCGGAGAAGGCCTTGTTGCCCAGGAAGTTGACCGAGAGGATGCCGCTCTTCGGCCCTTCATCGATCTTGAAGATCAGGTCCACGCGCTTCTGGGGCAGTTCGATGATCTGCGGCGTCACATTGGCCGAGATGCGGCCCGAGCGCCGATAGAGTTCCACGATCCGCGAGACGTCGCCCTGCACCTTGGAGCGGGTGAAGATGCCGCGGGGCCGTACGCTCACCTCGTCGCGCAGCTTGTCTTCCTTCAGCCCGTGGTTCCCCTCGAAGATCACCCGGTTGATGATCGGGTTCTCGACCACGGTGACGATCATGTCGCCGTTCTGGTAGGCGACCGTCACGTCGGAGAACAGGTCGGTGCGGTACAACGCCTTCACCGCCAGGTCGGCCTTCGCCGAATCGATCGTCTCGCCGATCGACACCGGCAGGTAGGAGATGACGGTCGACTGCTCGATCCGTTCGTTGCCCTGCACCAGGATCCGCTGGATCACGCCGCCCTGCCCCACCTGGGCCTGGGCCAGCGTTGGCGTAACGACGGCGGCTGACCCCAGAAGCAGGGCAAGGCCGGAAGCAAGCGCGGCGCGGGAAGCGCGGGTTTGAAACATCGAATCAGCCGTTGGAGGGGCGTAAGGGCCTAGGAGAATAGGCGACCGAACAGGTTGAACACACGCAGGCGCTGCAAGTCGTTCCAGGTCGCGAACAACATCAATCCGAGAACGAGTGCAAGGCCCACGCGGTACCCTGCCGCCTGAACCTTGGCGGCAAGAGGGCGCCGGGTCACGGCTTCGTATCCGTAAAACAACAGGTGGCCGCCATCCAGCACCGGAACCGGCAGCAGGTTCATGAAGCCCACGCCCACCGAGATGATGCCGATCAGCTCCAGATTGGTGATCAGCAGGTTCAGCAGGAACGACGGGATGTCCGGCGAAACGTCAGCCGTCTTCTGCGCCAGGTCGCCCGCCAGCTGCGCCATGCCCAGCGGCCCGGCCAGCTGGTCGGCGTTCTCGCGGCCGGTAAGCAGGCGGCCGATATAGGTCAGGGTCGTGGTGATGGTCCCGTAGGCCCGCTGGGTCCCGCCGACGACGGCCTCGGGCAGGGAGACCCGGCGCACCATCGCCTGGCCGGGCTTCGGCGGGTTCTGCTCGATCCCCAACTGGCCCAGCTTCTGCGGATGGCCCAGCTGGTCCTTGATGATGACGCGTCGCGGGGTGCCGACCAGCGTCAACTGCTCCGCGCCGCGCTTGACCTCGAAGGTGACCGGCGTGTCAGAGCTCAGGATCACGTAGTTGGTGATCTCGCGGAAGCTGTCGACCTTGTGCCCGTTGGCGGTCAGCACCTCGTCGCCGGGCCGGAAGCCGGCCTTTTCGGCCGGGCTGCCCGGGATCACGCGATCGATTCGCGTCGAGCCGATCGGCTGGCCCAGGACCAGCAGCAGGCCCGCAAAGATGGTGATCGCCAGCACGAAGTTCGACACCGGTCCGGCGGCGACGATCAGCGCCCGCTCCCAGATCGGCTTGAAGTGGAAGTAGCGCGTGATCTCCGCGCCCCGGCCCTGGTCGATCAGGTCGCGGCGCATAGCCTCCAGGTCGTCAGCGTCGGGGATGCTGGCGGCGTTCTCGTCGCCCGCGAAGCGCACATAGCCGCCGATCGGCGCCCAGCCGAGACGCCAGTCGACGCCGTGCTTGTCGCGCCATTGGGCGATGGCCGAGCCCATGCCGATCGAGAACCGGTCGATCTTCGTGCCGAGCAGGCGCGCAGCCCAGAAGTGTCCCAGCTCGTGGATGGTGATCACCACCCCCAACACCAGGATGAAGGGCACGATGTAGAGCACGACGTTCTGCAGGATGGCCATGTAGCGTTCGGTCTCCTCAGGCGGCGGCGAGGCCGATCACGACCTCATCCGCCACGCGCCGAGCCTCGGCGTCGGTGTTTCGGGCGCTTTCCACGGGATCACTCCCCGTGGAGTAGCTTGCGCGGCCGTCCATGCGTTCGAGAGTCTCCGCCACCACGTCAGGGATATCCAGAAAGCGGATGCGCCGGTCAAGGAAAGCCGAGACGGCGCGCTCGTTGGCCGCATTCATCGCCGCCGGGGCCTGGCCGCCCGCGGCCAGCGCCTGCTTGGCGATGGAGAGCGCCGGGAACTTCTGGGGATCGGGATGCTGGAAGGTAAGCGGACCCGCCGTCACCAGGTCGAGCTTAGGCGCCGGCCACGGCAGCCGGTCGGGCCAGGCGAAGGCGCAGGCGATCGGCGGCCGCATGTCGGGCGGCCCCAGCTGCGCCAGGGTCGAGCCGTCGGCGTACTCGACCAGCGAATGGATGATCTGCTGCGGATGGACCAGAACCTCGATCCGCTCGGGGGGCATGGAGAACAGGTATGCGGCCTCGATAACCTCTAGTCCCTTGTTCATCATCGTCGCGGAATCGATCGAAATCTTGGCGCCCATCGAGAAGTTCGGATGCGCCAGCGCCTGCTCGCGGGTCGCCGCCGCCATCTGCGCCCGCGTCGCATCGCGGAACGGGCCGCCGGACGAGGTCAGGATCAGCCGCGAGACCTGGGCCGCGATCGCCGGGTCCAGCACCTGGAAGATCGCCGAGTGTTCCGAATCGACCGGGATCACCGCCCCGCCCGCCAGCTTGGCCGTCCGCAGCAGCGAGGGCCCGGCGCACACCAGGCTCTCCTTGTTCGCCAACGCGATGATCGCCCCCGCCTTGGCCGCTGCCAGGGTGGGCGCGAGGCCCGCGAAGCCGACGATGGCCGACATCACCCATTGGGCGTCGGCGGCGGCCACGTCGCGCACCGCGCCTGACCCGGCCGCCGTCCCGATCCCGGAGCCCGCAAGCCGCTGGCGCAGCTCCGGCAACAGGCTCTCGTCCTCGATCACCGCCACCTGCGGGCGCCAGCGCAGCGCCTGTTCGGCCAGCCGCACGACATTCTTGCCCGCCGTGAGGCCCACGACCTCCAGTTCGACGCCGGCCTGCTCGAACAGGTCCAGGGTCGAGACCCCGATCGAGCCGGTCGAGCCCAGGACGCTGACCTTGCGCGGCAGGTTCAATGTCCCCATCCCAAATGATTGGCGAGCCGCAGCGCGGCCATCACCACCACAGCAAACATCAGGCCATCCACCCGGTCGAGCAGTCCGCCGTGCCCGGGGATCAGGTCGCCCGAGTCTTTTACGCCGAATCTGCGCTTGAGGGCGGATTCCCACAGGTCGCCCGCCATCGTCGCCAATCCGACCGCCAGGCCGATGGACGCCGCGGCCCAGACGTTGAGCTGGAACGGCCGCAGACCGGCCAGCACGTTGGGGAAATACATCTGCAAGATATCGGGCAGGGTCTCGACGCCCACCGCCGCCAGCGTGGCGGCCGCGAGGCCGCCGAAGAAGCCCGACCAGGTCTTGTTGGGCGAAAAGCGGGGCCACAGCTTCGGCCCCTTCAGGATCGAGCCCACGGCGAAGGCGCCGATGTCCGCCGCCCAGGTGGCCGCGAACAGCATCATCAGCCACCAGTTCCCCTGGTGGGTGTCCCGCAGCCAGACCAGGCACAAGGCGGCGGGCGCGATGTAGAGGACGCCATAGGCCGCGTCCGCCGGCCGCTCCGCCACGCCGCGGGCAATCACCGCCGCAGCAGCCGAAGCCAGCACGATGGCGCCCCAGGCCCACTCGAAGTCACCGCGATAACCCACGAAAACGGCGACCAGAACACCCGCCGCCACCGCCGCGGCCACCCGGGTTGGCGAGACCGGGGCGCTCATGCCGCCCCACTCGATGGCCAGCATCGCCACACCGATCGCGATCAGGACCAGATACGGCCAGCCCCCGAACCAGGCCGCGGCCAGCGCGGCAGGCCCAATCACCACGGCCGACGCGACGCGCAGGCCGAGGTTGGACCAATCGAACCGCTTAGCCGGCGGCGAGGACGTCATCGGCAACGACTGCGCCATAGCGTCTGTCCCGCTTGGCAAAGACAGCCAGGGCCGCCTTCAGGTGCTCTTCGCCATAGTCCGGCCAGAGCACGTCCTGGAACACCAGTTCCGCATAGGCCGCTTCCCAGAGCAGGAAGTTGGAGAGCCGCTGCTCGCCCGAGGGCCGCACGATCACGTCCGGTGGGGGCGACCCGGCGGTCACCAGCAGGCTGCCGAACAGGGTTTCGTCCAGGTCGGCCGGCGTGCGCCGCCCGGCCGCCACGTCTTCGGCGAACGCGCGCGCCGCATCGGTGATGTCGGCCTGGCCGCCGTAGTTGAAGGCGATGTTGAGGTTGAAGGCGCGGTTGTGGTCGGTCCGCGCCTGCGCGCCTTCCACCAGTTGCACCAGCTCGTTCGAAAGGCCTTCACGGCGTCCAATGACCCTCACGCGAACCCCTTCGCGCTCGAGTCTCGCGATGTCGCTCTCGAAGTAGCGCTTCGGCAGCGCCATCAGTTCCGCGACCTCGGCGGCCGGCCGGCTCCAGTTCTCGGTGGAGAAGCCGAACACGGTCAGCCAGCCGATCCCCAGCTTAGGAGCCGCCGAGACCGTGCGCTTCAGGGCCTCGACCCCGGCCCGGTGGCCCAGCGACCGGGGCAGCCCGCGCTGCTTGGCCCAGCGGCCGTTGCCGTCCATGACGATCGCCACGTGCAGCGGGCGCGGCCCTTCTGACGTGGACGCGCCCGGCAACGGTGGCTGATCGGCGGCGGCCATGGGTAAGCTTCAAATCCTGCGAGCGGTCAGACGTGCATGATCTCTTGTTCTTTTGTTTTCAAGGCTTCGTCCACGCGCTTGATGGCTTCGTCGGTGATCTTCTGCACTTCCGCTTCCATCCGCTTCTCTTCGTCCTCGCCGATGACGCCGTCCTTCTTGGCCTTGCGGCAGTCCTCGTTGGCGTCGCGGCGCACGTTGCGTACGGCCACCTTCTGCTGTTCGGCGTACTTCCCGGCCAGCTTGGCCAGGTCCTTGCGCCGTTCCTCGGTCAGCGGCGGGATCGGCAGTCGCAGGGTCGAGCCATCCACGACAGGGTTGAGACCGAGGTCGGACGCCCGGATGGCTTTTTCCACCGAGACCACCAAGCCGCGATCCCAGACCTGGACCGTCAACATCCGCGGTTCCGGGACGCTGACCGCCCCCACCTGGTTGATCGGCACCTGCGAGCCGTAGGCGTCCACGCGGATCTGGTCGAGCAGGTGGGCGTTGGCCCGTCCCGTCCGCAGCGAGGCGAACTCGTCGGCCAGGGCCGAGACGGCCTTGTCCATCCGGTCCTTGTACTTGGAAAGCACGGGCTTCTCGGTCGTGGCCATTTGCGGCGTCTCCGTCCTTGAGGTCGCCGGAGCGTGATCACGCTCCAATTGTCTGAATCAAAGCCAGAGGCTTTGGTGCGAGAGTTTAGGCCTCAGGCGATGGTCGTGAAGACCCCTTCGCCCTTCAGCACTTTCAGCAGGTTGCCCCGTTCGCGGATGTTGAACACCACGATCGGGATGTGGTTGTCGCGCATCAGCGACACGGCCGAGGCGTCCATGACCTTCAGGTTCTTCGCCAGCACGTCCTGATAGCTCAGGGTGTCGTAGCGGGTGGCCGTCGAGTCCTTCTTCGGGTCGGCCGAATAGACCCCGTCGACGCTGGTGCCCTTGAAGAGCGCGTCGCAGCCCATCTCGGCCGAGCGCAGGGCCGCCGGCGTGTCCGTCGTGAAGAACGGCGCCCCCAGGCCGCCGGCGAAGATCACCACCCGGCCCTTTTCCAGGTGCCGCAGCGCCCGGCGGCGGATGTAGGGCTCGCAGACCGCGTCCATCGGGATCGCCGACTGCACGCGGGTGAATATCCCGATCTTCTCCAGCGAGGCCTGCAGCGCGAGCGCGTTCATTACCGTCGCCAGCATGCCCATGTAGTCGGCGCTGGCCCGTTCCATCCCGGCCTCGGCCAGGGCGGCGCCGCGGAAGATGTTGCCGCCACCGACTACCACGGCCACCTGGATGCCCGCCTGCACCACCTGGGCGATCTCCTCGGAGACGGCGGCCAGGGTCTTGGGGTCGATCCCGAAACTGTCCCCTCCGACACCCGCCTCCCCCGACAGCTTCAGGAGGATGCGTTTGAAGCGAGGCCCCTCTTGTTCTTCGGAAAAGACGGCTGCGGCCATGAGGGAATCCCGGAAAGCGATAGGAACATACAGGAAGGGCGCGGGGCGGCAAAACCCCCCCCCCCACAAATGGGTGCGGGTAAAGAGGCCCATGGCGGTCCCGTCAAACAGGC
>CBHTUE010000128.1:0-13167 GCA_966096115.1 uncultured Phenylobacterium sp.
GTGCCGACTTCGCGCGCCACGCGCGTCACTTCGCCGGCGAAGCCGTTGAGCTGATCGACCATCGTGTTGATCGTGTCTTTCAGCTGCAGGATCTCGCCGCGCACGTCGACGGTGATCTTCTTCGACAGGTCGCCGTTGGCGACGGCGGTGGTCACCTCGGCGATGTTCCGCACCTGGCCCGTCAGGTTGGCGGCCATGAAGTTCACGTTGTCGGTCAGGTCCTTCCAGGCGCCGGTGACGCCCTCGACCCGCGC
The DNA here is from genome assembly GCA_966096115.1 of uncultured Phenylobacterium sp. GTDB lineage: Bacteria > Pseudomonadota > Alphaproteobacteria > Caulobacterales > Caulobacteraceae > Phenylobacterium. The sequence continues at coordinate 255 of CBHTUE010000128.1, forward strand.
CTGGCCGCCCAGCTTGCCCTCGGTGCCCACTTCCCGCGCCACCCGGGTCACTTCCGACGAGAAGGCGTTCAGCTGGTCCACCATCGTGTTGATGGTGTTCTTCAGCTCCAGGATCTCGCCGCGGACCTCCACGGTGATCTTCTTCGACAGGTCGCCGCGGGCCACGGCGGTGGTCACGTCGGCGATGTTCCGCACCTGGCCGGTCAGGTTGCCGGCCATCAGGTTCACGTTGTCGGTCAGGTCCTTCCAGGCGCCGGTCACGCCCTTCACCTGCGCCTGGCCGCCCAGCTTGCCTTCCGTGCCGACTTCCCGCGCCACGCGCGTCACTTCCGAGGAGAAGGCGTTCAGCTGGTCCACCATCGTGTTGATGGTGTTCTTCAGCTCCAGAACCTCGCCCTTCACGTCCACGGTGATCTTGCGGGAAAGGTCGCCGTTCGCGACGGCGGTGGTCACCTCGGCGATGTTCCGCACCTGGCCGGTCAGGTTGGCGGCCATGAAGTTCACATTGTCGGTAAGGTCCTTCCAGGCGCCGGTCACGCCCTTCACCTGCGCCTGGCCGCCCAGCTTGCCCTCCGTGCCGACTTCGCGCGCCACGCGGGTCACTTCGGCGGCGAACGAGCCCAGCTGGCCCACCATGGTGTTCACCACCTTGCCGATGCGCAGGAATTCGCCGCGCAGCGGGCGTTCCTCGTTCTCCATGTCCATTGTCTGGCCCAGGTCGCCCTTGGCGACCGCGCCGATCACGCGGGCCATTTCGGCGGTGGGGTGGATCATGTCGGTGATCAGGGTGTTCACCGCGTCGACCGAGGCGGCCCAGGAGCCCTGCGCCGCCGGCAGCTTGGCGCGGTGGCTGATCTTGCCCTGGCGGCCCACCGTGTCGCCCAGCCGGTCGAACTCCTTGCTCATCCGGTCGTTGAGCTCGACGACCTCGTTGAAGGCCTCGGCGATCTCGCCCGCGACGCCGGTCGAGCGCGGCAGGCGCACCGAGAAGTCGCCGCGCCGAAAGGCCCGCAGCGCGGCCAGCAACTGGGTGGTGTCGACATCCGGCGCTGGGCGCTTCGCCGCGGTCTTGGCAGGGGACTTCGAGGCAAGCGTCTTCGCAGCGGCAGGCATGGTTCCCCCTCGGGTGTGCTTGGCACGGTCGGAGGGATGCGATGCGCGTCAGCGCCAGCCACACCCCGCCCGCTGGGAGAAACGGCATGTAGGCCAATGGGTTCCAGCTTGGCCGGAAATTTCGCGGCCGGGCCCTTAGCTAAAGTCGAAATGGCTCTCCAGCGCGCCGCGAATGTCGCTCATATGCGTGAAATACTGCAGGAAGCCGCCGTTGTAGTTGCCGTCTTGCCGCCGGTTGAACTCGCCCTCGAAGTTGTAATAGCCCGGCGTGCAATCGGCGTTGCGGCTGGTCTTGCCGCGGTGGGCGATGACCTCCTGGACCCACCATTCCTCGGTGTCCGGCTTCACGTCGATCGTCGCTGCGCCCTTCTCGCGGGCCAGCTTGATGCACTCGGCGATGTGGTCGCCCTGGGTCTGCAGCATGAACGTCAGGTTGAACTGGAAGCTGGCCTGGTAGCCGCCCATGATAAACAGGTTCGGGAAGCCGTGGCTGTGCACGCCCAGGAGGGTGCGGATGCCCTCCTGCGCATAGCGCTCGTTCAGTTCGACGCCGCCCAGCCCGCGGATCTGATTGTAGATGCCGGTCTTCTGGACCTCGAAGCCGGTGGCGTAGATCAGGACATCCACAGGATAGGTCTGGCCCTCGAAGACCGGGCCCTGCGGCGCGATCTCAGTGATCCCGACGCCGTGGGTATCGACCAGCTTCACGTTGGGCCGATTGAAGGCCGGCAGGTACTCGTCATCGAAGCAGGGTCGCTTGCACATGAACATGTACCAGGGCTTCAGCGACTCCGCGGTCTTGGGGTCCTCAACGACCTCCTCGATGCGGCGATGGATGCGCATCATGTGGTCGATATTGCCGTTCTCCTGCCGGCGGATCTTCTCCTCGCGGCTGAGCGCGGCCAGTTCGGCCTTCTGCTCCTCGGTGAGCGGTTTGCCGCGCAGGTGCTTCTCGCGTCGGGCCTGCTGCCAGCCGGGCTGCAGGCGGGCCGCCCATTCCGGATCGGTGGGCCGGTCGTTGCGGATGTCGATGGCGCTGGGCGTGCGCTGGAAGACGTAGAGCTGCTTCGCGGCCTTGGCGACCCGCGGGATGATCTGCACGGCCGAGGCGCCGGTGCCGATGATGCCGACCGTCTTGTCGGCCAGCTTCGACAGGTCGTCGCCGGTGTAGCCGAAGTCCCAGCGGGACGAGTGGAAGGCGTGGCCGGCGAAGGTCTCCAGCCCGGCTATCTTGCTGAGCTTGGGCTTCGACAGCGTGCCGTTGGCGCAGATCACGAACTTCGCCGTCAGCGAGTCGCCCCGGTCGGTTTCCAGCCGCCAGACCTTGGCCTCGTCGTCCCAGGTCGTAGACGTGATGGTCGTGTGGAAGATCGCCAAGTCGTAGAGGTCGTAGCGCCGGGCGATCGCCTGGCAGTGGGCGAAGATCTCCGGCCCCGGCGCATAGAAGCGCGACGGCACGTAGCCCATCTCGTCCAGCAGCGGCAGGTAGTCGACCGCCGGCACGTCGCAGGCCGCGCCCGGATAGCGGTTCCAGTACCAGGTGCCGCCCACGTCCGAGCCGCGCTCGACGATGCGGATGCTCTCCACGCCCCGCTCGCGCAGCCGCGCGGCGGTCAGCAGCGCCGAGAACCCACCACCGATGAACAGCACCTCGACGTGGTCGTTGATCGGTTCGCGCGGCGGCGCGACCTCGGTGTGCGGATTGACGGCGTACTTCGCCAGCTCGCCGGTCAGTTCAGAGGTGAACTGGGCGGTGCCCTCCGGCCGGTAGGCCAGGCGCAGGTCGCGCTCGGCGGCGAACTTGGCCTTGATGGCGTCGTAGTGTTCCTGCGGCCGGGCGCTGGGCGGCAGCGGCTGGGGGCCACGGATGGGACGCGATGCAGGCGCGCCTTCGACGGGCTTGGCGTCATCGGCCACGGGCAGACCCTCCCGGACGGCCTTATCCCGGAACGGGCGGCCGGCTCTTATCGAAGGATCGGTACCTGAAAGGCGTTCTGTCAACGCCGGGGTGGTGGTGCACAGGCCAAAAAAAGGCCGCACCCGAAGGCGCGGCCAAGTCATTAGGGAGGAAACGCCCAAAAGGGCAAGACCGTTATGGGCCTTTGCTGCACTGCACGCAAGTCACAATTTCATATGTGAGTGAAATGTCATGTGAGCGGGCCCGTTACGGCCGCGCCCCCAGGGCGAGCGTCACATTTCCGACATCGAGCCTTCATGTTGCGCCGCAGCGAACACCGTCATGCGCCGCGGGCGACGACCTCACGCAGGCCCGCCGCACACCAGGCGTAGAGGCGGGCGCGGACGGCCTCCAGGTCGGTCGAGCGGCAGAGGTCGCCCGACAGATGATCGATGCGGCCGGTTTCGGACAGGGTCAGCATCATCGCGCCGGTGAGGAACTGGTAGCACCAGTACAGGTCGCGCTCCTGCGCCTGCGGCAGGGCGGCCTTCAGCGCCTCGATCAGCCGGCGCACCACCGGGTCGAAGAAGCGGCTCATGGTCTCGCCGCCCCACGCCGGGGTGTTGTTCACCAGGGCCACGAGGCGGAAGTAGTTCTTCCAGCCCGGGTCGCCGGTCAGGCTGAGGTCGATCAGCGGGCCGATGAAGGCCTCGATGATCCCTTCGGGGTCCAGGGCGCCGGCATGATCGGCCTGATAGGCGGCCATCGCCTCCAGGCGCGCGGTGTTCAGGATCTCGGCGCGGCGGGCGAAGACGTGATCGAACAGTTCGCGCTTGGCGCCGAAATAGTAGTGGATCAGGGCGGTATCGACCCCGGCCTCGGCCGCCACCTGGCGCACGGTGACGCCGTGGAAGCCGTGCCGCGAGAACAGGCCCTCGGCGGCGTCCAGGATCGACTGGCGCAGGTCCGGCCCCTGCCCCTTCGGCCTGCGGCCGCGGAGCGTTCCGCCAGACTGTCCATCCGCGCGCGCCATCCCTCGCCGCTAGGCGCAGCGGGACGCTCGGTCAAGCGGTTCGCCTAGGCGCCGAAGATCCAGTTCCCGGTCAGGGTGCTCATCGAGACGCCCACCAGGATCATCTGGCCGCCGCCGGTCATGTTGATCACCGTGTCCGCCCCGGACTGGCTGACCGTGAACTGCGTGCCCGGGTCCAGCATCACTCGATCGCCTTCCGACAGGTGGAAATCCGTCACCCGGTCGATCCCAGCATCGCCGAAGGTGTGGAACAGGTCGGCGCCGTCGCCGCCCGTCATGGTGTCCGAGCCCTTGTCGCCGGACACGAAGTCATTGCCGGATCCGCCCAGCACCAGGTCGTTGTCCTGGCCGCCCCGGACGACATCGTTGCCGGCGCCGCCTTCGCACGTATCGTTGCCGATGTTGCCCAGCACGACGTCGTCGCCCTGCTCGCCCTTCAGACTGTCGTTGTCCTTGCCGCCAACCACCCAGTCGTCGCCGGCACCGCCGCTGGCTGTGTCGGCGCCCATGTTGCCGTTGATGTCGTCGTTTCCGTCAGCGCCGTTGATGACGTCGTCGCCTTCATCACCCCGGAGATAATCAGCGCCCGCCGTGCCGACGACACTGTCGTTGCCCGTGCCGGCGAAGACGGAGCTTCCGATCAGATAGTCGTTGCCGGTGAAGCCCGGGAGCATCTTCAGGTCCTCGGACACGGTCAACATCACCGTCTTCGTGAAGGAGCCCTGGTGCCAGCCGGCGTCCACGTAGAAGACGCCCGAATAGGGGGCGATGAAGTTGTAGAGAAAATCGGAGCCGCCCGTGGCCTCTTCGAGAGCCGTCTCCGGCGGGCTCGCCGCGACGGCGTTACCGTCCTCGTCGTAGATGATGATCTGGTAGGGATCGAAGAAGCTGCTCGAGAGGATCGAGTACGACGCCCCCTGTACGAAGGTCATCCGGTAGACGTCGCTGAAGCTGGCGGAGTCGTCCGAGCGGAACTCGAACACGATGTTCTCCCAGCCGGCCGTGTTGGCCGCAGCGACCGTGAACGGCAGCGGCCTCGCCGCCGACCGCTGCGAAAGCGACAGGTCGGTCAGGTAGTCCAGCGTCGGATAAGCCATCGAAACGCGTCCCGTTGAAAGTCGTCAGGCGCCGAAGATCCAGGCGCCAGTCAGTGTGCTCATCGAGACGCCCACCAGGATCATCTGGCCGCCGCCGGTCATGTTGATCACCGTGTCCGCCCCAGCCTGGCTCACGGTGAACTGGGTGCCGGGGTCAAGCTGCACCCGGTCGCCCTGGGCCAGGTTGAAGTCCGTCACGCGGTCGATCCCGGCGTCGCCAAAGGTGTGGAAGACGTCGGCGCCGGCCCCACCGGTCATGGTGTCGTCGCCCTTGTCGCCAGACACGAAGTCGTCGCCGTTTCCGCCGTTGACCACGTCGTTGTCCTGACCGCCGCGGACGATGTCGTTGCCGTCGTCGCCGTTGCAGGTGTCGTTCCCGAGGTTGCCGTAGACCAGGTCGTAGTCCGCGCCGCCCGACAGGCTGTCGGAGTCCTTGCCGCCGACGCAGTAGTCCTCGCCCGCCCCCGTCGAGACCGTGTCGCTGCCCATGTTGCCGTTGGCGTCGTCGAACCCGGTCCCGCCCAGCAAGCTGTCCGAGCCGTCGTCGCCGCGCAGGTAGTTGACTCCGTCCGCCCCGCCGATGGTGTCGTCGCCGCCGCCGCCGAACAGGCGGTTGGGCCCGAGGTCGCCGAAGATGTTGTCGCTGAGGGCCGTGCCGACGACGTTCTCGACCCCGAACATCGTCTCCACCCCGGCGTTCGTGAAGCGAGAGGTGTTGATGACCAGATTCAGCGCCTCGGACTCGCCGGTGAAGTCGACAGTGTCGCTTCCCGTGCCGCCGTTGATCTCGTCGGCGCCCTGGCCGGGCAACAGGACGTCGTCGCCGCTGGAGCCCTCGAGGTAGTCGGCCCCGTCGCCGCCCGCCAGGGTGTCGGCCCCGCTGTCGCCGAACAGCTCGTCGTCGGCCCCGCCGCCCACCATGGAATCGGCGCCCGAGCCGCCCACCAGGCTGTCCGGCAGGTCGCCGCCCGTCAGGGTGTCGGCATTGACGTCGCCGAACATGACCGTGGCCTCGATGCCGGTGAACGCGCCGCCGGCGGAGGTGAAGCTGGCATAGCTCAGGCTGGCGCTCGCCGACGAGATCGGGACCAGCCACAGCTCGTCATAGCCGTCGCCGCCGTCGACGATGGTCGAGCCGCCGATCACGATGAACGTGTCGTTGCCCGCGCCCCCCGAGAGCCGGTCGACGCCCAGGCCGGCGTGCAGGGTGTCATTGCCCCCGTCGCCGCTCAGGGTGTCCGCGCCGGCGAAGCCCCAGAGTTCATCGTCGCCATCGCCCCCGGCCATGGTGTCGTCGCCGTCGTCGCCGTCGAGGACGTCGGAGCCCGCGCCGCCGCTGAGGGTGTCACGGCCATCGCCGCCCGCCAGCGTGTCGGCCCCGTCCTCGCCGTCGATCCGGTCCTCGCCGGCGCGGCCCATCACATAGTCGTCGCCGGCGCCCGCGCTGATCCGGTCGGCTGTGGCGACGCCGGCGATGTCGTCGTTGCCGGCCCCGCCCGTCTGGGTGAGTTGCCGCAGGCCCGCGTCCCACGACCAACTCGCCACCTGGGTCCCGTCGGCGGTGGGCTGTCCGTAGAGGAACTGGACGGCGGCGACGTCCAGCGGCCCAAGGCCGGTGGGCGCCGGCCCAGCGTCGTTCAGACTCATGACTGTGTGGGCGTGGTCGTCCACGGAACTGTCGAGCGTGGGCGTCCCGTCGGAGGGCGCCTTCAGGCCCAGCGCCGCCCCGACCTGCTGCAGCAGCGCGGGCAGGGTCACGTGGCCGATATCGAGAAAAATATCGCCGCCGATGTCGTCCTCGACGGCGCCGTCCGGGTAGTCGAAGACGAACGGAGGGAGACCGAAGCCGTGCTCCTCCTCGATCTCGGCCGGGCCCAGGCGGAAGTCGTAGGTTCCGAAGCGGATATCGCCCTGACCGGCGGGGACCTCGAAGAAGGTGAGGCCGCTGGCGTCGCCCCAGGCCTTCAGCGCATCGCGGGCCATGGCCTGTTCGGCCGCGCCGAGGGGCTGGAAGCTCGCCAGGAAGGCATCGGTCGGGCCGGCGGAGGGCGACGCCACCGTGTCGAAGGAATAGGTGAGGAAGGTCGGGCGGTTGGAGACCTCGATGCCGTTCCAGGTGTACCCGCTGAGGAGGGCCTCATAGGTGGTGATCGCCGTTGTCACTCCCGGCACGACGCTCACCCCACGCAATTCGGGACACACGATCGCGCCGTCCCGGTCCCCCCAAAGAGCGGCGACTTCACTCCCAACGGCAGCGCTTCGCAAGCGCCCTCGCCGGTTGCGCGAAAAATTATTTCGCGCGGACGGCGCAGCAACCGGAAGGCGTCATTTTCCGGCCAGGCCGTGCTGGCGCAGGCGCCACAGCAGGGTCTCGATCCGGTCCTGGCCGAAGAACGGTTCGTCCTTGAAGACGAAGGTGGGCACGCCCCAGTGGCCGACGGCGTCCATCCTGTCGTGACTGGCCTGGATGGCGGTTTCGTAGCGGTCCGGGTCGGCGGCGATCGCGGCGTCCAGTTCGGCCAGATCCAGGCCGGCGCGGGCCGCGGCCTTGGCCAGGTGGTCGCCCTCGTTCCACCCCGGCGTCTCGCCGCCCCAGATCGTGCGGCTGACCTCGCAGATGAACGGCAGCCCCCTGCCCCGCTCGGCCGCCGCCTGGCCCAGCCGGGTGAGGCGCTGGATGTACGGCTGCTCCTTGGCGATTTCGCGGGTGGCCATGTTCATGACGATGGGATCAGGCCGCGGGGGGCCGAACGGCATGCCCAGCATCTGGGCCGTGCGGAAGCAGTCGCGGACCACATACATCGGCCAGCGCGGATCCTGCCGCTCGAAGAAGCCGTCGACCCGCACAGCCAGCGGATAGACCGGCCGGATCTGCAGATCGACGTCATAGGCCGCCGCGATCTCCGCCAGCCGCGGCGTGGCCAGGTAGGAATAGGGGCTGCGGAACGACCAGAAGACCTCGACCGGTAGCGTCATCCGCGAAATCTCCATCTGGCTCGGCTTGCGTTTCTGACCGATTAGTACAATAATGACGATCTGGTCAAGAAGCACGGCCCCATGAGCGAACCCAGCCCGCAACGCGTCGATCGACGTCGCCAGCGCACCCGCGCCGCCCTGCTGCAGGCGGGCACGACCCTGTTCGCCGCCCGCTCGGTGGACGGCGTGACCATCGACGACATCGTCGCCGAGGCGGACGTCGCCAAGGGCAGCTTCTACAACCACTTCCCCGACAAGGACGCGCTGGCCCGCGAACTCGCCGACCGCGCCCGCGCCGGCGTGGAAGCGCTGGCGGCCCGCCTCGGCGCAGGCGTGCCGGATCCGGCCGAGCGGGTGGCCCGCGCCGTCTGCGGCTTCGCCCGCCAGGCGATGGAGGATCCGCTCGGCGTCCGCGTCCAGCTCCGCCTCTTCCAGGGCGCGACGGTGCCGGACGCGCCCATGAACGCCGGCGTGCGGGCCGACGTTCAGGCGGGACTCTCGAGCGGGCGGTTCGCCGGCCTGACGCTGGAAGCCGGCGTGTTGCTGACGGTCGGCGTCGTGCAGATCGCGGTCGGCCGGGTGCTCACCCAGGACGACCCCGCGAAGGCCGCCGCGCTCTCCCGAGACCTCGCCTTCGGGCTGCTGCGGGGCCTCGGCGTGGACGCGACGGCCGCCGATACCATCGCCGGGAACGCGGCCGCCGATATCTACGCCGGCCCCTCCCCGGCCGGTTGAACCCCTCGCAGGAGCCATGACCATGCGCTTCACCAAGGTCGTCCTCACGATCTACGGCGTACTGTTCGCCCTCCTCGGCGTCGGGTTCTGGGCCGCGCCCGAGCTGCTCGCCCAGGCCTTCAACATCGAGGCGCTGGACGTGGCCGGCCTGTCCACCGTGCGGGGGGATCTGGGCGGGCTCTTCCTCGCGCTGTCGGGCCTGACGCTCGGCGGCGTCTATGCGCGGCGGCGATGGCTGCTGATCGCCGCAGCCCTGATGCTGAGCGTGGCGGTCGTCGGCCGCCTGATCGGCTGGGCGGCCACCGGCAGCCCGATGGGCCTCATCGCGACGCTGCCGGTGGAGATCGGCTGCGTCCTCGCCATCGCGGTGCACGTGCGGACCATGACGCCGTGGGACGAGACGCAGCCCTCGCGCCTCGGGTGGGTGCTGCTGCTCGGTCTCGGGGCAGTGGTGCTAACCGCCGGCCTCATGGCTGGCGCGCTACACATGCCACGGGTCCAGGACGCGCTCTTCAGCCGGTTCGCCGAGCGGAACCTGGCCCGTGACAACTCCGCCCTGATGAAGGACGACGCCCTGCGCGTGGCGGTGTGCGGCTCGTCAGCGCCCCTGCCCAGCGCCAAGCGCGCCAAGGCCTGCGTCGCGGTGATCGCCGGCGGCAAGATCTGGATCGTCGACACCGGACCGGAGTCCACCGAGACGCTGCTGGAGTGGGGCGTGCCCCTGGACAAGGTGGCGGGCGTCCTGATCACCCATTTCCACTCCGACCACATCGGCGACCTGGGCGAGCTCAACCTGCAGACTTGGGTCCAAGGCCGGCCGTCCGCCCTAGCCGTCTACGGCGGCCCGGGTATCGAACAGGTCGTGGCGGGCTTCAACGAGGCCTATGCACAGGATCGCGGCTATCGCACGGCGCACCACACGGCCGCCCTGCTGCCCCCCGCCACCGGGACGATGGTGGCCTATCCCGTCCCGATGCCGGCGAGCGGCCCGCGCACCGCGGTGCTGTTCGACGACGGCAAGCTGAAGATCACCGCCATCGAGACCAACCACGCGCCGGTCCATCCGGCCTACGCCTATCGCTTCGACTACAGGGGCCGCTCGGCCGTCGTCACCGGCGACACCACCGAGTACGCACCACTGACCACCGCGGCGCGCGGCGCTGACATCTTGCTCTCAGAGGCCCTGAACCGCGAGATGATCCGCACCATGAAGGCCGCCGCGCACGACGCGAAGCGGCCGCGCATCGAGCACATCATGGGCGATATCCAGAGCTACCACATCGCGCCCACCGAGGCGGCCGACATGGCCAACAAGGCCGGCGTGAAGCTGCTGGTGCTGTACCACCTGCTGCCCTCGCCGGATAACGCCATGGCCCGGCAGCTGTTCATCCGCGGCCTGGACGGCGCACGTCACGGCGACTGGGACCTGGCCGACGACGGCAGCCTCTACACTCTGCCGCTGGGCGGCTCGGTCGTGCGCATCGGGCGCGTGCCGGACTAGGCGTCAGACCACCAGGGCCGGCCGCAGTTGGGTCCGCGTCCCGGTCAGGGCGGCGACGAAGCTGTCGCGCCAGGCGGTGACGTCCTCGCGCTGGACGCCTTCGAACAGCGAATGCCAGCGCCGGATACGCTCCGGCTTGCCCATGGCGAGCGCGCGCTTCAGCGCGTCTGCCACCTCTTCCGGGCTGTTGGGGTTCACCAGCAGGGCCTCGCGCATCTGCCGCGCTGCGCCGGCGAAGCGGGACAGGATCAGCACGCCGGGGTCGTCCGGGTCCTGGGCGGCAACGTATTCCTTGGCCACCAGGTTCATGCCGTCGCGCAGCGGCGTCACGATGCCGACCCGGGCCGCACGATAGAGGCCCGCCAGTTCGTCGCGGCGGTAGTTCTTGTTCACATAGCGGAACGGGGTCCAGTCGACGTCGGCGAACTCGCCGTTGATGCGGCCAGAGAGCGCGTCCAGCCGGTTGCGGATCTCCTGGTAGGCCTCGACCGCCTCGCGGCTCACCGGCGCGATCTGCAGCATCAGGACCTCGCGGCGCAGGTCGGGGTTCTGCTGCAGGAAGTGCTCAAAGCCGAGGAACCGGTCCTCCAGACCCTTGGAATAGTCCAGCCGGTCGACGCCTACGATCAGGTGGCGGAACACCGTGCAGGCGGCCATCAGGTCGCGCATCCGCCGCGCCCGCGCCGTCTTCACCATCCGGGCGAAGTCCGTCGCATCGATGCCGATCGGAAAGGCGCCTACCTGGAGCAGGCGGCCGAAGCCCTTCAGGCAACCCGGACGCACCACGACGCCGTCGGCCTCGGACAGGACATATTCCTCGAACGCCTGCTGGTACTCGGGCGTCTGGAAGCCGACCAAGTCGTAGTCGAACATCGCCTCCACCAGCTGTCGGTGCCGCGGCAGGTTGATCATCACCTGATGCGCCGGCCACGGGATGTGGAGAAAGAACCCGATCCGGTTCTCCACCCCTAAGGACCGCAGCTCCCGGGCCAGGGGGATCAGATGGTAGTCGTGCACCCAGATGACATCGTCGGGCTCGATCAGCGGGGCGAGCGTCTGGGCGAACCGACGGTTGACGCGGCTGTAGCCCTCGCCGAACGCACGATCGAAGGCGGCCAGGTCGATGCGATAGTGGAACAGCGGCCACAGCGTCTTGTTGGCGTAGCCGTTGTAGTACTCCTCGAGGTCGATCTCCTCGAGATCGACCGTCGCCGCCGTGACGCCGCCGACGGTCTCGATGTTGAGCTGGCCCGAGAACTCCGGCGTCGTCTTGCCGCTCCAGCCGAACCAGATACCGGAGTATTCGCGCAGCGCCGCAGCCAGCGCCATCGCCAGGCCGCCGACGCTCTCTTCGCCCTCGCCGGACGGCGGGCTGACACGGTTGGAGACGACGATGAGGCGGCTCATCGGGCGGCCTCCAGCCACGCCATCAGATCGTTGACGCCGCGCAGGCCGAAACGGGCGGCGGTGGGCCGAGCGCCACCGACCAGCACCCCGAAGCCGCCCAGCGCATTCACCTCCGTGAAGCCGTGCTCGTCGGTGGCGTCATCTCCGGCGAAGACGGGATGAGCGCCCTGGAAGCGCGCGGTCTGCATGAAGGCGCGGATCGAGTCGCCCTTGTCGGGCCCGGGGGTGCGCAGTTCTTCGACCATATCGCCGTCCTGCACGGCGAGACCGGTCTCCGCGGCAAGACGGCGCGTCAGCACGCGCGCCTCGGCCGCGCGGTTCCGCGCCAAGCGGAAATGCAGGGCGACGCTGGCGCCTTTCTCCTCGACGATCAGGCCGGGATCGCGGGCGGCGAAGGTGTGAAGGGCTCGCGTCGCCTGCAGGAGGCCGCCATGCGGCTGGGGCCCGTGCACCGTCCCATCGCAGTCGCGGCGCACCAGGCCGTGCACAGCGGCGACGCAGGTGACGCGCCCCTCGAGGATGCGGTCGATGTCGGCGAGCGTGCGCCCGCTGACCACCGCGAGCCGACCCTCCAGGGCGCGCTCCAAGCGCTCCAGCAGGCGTGTCCGGCGAGGGTCCGCCTGGACGTCGTCCGGCCGCGCGGCGATGGTCGCGAGCGTGCCGTCGAGGTCGAGGAAGAGCGCCGAATCCGCGAGGACCAGCGGCGAGGGAGTTGGCAGGTTCAGAATGGACGCCTCGACAGACATGGCTCTCCCACCCCCAGCCACGTAGATAACGCCGCAGGGCGGGATTTTGATCCTGCCGACCGCCCCCAGGTCGCGCACTTCGCCCACCGCCAGGCCTGGCCGCGGCGCCGGCGATCTAGCGGATGCTCTGCCAGCTCCTGGAGAGCAGGTTCGCGCAGTTGATCAGGCCCACCAGCGAGTAAGTCTGGGGGTAGTTGCCCCACAGTTCCTGGCCATCGAGCGCGATGTCCTCGGATAGGAGGCCCGCGGCAGTGCGGCGCGCCAGCATCTCCTCGAACAGCGTGCGCGCCTCGTCGGTGCGACCCGAGAGGTGCAGCGCCTCAATGAGCCAGAACGTGCAGAAGTTGAACGCCGTCTTGGGCAGGCCGAAGTCGTCCGGGATGGCGTACCGCAGCATGTAGGGTCCGC
>CBHTUE010000129.1:0-13129 GCA_966096115.1 uncultured Phenylobacterium sp.
AGCCGACCCTGGTCGGCAGCGTGCAGGAGGCCATCGCGGCGGTGCGCAGCCACGCCCCGGCCTATGCCGTGCTGGACATGCGCCTGGAGGACGGTTCGGGCCTGAAGGTGGTCGAGGCCGTGCGCGACGCACGCCCCGACGCCAAGATCATCATGCTCACCGGCTACGGCAACATCGCCACGGCCGTGCAGGCGGTGAAGGCCGGAGCGGTCGACTACCTCTCCAAGCCCGCCGACGCCGACGACGTGGTCCGCGCCCTGCTGGCGAAGGGCGACGCTGCGCCGGCCCCGCCGGAAAACCCGATGAGCGCCGACCGCGTCCGATGGGAGCACATCCAGCGCGTCTACGAGCTGTGCAACCACAACGTCTCGGAAACGGCTCGGCGGCTGAACATGCACCGCCGCACCTTGCAGCGCATCCTGGCGAAGCGCGCGCCGCGTTAAGCTCCTCTCCCCCGAGCCGCGCAGCGGCGAAAAGAGGGAGAGGGTAGGGAGAGGGCGGCGCAGGTCTTACCGCCGCCGCTCTGTCTTCAGCCAAAGCCCATGGCCCTTGATGGACCGGGAGCGAGGCTCGGTTTGCCGAGCCGCCCTCTCCTACCCTCTCCCTCTCCGCTTCGCGGGGGGAGAGGCGGCTAAAGCTCCGTCGCCATCACCCCGCCCGCACGCAGCGCTGCCAGCCGGGCGAACGCCAGGGTCAGCGCCTTGCGCCGCGCGCCGGCCAGCGGCGCGACCGGCGCTTCGCGCAGGACCGCGCCGCCGAAGCCGTCGGCGATGATCAGGCCGGGCTCCTCGGGCAGGATCTCGCGCGGGAACTCCGGCGCCACGGCAAAGGCGAAGGCGTCGCAGTAGGGCCGGTACTCCGGCCACTTCACGTCGACCCGGAAATCCTCGATCCCCGACTTCACCTCGACGATGAAGATCTCGCCTTTCGGCCCCAGCGCCATCAGGTCGGCGCGCCGCCCGTTCGGCAGGGTGACCTCGGCCAGCGGCGCATAGCCCAGCGCGCCCAGCAGGCGCGCGGCGCCGCGGGTGACGGAAGCGGTGGTCTCAGGGCGCGAGACGGCGACGACGGTGACGTCCATGCCGCCCACCATGTTCCGGGTACGTTCCGAATTCAAGCGCCACCCCACCACGTCGTCATCCCCCGGCTTGTCCGGGGGACCCATGCCTCTGCCGCACGTGAGGCCGCGATTGTCCGCGGCATCGACGCTCGCGGGCCTTCCGATGGTCTCGGTGTGAAGGGTCCCCCGAACAGGCCGGGGGATGACGCGCGCGTTTGAGGTAACGCCTCAGCTGCCCATCGGCAGCGGGAATTCCAGGCGGCCGGTGTCGAAGCCCAGCTGGCGGATACGGGCCAGGGCCTGGCTCTTCACCGCCGCCGACAGGGTCGGCCGGTTGGACATCAGCCACAGGTACTTGCCGTCCGCGGTGGCCAGCGCCAGCCAGCCCTGGTCGGGCCGGTGGTCCAGCACGACGTAGTTCTGGGTCACGACGCCGCCGAAGAAACTCATGCGCAGCTTGGCGTTGGTGGCGGGATCGGCGACGACGGCCTTGGCCTTCCAGATCGCCAGGGGACCGTTCGGGGCGCCCTTGTGGCAGGACTGCACGACCGCGAAGCCGATGGCCGCCGGGGCCCAGTCCGACGCGCCGGCCTGGCAGCCGCGCTGCAGCGCGTTCGGGACGCGGGCGACCTCGTACCAGCGGCCCATCATCTGGTTGATCTCGATGCGCTTGGATGGCTCAGGCGCGGCCTGGGTGCCGGAAACGGGCGCAAGCATCAGGCAGGCCGCGAGCGCGGCGAGGGCGAAACGCTGGATCATGTTGCGGTGCAATATCGAGCTTGGGCGTCAAAATGAAGGCGCCCAGGGGCTCCGGGCGCGCTACATACGGACGCAGGGCCCGGATGACCAGTCCCTGAACAGGTCCGTCAGGAGTGTTACGGCCCAGCTCACTCCGCCGCGATCGACACCGCCCGCGCGCGGTCCTTGAAGTTGATCTCCTGCAGGAACCGGATGCCGTCCTCGGCGATATCGTCGCCGATCATGCGGTCGCCTTCGCCGGCCAGTTCCTCGAGGTCGACGTACATCGCGTAGAAGCTGCGCGTGCGCTGCGTGATCAGCCCGGCCTTCAGGAGAGTCTTGATCAGCACCCGGAACACGTTGGTGTCGCTGGTGATGCGCTTGGCCGGATCGCGCGCCTTGCGCCGCTCGACGATGTCGGCGGTCACCCGCTCCGGATCCAGGCCGTAGGGGATGAACATCTGCGCCATCTGGTCGGGCGCGCCGCGGTCGAAGAACAGCTTCTGGGCGCAGTGGGCGGTCCAGTCCTCGACCTGGTCACGCTCGGCCTGGTTCAGGTGCGGGATGGTGCGGTCGGCCCAGATCTTCCCGAACTTGTGGTGGAAGGCCTCGTCGGTCATCACCAGCTGGAACAGCTTCCGGGCCAGCGGGTCGCGATTGTATTTGAAGCCGTGCGCGAAGGCGCCCATCGCCAGGCCCTCGACCAGCATCTGCATGCCGATCAGCTTCTTGTAGACCTCCGGCGTCTCGATGATCTCGATCAGCAGCGCCTTCAGCGCCGCGCCACACTCCACCGGCCGGCCCCAGCGGGCCTTCACATACTTGGCGAAGGCGGTGACGTGGCGGGCTTCCTCGCGGGTCTGGTTGGCGGCGTACTCCTGCGCGCCCTGGTCCAGCAGCACGTGGCACAGGCTGGCCGACAGGTTCAGCGCCCCCTGCTCGCCGTGCAGGATCGAGGAGAAGTTGCGCAGCTGCATGTCGTTGATGAAGGCCACCCGCTGCAGCGGATCGCTCAGCGTCTCGGTCACGTAGGGCAGCTTCAGGAACCCGACCTGGTCCTCGGGCATCAGCGCCTGGGTCTTGATGTCCCAGGGCGCGTCGAAGTCGATGTACTTCTTGTCGAGCGGATCCCAGAAGTGGTCGTGGGTGGCCGAGATGATCTTGTCGAAGGCGCTCGACCGCGCGCCGTAGCGGTCCAGCTCCAGCATGGATTCGAAGTCGTCCGGAGCCACCGCGCCATACATGGCGTCCTTGGTGATGTTGCCGTCGGCCATCGCTCGGTCTCCGTCAGAGAACGGCGATCAGTTTCATGCGTGACGCGGGGGGCGTCAAATCCCAACGCCGCGAAGCGGCGCTGAATTGGAACCACGGACAGGACACAGAAACACACAGAAAGCCGGAGCCGCTTCAGACACCGAGCCTGCCACACCCCAGGCTTTCTGTGTGTTTCTGTGTCCTGTCCGTGGTCTGAAAACGACTGAGCCTCCGCTTTCGCGGAGGCTCTAAGGGTCGCCTCGATGGAGCTACTCCGCGGCGATCAGGACCTGGCGGGCCTTGTCGGCGAAGTTGATCTCCTGGAGGAACTTGATGCCTTCCTCGGCGATCTCGTCGCCGACCATCTTGTCGCCCTCGGAGCGGAGCTCCTCAATGTCGACGTACATCGCGTAGAAGGCCTTGGTGCGGTCGGTGATGATGCCGGCGTTCAGCAGGGTCTTCACCAGCACGCGGAAGATGTTGGCCTGTTCCTTCATTCCCTCGCGGCGGGTCTCGTCAGTGATCATCTTGCCCAGCTCGGCGATGACGATCTCCGGGTCGAGGCCGAACTCCTCGTAGAGGCTGCGCTGCTGGGTCGGGCCCACCAGGTTGAACAGCAGGGTCTGGAAGCACTGGGCGGCCCAGAGCTCGATGACCTCGTGCTCCTTCTCGGTCAGGTGCGGGATGGTGCGGTCGGCCCAGATCTTCCCGAACTTGTGGTGGAAGGCCTCGTCGGTCATCACCAGCTGCATCAGCTTCTTGGCCAGCGGGTCGTTGGTCAGCTTGAAGACGGTGGCGAAGGCGCCCATCGCCAGGCCTTCCACCAGCATCTGCATGCCGATGATCTTCTTGTAGACCTCGGGGCTGCCGATGATGTCGACCAGCAGCGCCTTCAGCGTCGGTCCGCATTCCACCGGGCGGCCCCAGCGGGCCTTGATGTACTTGGCGAAGGCGGTGACGTGACGGGCCTCTTCGCGGGTCTGGTTGGCGGCGTATTCCTGCGCGCCCTGGTCCTTCAGCACGTGGCAGAGGCTGGCCGACAGGTTCAGCGCGCCCTGCTCGCCGTGCAGGATCGAGGAGAAGGTGCGCAGGGTGAACTGGTTGACGAACCGCACCCGGTCCTTCTGGGTTTTCAAGGCGTTGGAGACGTATTCCGTCTGCAGCGAGATCACCATCTCCTCCGGGAGGATCATGGTGTTTTCCATGTCGAACGGCTCGTCGAAGTCGATGTACTTCTTGTCGAGCGGATCCCAGAAGTGGTCGTGGGTCGCCGAGATGATCTTGTCGAACGCGGTCGAGCGGTTGCCGTAGCGGTCCAGTTCCAGCATCGACTCGAAGTCGTCGGGCGCGACGGCGTCGTAGATGATGTCCTTGGTGATGTTGCCGTCGGCGGCCATGGGCGGGCTCCTCAACTCGTCGCGCGGACCATGCGATCTGATCAGTGTTCAGTCAAGAACGTGACGGGGGCGTCAGGTTTGTCGCGCTACTCCGCCGCCGCCTCGATCGCGTGGATGTCCGGGTCGCTGAGGCCGAAGTGGTGGCCGATCTCGTGGACCAGGACGTGGGTGACCAGCTCCTCCAGCGTCACGTCGCCGCGCTCGGCCCATTCGTCCAGGATCGGGCGGCGGTAGAGGAAGATGCGGCTGGGCTCCGGCTCGGCGCCGAACCCGCCCCGGTGGGCGATGCTCACGCCGGAATAGAGGCCGGTCAGCTCGAAGGGGTCCTGGATCTCCATCTCGTCCAGGATCTCGTCCGAGGGGAAGTCGTCGACGCGGAACACCACGTCCCCGGCCAGCTTGCGGAAGCCGTCCGGCAGGGCGGCGAAGGCGCGCTCGGCGATCTCGGCCAGGTCGTCGAGGGAGGGGGCATGGCCCCCAAAGGAAGCAAGACTCACGGTGTCACTCATCAGGCATGACAATATGGGGTGCGTCGGGCGGGCGCACCTCGAACAGGCCGATGTCCAGCGGCTGCTGCGGCTTGGTGGGCCGCAGCGGGGTCTCGGCGATCGCCCGCAGGGCCTCCGGCTCCAGCGTCCGCCCGGACCTGCGCGCGGCGCGGGCCTGTGGCGCCTCCAGCGGCCGCTCGGCCGTGCCGATCCGCCAGTAGGAGACCGCCAGCCGCCACACCGTGCGCGGCGGCCTCGGCGGGTCGGGCCAGCGGTGGCCGTCGGCATAGGTCGGCTCCACCGTCTTCAGCCGCTTCGTCCCCTCGGCCACCTGTTCGATCAGCCGGCAGTACTTGTCCTCGGCTTCCGGCGACGCCCCCGTGCGCTCGTCCTCGACCCGGCCCCTGTAGGCGTCCAGCGCCGCTTCGCGGGTAGCGAACGCCGGGCCGACCGGGTCGGTGGCGAACACCACGGCCTGGCCGGCGCGGCGGCGCGCCTCGCTTTCGCGCGCGCAGCGTCCCACGGGCCGCGACAGCGCGAGCTCGGCGTTGGTCGCCACGGGGTAGAGGATGGCGGTCATTGGGCGCATTCTCGCTGAAATTCCGCACGGATAGAACGGCGCGCGCGGCCTTAAACTGGCGGCGGGTGATTCGGGTCGGGGATGGATGCGCACGAACTGATGCTGGCGGCGGCGGGCGGCTCGGTGAGCCTGGCCCTGTCGGCCGTCCTCTGGGCGCTCAGCCGCCGGCGCGCGACCGACCGCCAGGTCGCGGCCCTGAACACCCGTATCCGCCAGCTGGAGGCCGGCGCCGAGACCGCCCAGGCTTCGGTCGAAGCCTTCGATTCCGCCCTGCTGGCCGTTGAGGACGGCCACGCCCTGCTGGCCTCCGGCGAGGAGAGCCTGGCGGTCTGCCGCGAGGCGCTGGGCCTCCTGGAGACCGATCCCCAAGCCGTGCTGAACGCCCTGATGCGCGCCGACCCGGACCACGCGCGGCGCCTGCGCGCCCTGTTCGAGCGGGGGGAAGCCTGCGCCTTCGAGGTCAAGGGCCCGGCCGGCGTCGTCACGGTCGAAGGCCGCGCCGCCGGCGCGCTGGCCTGGCTGCGCATCTCCGCGGTGCTGGGCGAGGACCAGGGCCTGCCCACCGCGCCGCGCTTCGCCGCCTTCCTCAATGCGCACCCGACCCCGGCCTGGCTGGCCGCCGCCGACGGTTCGCCGATCTGGGTCAACGCCGCCTGGCTGAAGGCCGTCGATGCGGCCAGCCTCGACGAGGCCGCCGGCCGCGGGGCCACCTTCGACCGCGGGGCCGATGTCCTGGCCAGCGAGGCCGCGAACCTGGGGCAGCGCCGCGAAGGCGTCCGCTGGCTCAGCCTGGGCGGCCGCCGGCGCGCCTTCCAGATCATCGCCCAGCCCCTCGACGGCGGCGGGGTCGGGGTGTGGACCGACGACGTCACCGACTTGGACGAGGCCCGCGAGGAGACCAAGCGCAACATCGAGGCCCACGACGAGACGCTCAATCGCATCGACGACGCGGTGGTGGTCTTCGACCGCTCCAAGCGGCTCACCTTCCACAACACCGCCTTCGCCGAGCTCTGGGGCCTGGAGCCCGCCTGGCTGACCGAACGGCCGACCCACTCCGAGGTGCTGGACCGCCTTCGCCAGCGCGGCCGCCTGCCGGAGACCACCGACTACGCCAAGTGGAAGGCCGCCGAGCTGGCCCGCTACGAGCAGCTCGAGATCGAGCCCGACGACATGTGGAGCACGCCCGGCGGCCGCACCCTGCGGGTCGTGCGCCAGCCGCACCCGCACGGCGGCCTGCTGCTGCTGTTCTCCGACATCACCGACGACCTGAAGATGAAGGCCCAGTTCTCGGCCCTGGTGCAGGTGCAGCAGGCGACCCTGGACAAGCTCTCCGACGCCGTCGCGGTGTTCGGCTCCGACGGGCGCCTGCGGCTGCACAACGAGAGCTTCGAGCGGTTCTGGAACATCACGCCGCTACAGCTGGAGGCCGCCGGCGACTTCGAGGGCATCGTCGAGCTCTGCATCCACAAGCTCCACGACAAGGGCTTCTGGACCGAGCTGAAGGGCCGCGTCGCCGACCCCGACCCTACCGCGCGCATGCCCATCACCGGCGAGGCGCAGACCTCGGACGACCGGATCGTGGAATACCGGACCCGGCCATTGCCGGATGGCGCGACCCTGATCGCCTTCACCGACGTCACCGATGCGCGCCGCCTGGAAAGCGCCCTGGCCGACCGCGAGCAGGCGCTCTCCGAGGCCGAGCGCCTGAAGCGCGACTTCGTCGGCAACGTCTCCTACGAACTGCGCACCCCGCTCACCACGATCATCGGCTATTCCGAACTGCTGGAGCACGCCGGCGACGCCCTGCCGGAACGCGCCCGCGGCCACGCTGCCTCGGTGAAGGCCGCCGCCATCCAGCTGGCCCGCTCGATCGACGACGTGCTGGACATGGCCCAGATCGACGCCGACGAAATGGCGCTGGACCTGACCGAGCTGAACGTCGCGGACCTCCTGATGGAAACCCTGGTCCGCTGGCGCGAGACCGCCGAGCCCAACAAGGTCTCCATCATCCTGGAACGCCCCGACGACGTGGGCATGATCCGCGGCGACCGGCGGCGGCTGTCGCAGGTGCTGGACCACCTGATGGAGAACGCCATCGGCCAGACCCCGCCCGGCGGCACGGTGACCCTGGCCGCCCGCAAGGGCCGCGGCGAGGTGCAGCTGCAGGTCTCCGACACCGGGCGCGGCATCCCGTTCCACGTCCAGGCCCACATCTTCGACCGCTTCATCGGCCGCGAGCGCGGCGGCCCGGGCCTTGGCCTGGCCCTGGTCAAGGCGCTGACCGAACTGCACGGCGGCTGGGTGGCCCTGGAAAGCGAGCCGGGCGCCGGCGCGAGCTTCACCTGCCACCTCCCGGAAGAGGCCCAGTCCGTCAGCCAGCCCGAACTGGGCTTCGCGAGCTGACCTCCCCGCCCTAGGCCCTGCCCCGTTGGGGCAGGGCAATCGCATACGTGGCGCAAGCGGCGCAGCCGTATGAAACCGCAGAGGGCGCGGAGGATTCGCGGAGGACGCAGAGAGCTCAGTGTCTCTGCGACCTCGGCGCGATCTCTGCGATCTCTGCGGTTAAATCGGGCGGCTCCGCCGCGCCGGCCAACCCGATCCATCCCCCTGCCCCAACGGGGGACCGACTGGGCCTCACTGCGCCGTGTAGCCTCCGTCGATCACCAGCTCGGCCCCGGTCATGAAGCTGCTCTCGTCGGACGCCAGGAACACGATCCCGTCGGCGATCTCGCGGGGCACGCCCAGGCGGGCCATGGCGTGGCGCGAGATGATCATGTCGCGCATCTCGTTCGAGTTCTCCGACTCGCGGATGGCGTTGACCACCATCGGGGTCTCGATGAAGCCGGGGTGCACCGAGTTCACCCGCACGCCCGCGGGCGCCAGCTCCAGCGCCGTCGATTTGGTCAGCATCAGGACCCCGCCCTTCGACGCGCAATAGGCCGCCGCGCCGGCCATCCCGACCTTCCCGAGGATCGACGAGAGGTTGATGATCGACCCGCCGCCGTTCGCCGCCATCACCGGCCCCACGTGACGCATCCCCAGGAACGTGCCGTCCAGGTTGATGGAGATGATCCGGCGCCAGGCCTCGTAGGTGTGCTCCAGGATCGGCTGGCCGCCCGAGCCGACGCCGGCGCTGTTCACCAGTACGTCGATGCGCCCGAACCGTTCGACCGTCGCGGCCACGACCTCGACCCAGCGCGCCTCGTCGGTGACCTCCTGGGTCAGGAACAGCGCCTGGCCGCCCGCTGAGGCGATCTCGTCGGCCACGGCCTGGCCGGCGTCGGCCGCCAGGTCCGTCACCACCACCCTGGCGCCCTCGCGCGCCAGCCGCCGCGCACTCTCGGCGCCCAGCCCGGACGCCCCGCCGGTGATCAGCGCCACCTTGCCTTCGACCCGTCCCGCCATCGCCGTTTCCCCTCGGATGCTCACCTGCGCGCGACCGTAGCGGCCTTACGCCGGGTCGCCCAATCCTTGACACCGCGCCCCGGCGGGTGACGCTGTGGGCCATGCCTGACTTTCCCGGTGTCTTCATCGAGGAGACCCCCTACGGCCCTAGGCCGATCGAGGGCGTGGACACCGATATCCCCGCGATCCTGGGCGAGACGACGGACGGACCGGCCGAGCCGACCCGGATCCATAGCGTGGTCGAATATCAGCGTCTGTTCGGGACGGGCCCGGGCCCGATGGCCGACGCCGTCGGCGGCTTCTTCGCACACGGCGGCCGCCGGGCGGTGATCGGCCGCGTGGCCGGCGGCCACTACGACGCCGCGCTCAAGGCGCTGGAGGGTGAGGCCGGCGCCGGCGTCTCGCTGGTCTACGCCCCGGATTGCCTCGCCACGCCCGGCCTGGCCGAACAGCTGATCGCGCACTGCGAACGCCTGCGCGACCGCTTCGCCGTCATCGACGCCCCGCAGGGCGCCGATCCCAAGCCCCCGCGCGCCGGTTGGGACACCGGGTACGCCGCCTACTATTACCCCTGGCTCAGCGTCGCCGACCCGGCGGGCGACGGCACGCGGCTGGTCCCGCCGGGCGGTCACGTCCTGGGCGTCTACGCCCGCGTCGACACCGAGCGCGGCGTCTGGAAGGCCCCGGCCAACGAGGTCGTGCGCGGCGCCGTCGGCCTGGAGCGCAACGTCACCGACCGCGAGCAGGAGGACCTCAACCCGATCGGGATCAATGTCATCCGCAGCTTCTCCGGCCGCGGCATCCTGATCTGGGGCGCCCGCACGCTCTCGTCCGACCCGGAATGGAGGTACGTCAGCGTCCGCCGCTACTTCATCTTCCTCGAGCGCTCGATCGAGGCCGGACTGCAGTGGGTGGTGTTCGAACCCAACGGCGAGCAGCTGTGGTCCCGCGTCCGCGACACGGTCCGGCTGTTCCTGCGCGCCCAGTGGCGCCAGGGCGTCCTGCAGGGCCAGACCGAGGACCACGCGTTCATCGTCCGCTGCGACCGCACGACCATGACCCAGGCCGACCTCGATAACGGCCGGCTGGTCTGCGAGATCGGCCTCGCCGCGATCCGCCCCGCGGAGTTCGTGATCCTCCGCATCGGCCTCTGGACCGCGGACCACAGGGATCCGCCGTGACCGGCCAGTTCCTCCCCCCTTGGGGGAGGTGGCGCGTAGCGACGGAGGGGGTCCTCAACGGCGTCCCCGTCGAAGCCCTCTCGGCGCCTCCGAGGCGCCCGGTCGATCGTTTTGAGCGGACCCCCTCAGTCGGCATTCGCCGACAGCTCCCCCAACGGGGGAGCAACTGGCCGCCGCCTAGTGCTGGCTTTCCGGCATGGTCACCACCAGCCCGTCCAGGGCGTCGGTGACCTTGATCTGGCAGGAGAGGCGGCTGTTGGGCTCCACGCCCTCGGCGAAGTCGAGCATCGACTCCTCCATGGCGGAGCGTTCGCCGGTCTTATCGAGCCATTCCTCTTTCACATAGACGTGGCAGGTGGCGCAGGCGCAGGCGCCGCCGCAGTCGGCGTCGATGCCTGGGATGTTGTTCTTCACGGCGCCTTCCATCACGGACAGCCCCGTCTTCACGTCGATCGCGTGTTCCGTGCCGTCGTGCTCGATGTAGGTGATCTTGGCCATACGCCCCTCGTGACGCCGCTCTTTAGGCGGCGACCTCTTTCATGGAAATGGATGGGTCCGCAAGCTTCGCCTTGTTCACGGGCTTGCGGCTGAGGATGAGGTTTTTCCCCATCATGAATTCCGGCGGGGCGTTGATCGCCTCCACCGATTGCACCAGGTCGCCCTTCAGGTGGAAGAGCGCGAACTTCGCCGTCGCCGGATCGCCACGCAGCAGGATCTGGTCGGAGTCGAAGGCGTAGCCGGCGATCTGGAGCTTCAGGTCGTACTGGTCGGACCACTGCCAGGGGCATTCCCCGGCCGGGCGCGGGCGGCCGGTGATGGCGCTGGCGGCCTGCTTGGCCTGCTCCAGCGCGTTCGGCACGCTCTCCATGCGGAACATGCGGTCGTAGATCGGCATCGGCCGGTGCGCGACGTCGCCGATGGCGAACACCGCCGGGTCGGTGACGGATCGCGCGTCCAGGTCGACCACCACGCCGCGGGCGCACTCGAGGCCCGCGTCCTTGGCGATCTCGTCGTTGGGATGGGCGCCGACGCCGACCACCACCGCGTCGCAGGGCACGCTGCGGCCGTCGGCCAGGGTCACGCCGGTCACATGGCCATTCGCGCCTTCGAAGCCGGTGACGCTGGCGCCCAGCATGAAGCTGACGCCGTGCTGTTCGTGCTGGGCCTGGAAGAAGTCGGAGAGGGCCGGGCAGGCGACCCGGGCGAGCAGCCGCTCTTCCCGTTCCAGCACCACCACCTCGGCGCCCAGGGCACGGCCGGAGGCGGCGACCTCCAGGCCGATGTAGCCGCCGCCGACCACGGCCAGCGTCTTGCCCGGTCCCACTGCCGCCTTCAGGGTCTCGGCGTCGGCGGCCGTGCGCAGGAACATGATGCCGGCCAGGTCCGCGCCGGCGATCGGCAGGGCGATGGCCCGCGCGCCGGTGGCGAGGATCAGGTGATCGTAGCCCACGCTGGTCCCGTCGGAGAGCGCCACGGTCTTCGCCCCGCGGTCGATCTTCGTCGCCGTCGTCGCGGGCCGGAAGTCGATGTCGGCCTCGGCGTAGAATTCCAGCGGCTTCAGCGCCAGCGAGTCGGCGTCCGCCTCGCCCTTTAGCCAGGCCTTGCTGAGCGGCGGCCGCTGGTACGGCGGGATCGGCTCCTCGCCCACCAGGGTGATCGGACCCGTGTGGCCATACTGGCGCAGCAGCGCGGCGGCGGTTCCGCCCGCATGCCCCGCGCCCAGGATCACCACATGTCCGTCGCTCATTCGCCCTCGATGCCCAAAAGTGACACTGGCGTCAACTTAGCCCCTGCCCAGAAAGGCTTGCAGAACGCTGTTTGGATAGGCCCCATCCGGCAAGCGTAGAGGCGGAGAACGGTCATGGACGACGGATCGGTCGATTTCAAGGAAGCGGCGGCCGCCGAGGCCTGGAGCGTGCCGATCGAGGCGCTGAACCCCGCCGACCCCAGGCTGTTCGTCAACGACGCCCACTGGGCGGTGTTCGACCGGCTGCGCAAGGACGCGCCGATCCACTGGTCGCCGTCGAACGGCGTCTATCCCGGATTCTGGTCGGTCAGCCGCTACCAGGACATCATGGCGGTCGACACTAACCACGAGGTGTTCTCCTCGGCCGACGGCATCGCGCTGCAGACGCTGGAAGCCAAGATCGAGGCCGACAAGCGCCCGCGCGGCTCCAGCTTCATCTCCATGGACCCGCCCGGCCATGACGTGCAGCGCAAGGCCGTCAGCCCGGCCGTCGCGCCGCACAACCTGCAGGCCATGACTCCGCTCATCCGCAGCGAAGCGGGCAAGATCCTCGACTCGCTGCCGATCGGCGAGGAGTTCGACTGGGTCGAGCTGGTCTCCAAGGAGCTGACGGCGATGACGCTCGCCACGCTCTTCGACTACCCGCAGCCCAAGCGCCGCGAGCTGACCTTCTGGTCGGATATGTTCACCAACGCCCCCGGCCACGGCCCGGCCAAGAGCTGGGAGCACAAGCGCGAACAGGCCGACGCCTGCTTTGCCGCCTTCGACAACCTGTGGGCCCAGCGGGTCAACGCCGAGCCGCGGTTCGACCTGGTGTCGATGATGGCCCACGCCGAAGCCACCCGGGACCTCAGCCCCACCGACTACCACTCCAACGTCGTGCTGCTGATCATCGGCGGCAACGACACCACCCGGAACACCATCTCCGGCTCGGTCTATGCGCTGAACAAGCACCCGGACCAGTACGACAAGCTGCGCGCCAACCCGGCGCTGATCCCCAACATGGTCTCCGAGACCATCCGCTGGCAGACGCCGCTGGCGCACATGTCGCGCACCGCCACGCGCGACTTCGAGATGGGCGGCAAGACCATCAAGGCCGGCGATACGGTGGTGATGTGGTACGTCTCGGGCAACCGCGACGAGGCCCAGATCGCCAACCCCAACGCCTACGACATCGAGCGCGAGCGGCCCCGCAACCACCTGTCCTTCGGCTTCGGCATCCATCGCTGCGTCGGCAACCGCCTGGCCGAACTGCAGCTGACCATCATCTGGGAAGAGA
>CBHTUE010000130.1:0-13051 GCA_966096115.1 uncultured Phenylobacterium sp.
GACGGCGAGCGCGGCGCGATCGTCAACACCGCCTCGGTGGCGGCCGAGGACGGCCAGATGGGCCAGGCGGCCTATTCGGCGTCGAAGGGCGGCGTGGTCGGCATGACCCTGCCGATCGCCCGCGACCTGGCCGGCGACGGCATCCGCGTGAACTGCATCCTGCCCGGCATCTTCAACACCCCGCTGATGAACGCCGCCCCGCCGCAGGTGAAGGAGGCGCTGGCCGCCTCGGTGCCGTTCCCGAAGCGCCTTGGCAACGCCGAGGACTACGCCTCGCTGGCGCTGGAGATGATCACCAACGGCTACTTCAACGGCGAAGACGTCCGCCTGGACGGCGCCATCCGGATGGCGCCGCGCTAACACCGGCCATCGAAGTCGAGACCTGGAGCCTCCGCGCAAGCGGAGGCTCTTTCATTTTGGAACCACGGACAGGGACAGAAACACACAGAAAGTCCGGGAGGAGGCGACGCAATGCATGTCCGCTTCTCCGGCTTTCTGTGTGTTTCTGTCTCTGTCCGTGGTTCGTCTTCCTTGCCGCTTCGCGGCTTAGCGGAGGGTCTTCTCGAAGAACCGCACGACGGCGGCGTTGAAGGTCTTGTGGAAGGCGGCGCGGTCGAGGGTCTTGGCGCAGATCGACGGGGCGGCCTTGGCCAGCGTGTCGCTGCAGGGGGCCATGAAGTCGAAGTGATCGGCGCCGGGGACCACATGGTACTCGGCCTTCGGCAGCAAGCCGTGGACGACCTCCGCGTAGTAGGGCTGCGGCAGGACGGTGTCCCATTCGGCGCGCCAGAGCTGCACGGGGACGGTCACCTTCGCCAGGCCTGAGGGTGCGAAGGTGAAGCCGAGGGCGGGGGCGGCGACGACGGCGGCCCGGATGCGCGGGTCGTGGACCACCGGCGCGAAGGTGGTGGGAACGGCGGCGGGGCCGAGCTGTTGCTGCACGCCGCAGGTGAAGAAGTGCGGGTGCTCGGCGCAGTGCCGTGGAACCTGCGACATGTCCGGCTCGCCGCCGATCGCGCCCAGCACCGTGAAGCCGCCGGATGAGAAGCCGAAGGCGCCGATGCGCCGGGCGTCGACGGCGTCGTGGCCGGACCAGGCGGTGGTCATGTAGTCGATCAGCGGGATGAGTTGCCCCGGCCGCTCGGTGATCCGCAGCGTCCGGCTGCGGTCGCCGCGGGTGTCGCCGGTGTGGGTGATGGAGGCGACGACGAAGCCGGCGCGGGCCAGGGCGATGGCCGTGTCGTAGTGGTCGACCAGCGAGCCGCCGGTGCCGTGGGAGATCACCACCAGCGGATGGCCGCGCCCGGCCACGGCGGCGTCGGGCGCCACCGACTGGCGGAAGAGGGCCAGCGGTACATCGCGCTCCGGCGCATCGGCCGGGTACCAGATCGCCGCCGCCATCGGCTTGTCTCCGGCCACGGGGATCGACGCCGTCTGGAAGCCCACCGTCCCCGCCTGCGCCGGCGCACCGGCCGCGGCCAGGCCGAGCCACATCATCAGTCCGACCAGAATCCGCATCGCATCCTCCGTGTAAGCAACGCTTACATTGCGACTCGATGTTATCTCTGTCAACATCCGCGGATGGCGAAGGGCGGATATCATCACGGCGACCTGCGGGCCGCCCTCATCGAGGCGGCGAGCCAGGCGGTGGACGCGGGCGGGCCGGAGGCGGTGTCGCTGCGCGAACTGGCCAAGACGCTGGGTGTCTCGACGGCGGCGCCCTACCGCCATTTCGCCGACCGCCGGGCGCTGCTGTCGGAGGTGGCGGCGCGCGGCTTCGAACAGCTGACCCGCGACTACCTGCGGGTGAGCGCGGAAAACCCGGACCCCATCAAAGGCCAGCGGGAGATGGCGCGGCTGTACCTGGGCCTGGCCTTTCGCCACCCCGGCCTGTTCCGCCTGATGTTCGACAGCGACCTGTTGGGCCCGGGCGCGCCCGCGAACCTGTCCGAGGCGGCCGGCGCGGCCTGGCAGGCGCTCTACGCGTCGGTGGCGCGGATGGACCCGGAGGCCGGCGAGGCGGTGCTGAAGCGGCGCACGATCACCGGCTGGTCGACCCTGCACGGCTTCGTCACCCTGCTGCAGGGCGGCCGCCTGCGCGGCTTCATGACCGAGCCGCTGACCGAAGCGGACCTCGTCGAGGCGATCCTCGACAAGACCCTGATCACCGACTGATCAGTACCGCCGCCGCCGCGTCGGGCGGCTGGAGGCGACCAGGCCGCCCATGACGCCGCGGATCAATTCGCGGCCCACCTGGCTGCCGAGCGTGCGCAGCATCGACTTGGCAAAGGCCTCGGCCATGCCCTGGCCGCCGGAGGCGCGGGCCTGGGGCGCGGGACGGCCCGAGGCCTCGTCGCCGGCCCACGACCCGCCGCGCGGTTCCGGCGCCTGCGGGGTCGGCGCGGGCGCGGCCTTCTGCTGCAGCATCTCGTACGCGGACTCGCGGTCCTCGGCCTGGTCGTAGAGGCCCTTGACCGGGCTGGCCGCCATCAGCGCCTGCCGCTCCGGCGGCGTGGCCGGCCCCATGCGCGAGTTCGGCGGCCGGATCAGGGT
Source organism: uncultured Phenylobacterium sp. (assembly GCA_966096115.1). Lineage (GTDB taxonomy): Bacteria > Pseudomonadota > Alphaproteobacteria > Caulobacterales > Caulobacteraceae > Phenylobacterium. The sequence goes on from CBHTUE010000130.1 coordinate 2,554, forward strand.
CTTCTGCACGACCGTGGGCGCGCCCTTCTCGTCCAGCACCGAGACCAGGGCCTCGCCCACCCCCAGGCCCTGGATCGCCTCGGCCGTGTCGAAGGCCGGGTTGGCGCGGAAGCTGTCGGACGCGGCGCGCAGGCCGCGCTGCTCGACCGGGGTGTAGGCGCGCAGCGCGTGCTGGATGCGGTTGCCCAGCTGGCCCAGCACAGTCTCGGGGATGTCGGCGGGGTTCTGGGTGATGAAATAGATCCCGACGCCCTTGGAGCGGATCAGGCGCACGACCTGCTCCACCTTTTCCAGCAGCGGCTTGGGCGCGTCGCGGAACAGCAGGTGCGCTTCGTCGAAGAAGAAGACCAGCTTCGGCTTGTCCGGGTCGCCCACTTCCGGGAGTTCCTCGAACAGCTCGCTCAGCAGCCACAGCAGGAACGTGGCGTAGAGGCGCGGGCTGGCGATCAGCTTGTCGGCGGCCAGCAGGTTCACGTAGCCGCGGCCCGACGGATCGGTGCGCATCAGGTCGGACAGCCGCAACGCCGGCTCGCCGAACAGGTTGGTCCCGCCCTGGTCCTCCAGCACCAGCAGGCCGCGCTGGATGGTGGCGATGGTGGCGGGCGAGATGTTGCCGTACTTGGCCGACAGCTCCTTGGCGTTGTCCGAGGCGTGGCTGAGGGCGGCCTGCAGGTCCTTCAAGTCCAGCAGCAGCAGGCCTTCCTCGTCGGCGGCGCGGAACACGACGGTGAGCACGCCCTCCTGCACGTCGTTCAGTTCCAGCATCCGCGAGATCAGGAGCGGGCCCATCTCCGACACTGTGGCGCGGATCGGGTGGCCTTCCTGGCCGAACAGGTCCCAGAACACGGTGGGCGCCGCGTCAGGGTGCAGCGTCAGGTTCATGCCCGCGGCGCGCGCGAGCATCTTCTCGTTCGGGGTTCCCGGCGCGCTGATGCCGGAGAGGTCGCCCTTCACGTCGGCGGCGAAGACCGGCACGCCGGCGTCGGACAGGCCCTGCGCCAGGATCTGCAAGGTGATGGTCTTGCCGGTGCCGGTGGCGCCGGCCACCAGCCCATGCCGGTTGGCCCGGTTGAGCAAGAGTTCCTCCGGATGGTCCGAAAACCCGATCATGACGCCGTTGTCGGACATGGACCGCTCCTACTGCTGCTGACCCGATGATCCTTAGCCCGCGCGGGATGGCGGGCAAACCCTCTCCCCATTCCGTGGGAACAGGGGTAGAGCACGCCCGATTGGACGGCGCGGATGGTGAGCCTTCCCGCCGAGCAGCTCGAAAGCGCGCATGCCCGCACCTGCCTCCGGCCCGGCCGCCGACCCGGTCTCGCGAAACGCCCTGGTGTTCCTGGCGACGATCGCCGGCGGCGTCCTGCTCTACATCCTGCGCGATATCCTGACGCCGCTGGCGCTGGCGGTGTTCCTGGCGATGATGATCGACGGGTTCGCCCGGGTGCTGGAGGCCCGCCTGCCGGGCCTGTCGCGGCGATTCGCCACCCCGCTGGCGATCATGCTGTCGGTGGTGATCTTCGGCGGCGCGGCGGTGTTCATTGCCGACAATGGCGCGATCTTCGCCAGCCAGATGGTCTCCTACACCCCGCGCATCAACGGCCTGATCGCGCGGGTCGCGGGCATGATCGGCGTGCAGGCGCCGCCGTCGCTGAGCGACCTGGTCCACCAACTGAACGCGGCGGCCTACCTGGGCCGCATCGCCGGCGGGCTGCAGAGCTTCGCCACCACGGCGGTGTTCGTGCTGGTCTACCTGGGCTTCATCCTGGCCTCCCGCAGAGGTTGGGAACGCAAGACCATCGGCCTGTTCCCGTCGCGCGAACGGCGGCGCGAGGCGGTGGACGCGTTCCTGCGCATCCGCAACGGCGTCGAGCAGTACCTGTGGGTGCAGACCGTCACCGGCCTGGTGATCGCGGCGATCTCGTGGGCGGCCATGACCGCCGTGCAGTTGGACAACGCGATCTTCTGGGCGATCCTGATCTTCATCGCCTGCTACATCCCGGTGGTCGGCGGCGCCGTCGGCATCGGCGCGCCGACGCTGTTCGCCCTGGTGCAGTTCGACACGCTCTGGCAGGCGGTCACGCTCCTGGTCGTGCTGCAGCTGACCCACGCCTTCGTCGGCAACGTCATCCTGCCGCGCATGCAGGGCCAGAGCCTGAACATGGACCCCATCGTACTGCTGCTGGGGCTGGCGTTCTGGGCCACGGTCTGGGGGCTGCCCGGAGCCTTCCTGTCGACGCCGCTGATGACCGTCACGATGGTGATCCTGGCGCAGTTCAACGGGACGCGCTGGATCGCCGTGCTGCTCTCCGGCGACGGCGACCCGGGCGACCTGAAGGCCCAGCCCGTCGACCCGCCTTCCCCCGAATCCGGACCGGCCAGGCCGGCCGCCAAACGCCGAACAAAGAACTTGCGATCAGGGACTTAAACCGTGGCTCACCGCTTCCTATCTATTGTTGGCTGGACGGCGCCGCCCTCCAGCGGGTGCGTCTGTCCCCCAACCCCACAGGCGCAGCGAGCACCCAGCGTTTCGCCGCCCCCCCACGGCGAAACCACACGCCGCCGGACACTCTCCTCCGGCGGCGTTCTCGCATCTGAAGCGCTCCGCAGAAGACCAGGCGCCTCCGGCCGGGAGGCCGCGCGATGAGCCGCGCCCCTCGAGCAGGAACCGCGCTCGCCAAGGCGCTGAAGGCTGCGCTGGCCGACGACCCCTCGCCCGCCGCCGCCAAGGCCTATGTCACGCAGGCCGCGAGCGACGCGACGCCCGAAGAGCTTCCGGAACTGACGCCGGCCGAGCTGGCGCAGAACCTGGTCGATTTCTGGCGCTTCGGCGAACGCCGCAGGGGCCGGGCCCCGCAGATCCGCGTCACCACCGCGACCGGCGCCAAGCTGGACCGCCTGGACATCGTGCAGGACGACGCCCCCTTCCTGGTCGACAGCGTGATGGGCGAGGTCGCCGACCAGGGCCTGTCGGTGCGCGCCATGGTCCATCCGATCGTGCCGGTGAGCCGCGACCGCGCGGGCGTCCGCGTCGAGGGCGGCTCGGTTCGCCGCGAATCGATGATCTCGGTGCTGATCGAGGACGTCGGCCCTGACCGCGAGAAGGCGCTGGTCGAGGGCGTGCGGGCGACCCTGACCGACGTGCGGGCCGCCGTGGAGGACTTCCCGGCCATGCTGGCGCTGATGCAGCGCTCCACCGAGGAGGTGCAGGCCAGCGGCAAGGCGCGGCCTGACGAGGTCGACTTCCTGAAGTGGCTGCACGCGGATCACTTCGTGTTCCTGGGCGCGCGCATCTACGAGTATCCGAAGCTCAAGTCCGGCGAGTACGCCGCCGAGGAGCCGGTCTACCAGGCCCGCGACGGCCTGGGCGTGCTGCGCGACCCCGGCCGCACGGTGCTGCGCCGGGCCAACGAGCCGGCCGTGCTGATGCGCCAGGTCAAGGACCGCATCGTGCGCGACCCGGCGATTACCATCGCCAAGTCCAACGTCCGCAGCCGCGTCCACCGGCGTGGCTACATGGATTACGTGGGCATCAAGCGCTACGGCGCGGACGGACGGCCCAGCGGCGAGGTCCGCTTCGTGGGCCTGTTCACCGCCGAGGCCTATGACCAGCCGGCCAGCGTCGTCCCGCTGATCCGCGAGAAGACCGGGCGGGTGCTGGCGCGCGCCGGGGCCGCGCCGGGCAGCTACAACGAGAAGCGCCTCAAGAACATCGTCGAGAACCACCCGCGCGACGAGCTGTTCCAGATCTCCGAGGACGAGCTGCTGGCCCAGGCGCTGGGCATCCTGCACCTGTCGGACCGGCCCCGGGTGAAGCTGTTCGAACGCAAGGACCCGTTCGACAGGTTCGCTTCGATCCTGCTGTTCGTGCCGCGCGAGCGCTACGATTCCGACCTGCGCAAGCGGGCGGGCGAACTGCTGACGGAGGCGTTCGGCGGGCGGCTGTCGGCCTACTATCCCAGCTTCAACGACACGCCCCTGGCGCGGGTGCACTACATCATCGGCTTCACGCCGGGCCGCCACCGCGACCCAGACCTGCAGAAGGTCGAGGCCGAGATCGCCGAGGTGGCGCGGACCTGGGAGGACCGGTTCGAGCGCGCGGTGCGCGCCAGCGGCCGCGAGCCGGCCGCGGTGACCGACACGGTGGCGCGCTATCGCGATGCGTTCCCGGCGGGCTACCGCGACCGCTTCAGCGCCGCCGACGCGCTGCAGGACGTCGCCGTCATCGAGGGGTTCGCGCCCGGCGCTTCGCTCTGCGCACGGGCCTACCGCACCGCCGCCGACGGGCCGCTGAACCTGCGGCTCAAGCTGTACCGGCGGATCGTGCCGGCGACCCTGGCCGACGTGCTGCCGATCCTGGAGAACATGGGCCTGAAGGCCCTGGCCGAGGCCGGCTTCGCGATCACGCCGGAGGGCCAGGACGCCATCTGGGTGCACGACTTCGAGATCGAGGACCCGCGCGGCGCCGACCTGGTGTTCGCCGAGATCAAGGACGCCTTCGAGGCCGCTGTGGTCGCCGTCTGGACCGGGCGCACCGAGAATGACGGCTTCAACCGCCTGGTCATGGAGCTGTCGATCCCCTGGCGCGACGCGGCCCTGGTCCGCGCGTTGGCTAGGTATCGCCAGCAGTCGGGCCTGGACCCGTCGCAGCGGGTGCAGGAGGAGGCGCTCTCCAACCACCCGGGCGTGACCCGGCTGATCCTCGACCTGTTCCGGGTGAAGTTCGACCCGGCCATCGCCGTCGACCTGGAGGCGCGCAAGGCCCAGGCGGCCGCGGTGATGGCCGAGATCGTCGACGCCCTGCAGGACGTGGAAAGCCTGGACGACGACCGCGTGCTGCGCCGCCTGGCGCTGCTGGTGGGGGCGATCCAGCGCACCAACTTCTACCAGACCGGCGCCGACGGCCGGCCCAAGCCCTACATCTCGTTCAAGGTCGCCAGCGGCGAGCTGGCCGACCTGCCGCTGCCCAAGCCGTACCGCGAGATCTTCGTGTGGGGCACCAACGTCGAAGGTGTGCACCTGCGCTTCGGCCCGGTCGCGCGCGGCGGCCTGCGCTGGTCCGACCGGCGCGACGACTTCCGCACCGAGGTGCTGGGGCTGGTGAAGGCTCAGCAGGTCAAGAACGCGGTGATCGTGCCGGTGGGCTCCAAGGGCGGCTTCTTCCCCAAGCAGCTGCCGAAGGGCGGGACGGCCGACGCGATCCGCACCGAGGCCATCGCCGCCTACCGGACCTTCCTCTCCGGCCTGCTGGACATCACCGACAACCTGTCGCCGGCCGGCAAGGTCGATCCGCCCGAGGGCGTGATCGTCCACGACGGCGACGACCCCTATCTGGTCGTGGCGGCCGACAAGGGGACGGCCACGTTCTCCGACATCGCCAACGGCATCGCCGAGGACTACGGCTTCTGGCTGGGCGACGCCTTCGCCAGCGGGGGCTCGGTCGGCTACGACCACAAGGTGATGGGCATCACCGCCCGCGGCGCCTGGGAAGCCGTGAAGCGCCACTTCCGCGAGATGGGCAAGGACATCCAGTCCGAGCCGTTCACGGTGGTGGGCTGCGGCGACATGTCGGGCGACGTGTTCGGCAACGGGATGCTGCTGTCGACCCAGACGAAGCTGCTGGCCGCCTTCGACCACCGCCATATCTTCCTGGATCCCGACCCGGACGTGGCGAAGAGCTACGCCGAGCGGCAGCGCATGTTCGCCCTGCCGCGCTCGTCGTGGGACGACTACGACAGGAAGAAGATCGGCAAGGGCGGCGGCGTCTTCGCCCGCTCGCTGAAGTCGATTCCGCTGACCGCCGAAGTGCGCGCCATGGTCGGGACCGACGCCGAGGCGCTGTCGCCGTCAGAACTGATCCACCTGATCCTGAAGGCGCCGGCCGAGCTGCTCTACCTGGGCGGCATCGGCACCTATGTGAAGGCCAGGACCGAGGCCAACATGGAGGCCGGCGACAAGGCCAACGACGCGGTGCGGGTCAACGGCTCGGACCTGCGGGTGAAGGTGGTGGGCGAGGGCGCTAACCTGGGTCTCACCCAGGCGGGCCGCATCGAGTTCGCGCTAGGTGGCGGGCGGGTCGAGACCGACGCCATCGACAACTCGGCGGGCGTCGACAGCTCCGACCACGAGGTGAACATCAAGATCACCACCGGCATCCTGGAGCGCGGCGGCCAGCTGACCCGGGCGCGGCGCAACACCCTGCTGCGGTCCATGACCGACGACGTGGCGGCGCATGTGCTGGTCCACAACTACGACCAGACCCTGGCGCTCTCGCTGCTGGAGATGGACACGGTGGGCGAGCTGGAGCCGCACGCCCGGTTCATGGCCGAACTGGAGCATGCCGGGCGCCTGGATCGCGCAGTCGAGGGCCTGCCCGACACAGCCACGGTCGCCGAGCGCAAGCAGGCGGGCCGAGGCCTGACCCGGCCGGAACTGGCGGTCCTGCTGGCCTACGGCAAGCTGGAGCTGAAGCGCGAGATCGTCGCCAGCCGCGCGCCGCAGGATCCGTTCTTCGAGACCCGGCTGGAGACCTACTTCCCCAAGGGCCTGCGCAAGTACAGGGACGCCATCCACCGTCACCGGCTGCGGCCGGAGATCATCGCCACCGTGGTCGCCAACGACATCATCAACCGCTGCGGGCCCAGCTTCCCCAGCCGGGTCATGGCGACGTCGAACTGCGATGTCCGAGCGCTGGTGGTGGCCTATGAGGCGGCCAAGCAGGCGCTGGACTTCGAGGCGCTGTGGAAAGCGGTCGAGGCGCTGGACCTGAAGATCCCCAGCGCCGGGCAGATGGCCCTGTTCCGCCGGCTGGTGGCCGGCCTGCGCGGGGCCACCTTCTGGCTGGCGCGGCAGGCCGGGCGCGACGGGTCCGACGTGGCCGAGCTGGTCGCCAGCTACGCCCCCGGCTTCAAGAGCCTGCACGGCCTATTGCCCGACATCCTGTCGAAGGCCGAACGGGCCGCGGTCGACCGGCAGATGACGACCCTGCTGGAGGCCGGCGCGCCGCCGGAGATGGCCCGCGCCGCCGCCGTGATCAGCCCGCTGACCAGCGCCGCCGACTTCGTCGACCTGGCCGAGGGGTCCTCGTGGCCGCTGGCGAACGTGGCGCGGCTCTACTATGCCACCGGCGCGGCCTTCGCCTTCGACCGACTGCGCGCGGCGGCGGGCGAGTTCCGGGCCGGCGACATCTTCGAACGGACGGCGCTGCGGCGGCTGATCGAGGACCTGCTGGCCGAGCAGGCGCAGCTGACGCGGGCGATCATGGCTTTCGCCGGCGGCGCCCAGGCGGGCGAGGACGCCGCGGCCGCGGCCAAGGCGGTCACGGCCTGGGCGGCGCTGCGTCCGGAGCTCAGCCGCCAGGCCACCCGCACCATCGAGGAGATCGAGACCGGCGGCGGCGCCTGGACCTTTGCCAAGCTCACCATCGCCAACGCGGCCCTGCGCGAACTGGCGGCGGAGGCGGCCAGCGGACGGAAGCGGCGGGCGGCTTAGTCTTCCCTCCCTTAATGGGGAGGGGCGACTCGCCGAAGGCGAGCGGGGTGGGGGAGTCACGATTACCCCCACGCCGCGTTCTGGCCCACACCTCCCCACCCTGGCGCTTCGCGCCTGTCCCTCCCCATTAAGGGAGGGAAGGGTCAGTGCCGGAACACCCGCACGCCGGTGAACACCATCGCCAGGCCGCGCTCGTCGGCGGCGTCGATTACGGCCTGGTCGCCGATGGAGCCGCCCGGCTGGATCACGGCGGTGCAGCCGGCGTCGGCGGCCTGGATCAGGCCGTCGGGGAACGGGAAGAAGGCTTCCGACGCGCAGGCCGAGCCCTTGAGGTCCAGGTCGAAGTCGGCGGCGCGCAGGGCGGCGATGCGGGCCGAATCCTTGCGGTTCATCTGGCCCGCGCCGATCCCGAGGGTCTGGCCGTTCCTGGCGTAGACGATGGCGTTCGACTTCACGTGCTTGGCCACGGTGAAGGCGAACAGCATGTCGCGCACCTCGGTGTCGGTCGGCGCGCGCTTGGTGACCACCTTCAGGTCGGCCGGCGTCAGGTGGGCCGTGTCCCGGCTCTGGACCAGGAAGCCGCCGAAGACCGACTTGAAGGTCTTGCCGGGCGTCATCGGGTCGGGCAGGCCGCCGGTCACCAGCAGGCGCACGTTCTTCTTCTTGCGGAACAGCGCCACCGCCTCCTCGTCGGCCTCGGGCGCGATCACCACCTCGGTGAAGATCTCCAGCACCTGGGCCGCGGTCGCCGCGTCCAGGCGGCCGTTCAAGGCGACGATGCCGCCGAACGCGCTGGTCGGGTCGCAGGCCAGGGCGCGCTGGTAGGCCTCCAGCATCGTCCCGCCGGTGGCGAGGCCGCAGGGGTTGGCATGCTTGATGATGGCGCAGGCCGGGCCGGCCTTCGGATCGAATTCGGCGATCAGCTGGAAGGCCGCGTCGGTGTCGTTGATGTTGTTGTAGCTGAGCTCCTTGCCCTGCAGCTGGGTCGCCGTGGCGACGCCCGCGGGCGCATTCGGGAAGCGGTAGAAGGCGGCCTCCTGGTGCGGGTTCTCGCCGTAGCGCATGGTCTGGACGAGCTGGCCACCGATGGAGAAGCGTTTCGGGGCGAACTCGCCGAGCTCCGCGGCGAACCAGGACGCGATCGAGGAGTCGTAGGTCGCGGTGCGCGCATAGGCCCGCGCCGCCAGCCGCTTGCGCAGACCCAGGGTCGTGCCGCCGCCCGCGGCGAGCTCGGCCAGCACCTCTTCCATGTCGGCGATCTCGGTGCAGACGGCGACGTAGCCGTGGTTCTTCGCAGCCGAGCGGATCATCGCCGGGCCGCCGATGTCGATGTTCTCGACGCAGGTCTCGTAGTCGCCGCCGGCGGCCACCGTCTGTTCGAACGGGTAGAGGTTCACATAGACCAGATCGATGCCGCCGATGCCGTGGTCGGCCATGGCCTTGGCGTGCTCCGGCGCGTCGCGCACGCCCAGCAGGCCGCCGTGCACGATCGGGTGCAGGGTCTTCACCCGGCCGTCCATCATCTCGGGGAAACCGGTGAGGTCGGAAATGTCCTTCACCGGCAGGCCGGCGTCGGCGATCGCCTTGCGGGTGCCGCCGGTGGAGACCAGCTCGACGCCGGCGGCAGCCAATGCGCGGGCGGCGTCGATGAGGCCGGTCTTGTCGGACACGCTGATCAGCGCGCGGCGGAGGGGGACCTGATCGGGGGCGGGCGGGAAATCGGGCGCAGCAGGCACGGCATTCTCCTCTCGGGTTCGAAGGAAATTGCCCAGGCGCGCGGCGTCTATGGTCCTCGCGCTCCCCGGTGGTCGCCCACCGTTAGTCGCCAGTCACGCGGGATGGGGCGCGGACTACGCCTGACCCCGCGCCGGGTCAACACGCTGAACCGCAGGCGCGAGCTTCCACCGCACCCGGGCCCCGGAATCGGCGCGGCGCTGGCCGCGCAGCACCAGCTGCAGGCCCGGTCCGTGGGCGCGGGGCTCCAGCGCGATGTCCAGCGCGTCGTTGCGCAGGGTCCAGCCGCCGGCTTCGTTCTCGCGGCGCAGCAGCACGCTGCGGCGGTCCTGCGAGACCAGGGCGCTGACGCCCGCGTGCAGCTGGAAGCGCAGGGCGTAGGGGATGAAGTGGCGCCCGTCGGGGCCCTGCACCTTGGCGGTGGGGGTCAGGCGGTCCTCGCCGCGCAACTCGCCGCTCTCGATGTCCAGGTAGAGGCGGCGTTGGTGCATCAGGCCGTAGCGGGCCATCCAGCCGTGGTGGTCCAGCTCCAGCCACACCGCCCCCGGCGCCTCGTGGCGCTGCACGTCCACCGGGGCCTCGGCCTCCGTCAGTCGCGGGCCAAGCACCGAGGCGGGGAATCCGGTGAGCGTGCGGCCATAGGGGCGGTCGCCGACCTGCATGGTGGTGGCGGTCTCGATGCCCCGGCCGGTTGCGGCCTCGATGAGACGGCGGCCGCCGGCCAGCACCTGGACCGACAGCGCCTGGGCCGAGGCCTGTTCGCTCCAGGGCCCGTCCGGCGGCGCGGCGACGTCGGTGACCACCTGCAGGTGGCGGGAGTCCATCCGCTGGTAGCCGTCCAGGCCGCTGGGCGTCGGCCGGTCGCCCGTCTCGTCCTGCGCGCGGGCGGCGGCGACATAGGACGGCCGCATCGGCGCGCCGCCATGGAACGTGGCCAGGCTCCCGTCGGCCAGGGTGAAGAAGCGGACCGCCGCGGCGAGCCGCGCGATCGAGCGCTGCACGGCGTCCGGCGCCGCCAGCCCGCGCTGGACCATGGCCTCGTCCAGGGTCTGCAGGTCGAACAGCAGCTCCAGCGCCGCGTCCGGCCGGCGCGTGTTGTGGCCGCCGTCGGCGCCGATCGCCGCCGGCAGGTCGCGCGACAGCCGGCGCAGGCCACGATCCAGGATCCGCCGTCCGGCCGGGCCGCGCAGGGCGGCGCCCGCCACCGCCGCGCAGGCGGCCCGCTCCGCCGCGCCGGCGCGTCCCGGCGCGGCCAGCAGGCTGCGCGCCTGCC
>CBHTUE010000131.1:0-13033 GCA_966096115.1 uncultured Phenylobacterium sp.
GGGCAACCCCGCCGCCCTGGTCACGCCGCGGCTCGACGCCGCCCTGGGCGAAGCCGCGCGCCGGGTCGCCCAGGCCGTCGGCCGCGCGGCGGCGCTCTATGACGCCATACCTGGCGCGGTGCTGTCGCGCGGCGTCCTGCAGCTGGCCGGCGACCCGCGGGACGCCGACCGGTTCGCGAAGATCGCCGCCTCGGACGTGTTCGAGCCCGGCGCGCTGGCCCTTCTGGACGCGGACGCTGCCGGCGGCCGCCTCGGCGAGCCCGCGCCCCCTGCGCTCGACCAGTCCACCGCCCAGGTCGTCGACCCCGCGCCGATCCTGGCGGCCTGGCTCGACGCGCCGCGGTCAGCGGCCGTCGCGCGCGTGGTCGCCGACGACGGCGGGTGGCGCCTGCTCGACGCCGCCGGCGAGGAGATCGTCCGCGCCGACGCCGTGATCCTGGCCGCAGGGCTGGCGTCGGGCGTGCTGGCTGCCGACCTGCCGCTGCAGCCCGTGCGCGGCCAGGCCAGTTGGACCACCGACCACGCCGAGGGGCCGGCCGCCGCCTGGGGCGGCTATGTCCTACCCACCCGCGAGGGCCTGCTGTTCGGCGCCACCCACGACCGCGACGACGACGCGACCGACCTGCGCCCCGCCGACCACAGCCGCAACCTGGCGCTGGTGGCCCAGGCCCTGCCCCGGCTGGCCGAGCGGCTGGCCGCCGCGCCGCTGGCCGGCCGCGCCTCGATCCGCGCGGTGACCCCGGACCGCCTGCCGCTCGCCGGCCCGCTGGCGGCCGACGGCCTCTTCGCCCTCACCGGCTTCGGCTCGCGCGGCCTCTCGCTGGCCCCGCTGCTGGCGGAGCACGTGGCGGCCCTGGCGCTGGGCGCGCCGTCGCCGATCAGCCGCGCCGCCGCCGATCTGGTCGCGCCTGACAGGTTTGCGAGACGCGCCGCACGCCGTGCGCGTTCCTAAGCGGCGACGCCCGCTCTATATTGCCGGCGGGGACGTTTGAGGGTCGGAAGAAGGACCTGAAGAGATGACGTGGAAGATCGCCCTGCCCGCGGTGACGCTCGCGGCGGCCGCCCTGCTCGCCGCCGCCCCCGTGGCCGCCAAGTCCCCGCTGGAAGAGAAGCCCAAGGCGCGCAGCCAGTGCTTCTGGACCCGCCAGGTCAACGGCTTCGCCTCCAACGACAACCGCATCGTCAACATCCGCGTGGGCGCCAGCGACGTCTACCAGCTGGAGATGTTCGGCCGCTGCGAGGACGTCGACTGGAACAACCGCATCGCCATCGTCTCGCGCGGCTCGAGCTACATCTGCTCGGGGATCGACGCGGAGATCATCTCGCACAATCCCTCGGGCCCGCAGCGCTGCCCCGTGCGCAACATCCGCAAGCTGACGCCGGACGAGATCAAGGCGTTGCCGAAGCACGCCCGGCCCTGAGCGACACGGGGCGCCGGCCTTCGCCAGCGCCCCGAACCGCGGCTAGAAGCGCGCGCGGACGTTGACCTTGAACGTGCGGCCCAGCGGGTTCCCGTTCGTGTAGTCGTAATTGTACTGGCTGGCCGCGAACGGCGGGTCCTTGTCGAACACGTTCTGGACGCTGCCCGTGATCGTGGTGTTCCACGGCGTTTCCCAGGTCAGGACCAGGTCGTGCTGCCAGTAGTCGTTGCTCTTGCCGAGCGCCTGCAGGGCGTAGCCCGTCCCGCCTGACGTCGGCACTTCGCGGAAGAGCGTGGTGCCGAACGCCGGGCTCGTCCCCTCGGTATAGCGGGTCTGCCAGCGGGCCGTGTAGGGGCCCTTGTGGAACGACAGCCACCCGTTGGCGCGCAGTTCCGGATAGGAGAAGAACTGCGAGGTCAGGTCGTAGAGGCCCGCGCGGTCCTCCGGATCGGAAAACACGATGTTCGGCGCGCCCAGCAGCTTGAACGCGCCGCGCTTGTACTCGATCAGGTAGGTCGCCTCGACGCCGGCGCTCCAATTGGAGCCGTCGAGCAGGAAGTCGTCCCAGTCGTAGTTGGCGCGGAAGTCGAGACCGGACGTGGTGGTCGACGGCCCGTTCACCGCGAACGTGTCGATGCGCAGCACGTTGGCCGCGCCGCACCCGGCGTTGGTGAACTGGAAGCGGGCCTGGAGCGCCGCGAACGCCGCGTTGCCGCAGTTGTTCGGCGTGAACATCGAGGCGAACAGGCGTGAGGAGCTTTCCGCGGTCAGCTCCCCTTTGAACTTGAACTTGTAGTAGTCCAGCGTCGCCGTGAAGCCGTGATACTTGACGATCACCCCCGCGCCGTAGCTGTCGGCCTTTTCAGGCTTCAGGTTGGGGTTGCCGCAGGTCTGCACCGCCCGGTACTGGCCGCCGATGTTGGCCACGCCGGTGGCGCAGCCGTTGATCGTCTGGGCGGCCGTGGGCGCGCGGAAGGTCGTGGAGACCGTGCCGCGGAACGCCAGCCAGTCCAGCGCCTGCCAGCGCAGGGCCAGCTTCGGATTGGTGGTCGCCCCGATGCCGCCCTTGTAGTCCTCGTGGCGGATCGCGAGGTTCGCTTCCAGGGTCTCGAAGATCGGCAGCTTCAGTTCGCCGAACACCGCGGTGACGGTGCGGTCGTAATCGCTGTTCTGGTTCGAGCCGAAGAAGATCAGCGGGCCGGCCGGCGCGCCGCAGACCGGCGTGTCGTCGTCCACCGAGTCGACGCAGGGGTTGATGGCGCTGTTGAAGAAGTCGCCGTAGGTGTTCTGGTCGCGGTTGTAGCGCCATTGGGCGCCCGCGGCCCACTGGACCTCACCGCCCGGCAGGTTGAAGCCGGTCTCGCCCGAGAACACCAGGTCGCCCACCAGCAGTTCGTTGGTCGCGACGTTCGTGTAGTTGCCATAGAGCCAGGCCACGGCGTGCGGATCGTTGGCGACCGCGGGATTGACGCCGCCGCGATAGAACGGGTTCGGCTGGCCGTTCACGGCGCTGACCGCCACGCTGTTGGTGAACGGGTTGAAGAAGTAGCAGCCGACCGCCTTGTTGCCGGCGTTGGCCGCTGTCCGCTCATTGGGCGCGCAGGACGTCGGGTCGGTATCGGTGCTGCCGAAGCCGTTCAGGGCCAGCTGGATGCGGTCCACCAGGAGATCGTTGGTGTTCACCGTCCCCTCGGCGTGCATGTAGGTGACCGCCGTGTCGAAGTGGATCTTGTCGGTGATATCGCCCTGGAAGCCGGCGGAGACCCGCCATTCGATCTGTTCGATATCCTGGTGGTCGGCCTTGTCCTTGTTCAGCGGATGGCCCGCGAAGGCGATCGTGCGGAAGGTGGTCTGGCTGATGTCGACGCCGCCCGCCGCCCGCATCGCCGTGCACTGCGCCGCGGTCAGGGGCGCGGCGCAGGTCGTGTAGAGGTCGATCAGGCCCGGGTTGTTGGCCGGGACGTTGTCGCGGACGAAGAAGTTCAGGGCGCCGGGAGTCGCCGTCGATCCGGACGTGCCGCCCAGGCTTAGCGGGGTCGGGAACTGGGTCGACAGGTTGGCCGGCGACAGGCGCTGGTTGGGCACCACGTTCTTGTTCCAGGCCGCCTCGCCGTGGAACCGCAGCTTGTCGGAGAACTGGTAGTTGGCCTCGGCGTAGAGCTGGTAGTGGTCCTCGTGGTTCACCAGGTCGTTGAAGTTGGCGAACTGGAACCGGCAGACCGAGCCCGCGGCCTGCGGGCTGAGGGGATTGACCGGCACCGGCACGGCGATCGTCGCCGTCTGGCCCTGCTTTCCGTTCAGCGGGTTGTCCAGCGTCACCGTGTTGGTGAGCGTGCCGCCCAGTTCGGCGCAGCCGTTGTCGCGGAAGATGAACGTGCCGGCGGCGTTGTTCTGGACATAGAAGCCCGGGTTGGCCGCGCCGGTGAAGCCGCCCGCGCCGTTGTAGCCGCCGCTCTCCGCGAAGCCCTGGATCGCATAGTCCCGGTCATGCACGTCCAGGCGCGACCGGTGCCGGTAGCCGGCGGTCAGCAGGATGTTGCCGGCGTCGAACTTCTTCCCCCAGGCGACACTGGCCTGATAGTCGCCCTTCGACCCGTCGATGGCGTTGTACTCGGCCTCGACGTCCGTGCCGTCCAGGTCCTTGCGGGTGATGAAGTTCACCACGCCGCCGACCGCGTCGGAGCCGTAGGTGGCCGCGGCGCCGTCCTTCAGGATCTCGATCCGGCCGATGGCGGCCTGCGGGATGAAGTTCAGGTCGGCGCCGCCGCCCTGGAACGCCGCCGCCGTCGAGTCGGCCAGGCGGCGGCCGTTCATCAGCGACAGGGTCCGCGCTGCGCCGAAGCCGCGCAGGTTGATCGAGGCCGTGCCGGCCCCGCCGTTGTAGCGGTTGGACTCGCCCAGCGCCGACTGGGACGCGGTGATCGTCTTGACCAGTTGCACGACCGTGGGCGTGCCCTGCTTCTTCAGGTCGTTGGCGCCGATCACGTCGACCGGCAGGGCGGCGTCCTCGGCGGTCCCCGCGATGTAGGAGCCCGTGACGACCACTTCCTGGACGTCGGTCGCCTTGTCGGCGTTCTGGGTCTGGGCCACGGCCGGAGCCGCAAGGCCAAGCGAAAGCACGGCGAGCACAGAGGCGCCGCGCAGATAGCTGCGTTTGTCGGTCATTGAATTTCCTCCCCCTGGGGACCCCATCCGCCTCTGACGTGCGGAGTTGCAGAGCCCTTCGGCAAATCGATGATCTGTCGAATTCACATTTCGCGCCAGCAAATTCCGCCACGGCAACATACCGTCTTCGGGAAGAGCTCCACGCGCTTGGAGTCAGGGCGGCTTGTCGATTTTCCCTGTAAATCCAATCATGATGAGCTTTCTTCTCCGCAGGGGGCGCTGACGTGGAAACAGAAGTGATGGTCTTTCAAACGCTTCAGTTCCGTTACACATAGAACTCCGATCGGCGACCTCGGAAATTCGGAAGCCCTGGCAGGGCATGAAAAAGGGGACGCCGGCGGCCGGCGTCCCCTCGTGTTTTTCAGGCCTCGCCGCCGGCCGCAGCCGGCGGGTCGAAAACCTAGAACTGCTTCTTCACGCCGAACTGGAAGGTCCGGCCGAGGAAGTAGGCGTTGGTGTAGTCGTAGTTGTACTGGCTGCGCGTGAACGGCGGATCCTTGTCGAAGATGTTGATCACGCCGGCGGTCACCGCCACGTCGCCCCAGGGCAGGACGCCCGTGTAGATCAGGTCGTGGGTGATCTCGTCCTTGGTCTTCAGGATCGACGCGCCGACGATGTTGTCGGTGCCCTGCTTGAAGTGGGTGGTCCAGCGCAGGTTGTGGCCATCCTTGTTGAACTGCAGGTAGCCGTTCGCGCGGATCCGCGGATACGAATAGAACGCGCTGAGCAGCTCGGACTTGCCCGCTCGGTCCAGGGCTGGCGCGATCGTGAACCCGTCCAGCGTCACCAGGGCGCCGCGCTTGTACTCGATCGTGTAGGTGCCCTCGACGCCCAGGGTCAGGTCGCCGTCCCAGGCCCACGTCAGGTCCGGGAAGATGTAGCTGGCCTGGAAGTCGACGCCCGAGGTGTCGACGTTCGGTCCGTTGATCAGGTTGGCGGTCACCCCCAGCAGCTTGGCGGGCGTGCAGTCGTCGGTGGCGGCGTTGCCGTCATCGGCGAACTGGAAGCGGGCCCGGAAGGTGGTGTTGCCGCACTGCCAGGTCGACGGCGTGGCCGACGGGAACATGGTCGAGACCAGCGAAGCCGCCGTCTCGCTGGTCAGCTCCTTTTTGAACTTGAACCTGAAGTAGTCGACCGTGGCCTTGAAGTTCCCGCGGTTGACGATGGCGCCCACGTTGTAGGTGTCCGCCGTCTCGGGCCGCAGGTTCGGGTTGTTGTTGATCAGCACCGGCCGGTACAGCGACCCCACGCCCGGCAGGTTGAACTGCGCCAGGTTCTTCACGAAGCCCGGCGTCACGTCACGCTGCAGCGGGGCGCGGAAGGTGGTGCCGGCCGATCCGCGGAGCGCGAACCAGTCCAGCGCCTGCCAGCGCACCGAGACGCGCGGATTGGTCGTGCCGCCGACCGAGCCGCCGTAGTCCTCGTAGCGGATGGCGCCGTTGAGCTCGAGGTTGTCGAGCAGCGGCACCTTCACCTCGGCGAACACGGACTTCACGTTGCGGTCGATGTCCAGTTCCTGGATCGCCGCATAGAAGGTGTAGGGACCCGTGCCGCCGGTGCAGAGCGGCAGGCCGTCGCCGAACGGCTGGCTGTCGACGCAGGGCGTGGTGTTGATGTCGTAGAAGTCCGGCGCGTTCAGCTGCAGCCGGTCATAGCGCCATTGCGCGCCGACCGCCCAGCCGACCTTGCCGCCGGGCAGGTCGATCGGCAGCTCGCCGTTGAAGACCGCCTCGCCCACCGCCAGTTCGGTGAAGGTGTCCGCCGTCAGCTGCAGGTGCAGCCAGTTCAGCAGGTCCTTGCTGTTCTGGACGTTGGAATTGAAGAACGGGTTGGTCGCCCCCAGCGCCGGGTTCTTGGGATAGGCGTTGGCGAAGGGGTTGAACCACATGCAGCCGCCCTGGCCGGGCGTGCCGCTCACCGGATTGCAGCCCGGCCCGCCCAGACCGCGCAGGGCCAGTTGCAGGCGGGTCACCGAGATGTCCGGACCCGCGCCGCCTTCGCCGTGGTTGCGCTGGTAGGTGGCCGAGACGGTGAGCCCGATGTTGTCGAGCACCGTGCCTTTCAACGAGCCGGCGACGCGGAACGCGGTGGCCTGACGCCGCTGATGGTCGGCGCCGTCGTCGAACAGCGGGTTGCCGCCGTAGCCCTCCGGTCGCCACGCCGTCTGGGACGTGATCACGCCATTGGCCGCGGCGTTGGTGCAGACCGCCGCGCCCAGGGCCGGACAATTGGCCGGGTTGGCCAGGAAGGCCAGCAGGCCCGGGTTGTTGGCCGGGACGTAGAAGCGCGACTGCTGGTTCAGGCCCACCGCCGGATAGGGCGAGGTGCCGCCGCCCGGCGAGCCGCCCGAGGCCACGATCGGCGTCGGGAACTGGGTGGTGGACTGGGCCGGCGAGACGCGCTCGGCGTCGACCGCGTGGCGGGACCAGAGGACCTCGCCGTGGAAATTCCAGTTGTCGCTCAGCTCGAAGTTCAACTGACCGAAGACCGAGTAGTGGTCCTCGTCGTTGACCAGGTTGTCGTACTGGGTGAACTGGAACCGGCAGCCGGAGGCCGGCGTCGCCGCCGCGACCAGCGTGCCGCCCAGTTCGGTGCAGCCGTTGTCGAGGAACGACGTGGCGAACGTGCCGCTGGCCAGTTGCGCCGCCGTGCCGGTGGTGAACACCCCGGGGTTCGAGGCCGTCGACCAACCCCCGAAGTTGTTGGTGGCGAACGGCTGCAGCGCCCAGCCCCGGTCCGTGGTGCGCAGCTCGCTGCGGTGGCGGTAGGTGGCGGTCAGCAGCGCGTCGAACCGATCGCCCTTCCAGCCGTGCGCGAGGCTGACGTCATAGTCGCCGCCGGAACCGTCGATCTGGGTGTAGTCGGCGGTGACCTCCCAGCCCTTCAGGTCGCGCCGGGTGATGAAGTTGACCACGCCGCCGACGGCGTCGGAGCCGTAGGTCGCCGCGGCGCCGTCCTTCAGGATCTCGATCCGACCGACGGCGATGTTGGGGATGAAGTTGATGTCCACCGACTCGATGGCCACCGCGGCCGGCGAAGTGGCCATCCGCTGGCCGTTGAACAGCACCAGCGTCCGCGCCGAGCCGAAGCCGCGCAGGTTGATGGTGGCCGCGCCGGCCGCGGTGCCCAGGAAGCGGTTGGATTCGCCGATCGAGCTCTGGGCGGCGGGGATGTTCTTGACCAGGTTCACCGTGGTCGGCGAGCCCTGTTTCTGGAGGTCCTGGGAGCCGATCACGTCCACCGGCTGAGCGGCGTCCTCCGGGGTGCCGCGGATGTACGACCCGGTGACCACCACCTCGGCGACGGTGTCGTCCTTGTCGGACGTCTGGGTCTGGGCGTTCGCGGCTCCAGCGAGCCCCAACGCCATGATCGCGGCTAACGCCGACGTGCTGCAGTAATATCTGCCTCTTCTCATTGAAATTCCTCCCTGGCGCCTCTGATGCCGGGCGCCTCAGGAGGATTTAGCGAACCGCTACGCGGACCCCTCCAAGCGAAAACTTCGCTGCAGCGTACGCAATCTTCGAATTGCGGCGCCTTAGCAACACCTTATTGCACAATGGAAATCTTATAACGTCGGTTTTAGAAAACACGGTTCGTTCAAAAACCAGGTTACGCCAAATCCGGCGCGTCCCCCGCCAGGTCCGGATCGGCCGTGGAGGCCGGCGTATCCAGCGGGAAGGTCAGCACGCAGCGCAGCCCCTCGGGCAGGAAATCCATCCGCACCTCGCCCTGCAGCTCGCGGCTCAACCCCTCCTGGATCAGCCGCGAGCCAAAGCCGCGGCGCAGCGGCGCGGTCACTTCGGGCCCGCCCTTCTCGGCCCAGATGAACTCGACCGTGTCGTTCGCCAGGCTCCAGCTCACCTCGACCCGTCCGTCCTCGGCCCCCAGCGCCCCGTGGCGCGCGGCGTTGGCGCCCAGTTCCTGCAGGGCCATCGCCAGGCCCAGCGCGTTCGACGCCTTCAGTCGCACGCCCGGCCCGTGGATCGTGAAGTGCGCCCCGACGGGCTCGTCGAACGGCGCCACCGCCATCCGCACCACGTCCTCCAGGTCGGCGCTTTCCCAGCGTTCGGCGGTCAGCAGGTTGTGCGCCGCCGACAGCGCCATCAGCCGCGACACGAACGCCTCGCGCGCCTCGGCGATGCTGCGCCCGGTCCGCAGCGTCTGGGCGCCCATCGACTGCACCGTGGCCAGGGTGTTCTTCACCCGGTGGTTCAGTTCGTTCATCAGCAGCCGCTGGTGCGCCTCGGCCCGCCGCCGCTCGGCTATTTCGCGCTGGGCGGCCTGGTAGAGCCGGGCGTTGTCGATGGCGATCGCCGCCGGCGCGGCCAGGCCCACCACCAGCCGCTCCGACCGCGCTGTGAACACGCCCGCCCGCCGATGGCCGAAGAACAGCCCGCCGATCACCTCGCCCGAGCGCGACTTCACCGGGACCGCCAGGTAGCTCTTCACCGGCAAGTGGCCGCGCGGCATGCCGTGGTGCGGCGGGTTCTTGCCGTAGCGGGGGTCGCGGGTGATGTCGTCCGAACGCACCACCCCCTCGCCGCCGAAGGTGGGGGCGAACACCTCGGTGGTTCGCGGCTGGCCGAACCGCTCGAACGCGGAGCGCGGCGCGCCGGACAGGGCGTAGAGCATGTAGCTGTCCCCGTCCGGGTCGGTGACGTTGTAGAAGAAGGCCCCGAATTCCGCCCCGCTCAGCGACGCGCCGGCGTCGGTCACCGCCTGCACGACGGCGTCCAGGTCCAGTTCGGCGGCGATGGCGGCGCCCGTGCGGTTCAGGATCTCCAAGGCCTCGCGCTCCTCGCGCAGCCGCTCGGCGCTGGCCAGGAGCTGCTCGCGTCCGCGCCGCTCGTCGGCCGCCGCCGCCAGGATCAGCAGCGTCGAGGCCGTCACGCAGAGGAACTGCTGCGCCAAACCCGCGGAGGTCACGATGTCGCCGGCGTTGGCGAAGGGCCCGACGTGCCGCACGGCGGCCGTGAACACCGCAGCGGCCACCGCCACGATGGCCAGCGACGCGCCGCGGACGCTGAACGCCAGCGTCGGCCAGACCAGCAGCGGCAGGATGTACCAAGCGCGGCCCCGCGGGCCCGGCAGCAGAAAGATCACGTAGGCGGCCAGGCCGACGGCGAGGATCGACGCCGCCAGGTGCGCCACGCTCGGCGCCGTCCAGCGGCGCGGGGTCGCGGCGTGCCAGATCATCAACGGCGGCGCCACGACCAGCACGCCCGCCAGGCCCCCCAGCCACGCGAGCCACAGCGCCCGGACATCCTGCGCGCCGGCCGGCCAGCCCCGCGTGGACGCCAGCAGGCCCCACGCCACGAAGATTGCCGCGCTCAGGGCGCCCGCGAGCACGAACCACACCACCGAGGCGAGGTCGCCCAGCCCCGGATGCAGCTTGCGGGCCTTCAGGATGGCCGCCGGCAGCGCCGCCGCCAGGCTCGCCCCGACCGCCAGGGTCACGGCGTCGGCGACGCCGAGGCCGACCGCGGCCAGCAGTTGGCCCACGAACACGCCCGGCCACAGCCGCACGCCGCCCAGCACCAGCCCCGCCAGCGCGATCCCGCCCGGCAGCCACAGCACCGCCTCCGCCGAGGTGGCGGTCTGGACGATCGGGTTGACGAATCCCGCCGCCCAGCAGGCCAGCGCCAACGCCCCGGCCGCCGCGATCTGGCGCCGCGTTGCGGGCATCAGGTCGCGCGCGGCGGCGAGAGCCGCCGACCCACGCCGGCCATCAGGCGCGTCGCCTTGCACCCCTCGACACCCCCGTGTTCCCTCCGCCCGCGCTGGAAAGCGCCGCGGCCCCGTTCAGATCAACCCCCTAGAACGAGGTTATTTCTACGCGGTTCCTACCGGCCCGGAACTCTACTCCAACTCTGCGCCGCCGCTCGCCTCCCCGAAAGCGCCTGCGCGCCTCAAGCGAATCCTGTTGCGCCCTCCGGCCCGGCGCGCTCAGTCTGGGCTTCGTGCGGGCGCCCCCGCAGCCGGGGGCCGGAAAGAACATAACGGTGGAGACGTTGGCCGCCAAGGTCATCGGCAGGCCCAAGGGCCGGGTCGACGAGGCCACGTGGGAGGCCTTCTCCACCGACCTGATCGCCGCCGTCCGCCAGGCCAAGGCCGCCGGCGTGCCCCTGGTCGTCGACCTCGACGGACTGCAGTACATGGCGTCGCGGGGCTTGCGCGCGCTGACGCTGGCGCGCAACGAGGCCGGCGCCGACATCGCCATCGTGCTGGCGGCGCCCAACGACCGGATGCGCGAGATCCTGCAGATCAGCCGCTACGACAAGCTGTTCAAGGTGGTCGACAGCGTCGCCGCGGCCACCTGAGCGGGGAAGGGACAAGAGGGGATGCTGGTACGCTTCTGGGGAACGCGCGGATCGCTGCCGGTCGCCCAGCGCTCGGAGTCGATCCAGGCGAAGATCGCCAAGGCCCTGATGGCGGCCGGCGGACGCAAGTTCGCCGATGAAGGCGAGGCCGCGGCCTTCGCGGCGGCCAACCTGGACTTCGCCACCTATGGCGCCTACGGCGGGGCGACCTCCTGCGTCGAGATCGAGGGCGGCGACGGCTCGTTCATCATCTGCGACATGGGCTCGGGCCTGCGCGAGTTCGGCCTCGACAGCTTCCGCCGCATCGCCCAGGGCCATTCGCCGGTCTACCATTTCTTCCTGTCCCATCTGCACTGGGACCACATCATGGGCTTTCCGTTCTTCGCGCCGGCGTTCAACCCCAACGCCACCGTGGTCATCCACACCGGCCACGACGACGCCGAAACGGCGCTGCGCCGCCAGCAGGAGGACATCTCCTTCCCGGTGCCGTGGGAGTGGCTGAAGGCGACGTTCCAGTTCGTGGTCCACAGGCCCGGCGAGGTGTTCCAGGCGGCCGGGCTGACCGTCAGCCTGACGACCCAGCACCACAGCCACGACTCGTACGGCTACCGCTTCGAGGAAGGCGGCAAGGCGGTGATCTATTCCACCGACAGCGAGCACAAGGTCGACAACATGGCCTCCGAGGCCGCCTTCGAGGCCTTCTTCGCCAAGGCCGACCTGGTGATCTGCGACACCATGTATTCCCTGGGCGACACGGTCAGCCTGAAACAGGACTGGGGCCATTCCTCCAACGTCGTGGCCGTCGACCTCTGCCACGGCGCCGGCGCGCGCAAGCTGGCCCTGTTCCACCACGAACCCACCTATTCCGACGAGGATATCCAGCGCATGCATGGCGAGACGATCCGCTATGAAGAGCTGGTGCGCGGAGAGAGCCCGCCGCTGGAGGTGATCTGCGCCTATGACGGACTCGAGGTCCCGGTCTAACGCCGCGCCGAAGCCGGCCGCGCGGGCGGGCGATCCGGCCGGCGAACTGGACGTCGCGGCCCGGCGACGGGTCCGCATCGGCGGACTGATCGCGGCCCTGGTGACGTCGGTGCTGCTCACCGCCTCGGTGCTGGCGCCGCCCATGGCCGTGGTGAGCAAGACCGACGAGGCCGCGGCGCCCGGCCTGCCGGCCAGCCAGTGGCTGTGGGACCTGTTCCAGCGCCTCTCGCCGGGCGAGATCTCCGATCAGGTGCAGGTCGTCGAGATCGACGAGAAGAGCCTGGCCACCTTCGGGGCGTGGCCGTGGTCGCGGTTCGACGTGGACGCGATGGTCCTGCGGATCGCCGAGCAGAAGCCCAGGGCCATCGGCTTCGACCTGCTGTTCCCCGAGCCCGACCGGCTGAACGCGGCGTTCCTGCACGAGTACTATCCGAAGCTGCCGGAGAGCGCGCTGGCGCCGTTCCGCCAGGAGGAGGACGGCGCCGACAACACTTTCGGCCGCACCCTGGGCCAGATCCCCTCGGTGCTGGCGCGGCTGGGCACCCTGGACGACGCCGAGAACACGCCACTGCCGCCGATGGCGCAGTTCGAGGGCAAGGCGCCGGACACGGTGCCGGTCTATCCCGCGGTCATCGCCAACATTCCCGCCCTGGAGAACCGGGCCGCCGGGCACGGCCTGGTGAACGGCATGCGCGACCGCGACGGCGTCGTGCGCAACATCCCGCTGCTGGGCCGGGCCGGCGGTTACCTGACCCCCAGCCTGGCTCTGGAGCTGGTCCGCATCGCCGAGAACGAACCGCCGATCCGCATCCAGGCCGACGGCTCACGAATCCGCGCGGTGGGCATCGGAAAGCACCTGGTCCCCACCATGCCCGGCGGCCAGATGCGCCTGCGCTTCCGCGACGTGCTGCGCGGCCAGGTCACCTCCGCCGTCGACATCGCCGAACGCCGCGTCGCGCCCGACAAGTTCACGGGCAAGATCGTCCTGATCGGCCTGACCAGCGCGGGCACCACCGACATCGTCCCGACCCCGCGGGACTCGGCGATCTTCGGCGTGATGGTCCAGGCCCAGGCCATCGACGCGATCCTGCATTCCCTGGTCCTGGTGCGGCCTCCCTGGGCGGTGTGGGTCGAGTGGATGGC
>CBHTUE010000132.1:0-13030 GCA_966096115.1 uncultured Phenylobacterium sp.
AGGTGGTGGAAGATCTCCACCGTGTGCTCGTCGCGGATGATGTCGTGGTCGCCGGCCAGGATCAGCGCCGGGGCCTGGATCGCCTCCAGCGTCTTCGGATCGATGTGCGGCTCGTCGCGGTCCAGCTGGTCGGTGCGGTACTTGCGGATGGCGGCCGGGTCGGCGCCCTCGAGGATCGCCTTGACCTGCGCCGCCGGCGGCGGCGGGCTGATGAACTGCGGGTTCAGCGCCGCGGCGCTGGGCTCCAGGTTGGCCGCCATCACCGCGATCTTCCGCACCTGCGTCGGGTGGCGCTGGGCCAGCAGCAGGGCCTCGATCCCGCCGTCGCTCCAGCCCAGCACATGGGCTGGCCCAGTGCGCTCGTGGTCCAGCAGCGCGGCCAGGTCGTCGGCCATGGCCTCGAAGGTCAGCGCGCTCGGCGCCGTGCCCGAGCGGCCGTGGTCGCGGCTGTCCATCGCGATCACCCGGTACTTGCCCCGGAAGCCGTCGATCTGCGCCCGCATCGAGCCGATGGTCCCGCCGTTGCCGTGGATGATCAGCAGTGGCGGGCCGGACCCGTAGGTCTCGTAGTAGAGGCTGACCCCGTCGTGGACGAAGGTCTTCCCCGCCGCCGCGTTCGCGCCGTAGGGCGCCGGCGCCGCCATGGAAGCCGAAAATGGCGCGCCAGCGATCAGCAGGGCCAGGACAAGCGCTTTCAAGGGCATCTGCACGACCACATTTCCATCCGGTCCCATCGAATGGGCAGCTTAGCCTTGCGGCTGGTGCGCCGCATGTCCAAGTTTCGGCGAGCCGGACGCTTCGCGAGCCGGCCCGGGGGGCGCGCGACGCCGATGAAAGTTCTGCTGGTCTCCGACCTGCACTACGCGCTGAAGCAGTACGACTGGGCCACTGAGGTGGCGCCCGACTACGACGTGGTGGTCGTGGCCGGCGACCACCTGGACATCTCCGGGCAGGTGGCCGGCAACGTACAGATCCTGGTGATCCTGAAGTACCTGCGCCGGCTGGCGGGCCGCACGAAGGTGATCGCCTCCTCCGGAAACCACGACCTGGACGTTCGCGATGCGGACGGCGAGAAAGTCGCGTCCTGGATGCACCGGTTGCGGCAGGTCGGCATCCCCACCGACGGCGACTCTGTGGAGATCGGGGGGACCCTGATCACGGTCTGCCCCTGGTGGGACGGTCCCAGGCTCAAGGCGCAGGTGCAGGCGCAGATCGAACGTGACGCGGCGCGGCCCAAGAGATCGTGGATCTGGGTCTACCACGCCCCGCCGGACGGCTCGGCCACCAGCTGGGGCGGCCAGCGCTTCTACGGCGATACCGACCTGGTCGGTTGGATCGAAGCCTACCAGCCGGACCTCGTCCTGTGCGGCCATATCCACCAGGCGCCGTTCAAGAGCGGCGGCTCGTGGGTCGATCGTGTCGGCCAGACCTGGGTCTTCAACGCCGGCCAGCAGATCGGACCGACGCCCACCCACATCGTGATCGACACCGAGGCCCGCGAAGCCGCCTGGTTCTCCCTGGCCGGCAACGAGCTCGTGCGTTTGGACGCACCGCTCAGCCGCCCGCTGCCGGAACTCACCGCCTTGCCGCTCTGGATGGCGGCCCCGCCTAGTACCCGG
The DNA here is from genome assembly GCA_966096115.1 of uncultured Phenylobacterium sp. Taxonomy (GTDB): domain Bacteria; phylum Pseudomonadota; class Alphaproteobacteria; order Caulobacterales; family Caulobacteraceae; genus Phenylobacterium. Next base: position 1,620 of record CBHTUE010000132.1, read on the forward strand.
GATCGCGATCCGACCCCGGCGTGAAGTCGCTGGTCTGCTCGTGCAGCAGGGTTTCGAGGATGTCGTCGACCATGCCGAGATGGCCCTGCTCGTCCTCGAACTGGCGTTTCAGGTCGACCAGATAGCCGCTCACGCCGTTCAGCCGCTGGGCCAGCATCCGGGCCAGGGCGTAGGCGATGTCAGGGTGGGAGCGGAGGAAGGCCTCGCCCTGCTCTGTGACGTGCGCCGTGCAGTCGGTGACCGCGCGCACGGTCGCGGTCGGCGTCACGCTCAGAAGCACGGACATGTCGCCGAGGATGGCGCCGCGGTCCGACACGCGATTGATCTCGAAGTCGCCGCGCAGGATCTCGACCGTGCCTTCGCGCAATACGAACAGGCGGGGCGAGGCGACGCCCTCGGCGATCAGCACCTCGCCCGGCGCGAAGCGCACCACCGGCAGGTCGTGGCAGAGATCGACGATCGACATGGCCGCCAGCCTAGGCCGGCGGCCGCCCAAGTCTCCTTCGCGCGTCCGGCGCGACGGTCCGCCCAGTCGGGATGATCGGTTTTCGGGCGCCCGGCGCCTGCCGCGGGAGCTACCCCGCCGCCTTGGCCTTCGCCGCCTCCTCGAGGGCCTTGTCGATATCGGCCGCGTCGTGGCGCTCAGGCAGCGCGCGGTTGACGATCTGGCCGCGCTTCACCGCGGGCCGCGCACCGATCTGGGCGGTCCAGCGCTGGACGTTTTTGTAGCTCTGCACGTCGAGGAACTCGCCGGCCTCATAGGCCCCGCCGCGCGCGACCAGGCCGTACCAGGGCCAGACCATCATGTCGGCGATGGTGTACTCCGAGCCGCCCAGGTACTCGACCTCGGCCAGCCGGCGGTCCAGCACGTCCATCTGGCGCTTCACCTCCATGGCGAAGCGGTCGATGGCGTATTCGATCTTGAACGGCGCATAGGCATAGAAGTGGCCGAAGCCGCCGCCCAGGTAGGGCGCCGAGCCCATCAGCCACATCACCCACGACATGACCTCGGCCCGCTTGGCCGGATCGGTCGGCAGGAACTCGCCGAACTTCTCGGCCAGGTGCAGCAGGATCGCGCCGCTCTCGAACACCCGGATAGGCGTCGGGCCGCTGCGGTCCATCAGCGCCGGGATCTTGGAGTTCGGGTTGATCTCCACGAAGCCGGAGCCGAACTGGTCGCCGGAGCCGATGTTGATCAGCCAGGCGTCGTACTCGGCGCCCTTGTGGCCGAGGGCCAGCAGCTCCTCGAACATCACCGTCACCTTCACCCCGTTGGGCGTGCCCAGCGAGTAGAGCTGGAACGGGTGCTTGCCGATCTCCAGCACCTTCTCGTGCGTCGGCCCGGCGATGGGACGGTTGATGGCCGCGAACCGGCCCCCGCTCTCCTTGTTCCATTCCCAGACCTTGGGCGGGACATAGTCGGCCGGGTGGTTGGGCGGCGGCGGCGGGCTCTGGTCGTCGGCCATGCGGATCTCCTGCCTGGGACATGCGGGGACATTGCACCCTGCGGTTCCGATGTGGGGCATACGCCTCCCAAACACCAGCCCCGCCCAAAAACTCACCAAGGCGCAGCTTTTTTCCAACCCTGAGCCACATTCGGCGAACGCGGTACGCCAACTGTCACGCCCCTCCGGCAGAACGTTCTTCGGGAACCAGTTAGAGGGGAAATCATCGTGTCGATCCATGAACCGCCAGCGCGCCACCGCGGCGTGATGTATGCCACCATCGCCGCCATCGCCGCACTCGCCTCCCCGGCCGCGGCCGGCACGATCGTCTACGACAGCTTCGACAAACCCGGCGGCTACACCCTGTCGGACTACGGCGCCAAATGGGTCAACCCGTACGGCCTAGGCGAGATGGCCGGGAACGACACGCGCAACTTCGCAGGCGGCCAGTTCAACATCGCCGCCACGCCGTTCACCACCGGCTACGACTTCAGCGTCTACGACCACCTGAAGTACCTGGGGGTCAGCACCCAGAGCTTCGCCGTCGCCGACAAGACGTCGGTGACCTTCTCGTCGACCATTCGCGCCGCCACGCCCGGAACCGATCCCGGGCGCGTCATCGAGGGCACGTACAGCGACGGCACCAAGTACGCCGAGAAGACGCTGGAGGGGCAGCAGGCCGCCGCGGTCATGAACATGATCGATTTCGAAAGCGGCCAACTGTTCGACTGGTTCATATCGGGGACGCAGGCCTTCACCCTGGTCGAGCGCCTGCCGTCGGCGGTGACCAACCCCTCGCTCATGCCCGGGGACCCCGGCTACGTCGGGATCGATCTGGCCTACACCCAGATCATCAACGTGGTCGACATCGGCGCCGGGCCGCACGACGTGGCGATCACCTATTCCGACGAGGGCGCCAACGCGAGCGCCTACTACTATTTGGACGGCAAGCTGATCTCGACGGTCAACAACGTCGGCATCCCGCTGGACAAGCAGGGCGTTCCGTTCACCGGCGTCTATCCGTCGTACGGACCCGGCGAGCTGCTGGGCGACAAGATCCACAACCTGGTCATCGGTCACGGCCTGTTCAGCCTGCTGGACGCCTTCCCGTTCCAGTTGCCGGAGCGGCCCGACCTGGCGGTTTCGATCCCCGTGGAGAACCGCATCTTCGGCCAGGGCGTCGACGCCAGCTTCGACGACTTCAAGGTGAAGACCTTCACCACGCGCCCCGGCTTCGGCGCGGTTCCGGAGCCCACCACCTGGGCGCTGGCGCTGATGGGCTTCGGCCTCGTGGGCGGGGCGCTGCGGCGTCGGCGGACGCAAGCCGCCTGAAACGGAGCGGCTGGGGCGCCTCGACGGGTTCGAAGTTGGGCCCTAGAAGCGATCCATGCCGCTCAGCTTCTTCACCAATACTTTCGCCGGTAACCCGCTCGACCGCGCTTCGGACCGGCGGACCAATTCCGACTGGCTCGCCGAGCAGTTGGCCTCGTCCGACAGTCTCGGCGTCGCGATCTGGAACGGCCGGCCGTTCATCGAGAAGACCAAGGACGGCGGCAGCCAGATCGCCTACCTGCCGGCCAAGCTGGCCGGCGAGCTGGCCGGCGGGGCCGAGCGGCTGCTGTTCCTGGGCCTGTGGAAGGAGACCGCGGTCTTCGCCGTCGACATGGAGGGCGAGGCCGACCCCGGCCAGGGCCCGCTGCAGGGCCTGGGCGAGTTCAAGGATCTGCGCCAGGTGGCCATGCAGCTGCCGCCGACCGACGCGGCGATCATGGCCACCGCCAAGCAGATGTTCGAGTGGCGCCGCCGCCACCAGTTCTGCGCCAACTGCGGCCAGCCGTCGGAGCCGATGGACGGCGGCTGGAAGCGCCAGTGCCCGTCCTGCAAAGTCGAGCATTTCCCGCGCACCGACCCCGTGGTGATCATGCTGGCCTACCACGGCGACCGCTGCATGCTGGGCCGCCAGGAGATCTGGCCGAAGGGCATGTTCTCGGCCCTGGCCGGCTTCCTGGAGCCCGGCGAGTCGATCGAGGAAGCCTGCGCCCGCGAGCTGAACGAGGAGGCTGGCCTGCACGCCCGCCAGGTCCGCTACCACTCCACCCAGCCGTGGCCCTACCCGTCCTCGCTGATGATCGGCCTGATCGCCGAGGTGGAGGACGAGGAGGGCGCGCCGGACCAGAGCGAGCTGTCGGAGATCCGCTGGTTCACCCGCGCCGAGGCCCGGCAGCTGATCAAGGGCGAACTGCCGGAAACCTTCGCCCCCGGCCCGCTCGCCATCGCCCACCAGTTGATCCGGGCCTGGGCGGAAGAAGACTAGGTCAACCGAGCGCGCGGTCCCGCAGCTTCGCCGCCATCGCTAAATAGGCGGCTGTGCTGCTGTCGTGGATCTCGAACAGCCGGTCGTAGTGGGCGATCCCGAACACCTCCCGCGGGATGGCGTTCAGGCCGCAGATGGCGATCGACCCCTCGGCCAGTTCCTGCCAGCCCAGGCTGAGGGCCCTGAGGCCACGCGAGGAAATCCGGTTCACGCGCCGCAGGTCCAACACCAGACCGCCGCGCAGGCCGTTGGCGATGCGCACCTCGTCGACCAGCCAGCGGGCGAACGGCTCCCAGTTGTGCGAGCCGATTTCGCTGTCGCGGGCGCAGACCATCAGGATGCGGCCGATGCGCGCCTGCTCGATGCGACCCTCGGCGAAGGCGGCCACCGGCGCCGGCAGGGCGTCGGGGGCGAAACTGCGGGACGTCGCGCCGTTCGCGCGGGCGGCGTCCGGCTCGCCGCGCACGGATGCGCGCGCGGCGGCGTTTGTCTGTCGCGGATCGGTTTCCATGCGCTCCAGCACCGTGGAGCCCCCGCACGACAACTCCGGAACGGCCGGGCCTGTTCCCGCGGCTCGGGAGAGAAGAGGCTAGCCCCGCCGAGGGGTGCTGAATCTCGCGACGGGGCTGCCTCGTGTCTGCGATCAGGCGATCGCAGACCGGCGCCGACGCATGATCGCGCCCACGCCGCCGAAGCCCATGATCATCATCGCCCAGGTGGCCGGCTCGGGCACCACGGGGCGCACGCCGTCATCGAACGTGATGTTGTCGATCACCTCGATGAGGCCGGTGTTCACGGCGCCGCCCCCGGTGAACACGCTGCCGGCGGGGTTGGTGTAGGCCAGCGTCCAGTTGTCGAACGGCCCGAAGCTGAAGCCGATCGTCTGGTCCATCTTGTCGTTGCGGTTGAACACGACGAACGTCGCGCCCACCAGCGTGGCGCCGTTGTAGACGGTCAGCACCGCGCGATCGCCCGGGTTGCTGAACGCCGGGTCGTCGTTGCCGAACGTCATGCTGAGGAAGCTGTGCGTGCCGTCGTTGAACACGCCCTTGATGAAGTTGCCGTTGGTGTCGTTGCGGGCCAGCAGTGAATTGCCGTCGCCTTCGGGGATCGTCGCCAGTTCCAGGCCTGTGCCCAGATCGCTGAAGAAGCTGAGCATCGGGAAGCCCACGGCGTTGAAGCCGTCCGCCTGGACCCCGAAGGGACCCGCCTCGAAATCGATCACCGTCAGCGCGTGGGCCGTCCCGTACGAGGCCAGCGCGATCGCGGCGGCGGCGGGGGCGAGATGACGCAGTCTCATGTGCACACTCCGATTGGATGCCGTGCCGGTGAGCGCGATCCCCGTGGGCCTGACTCACTCGGAACTCCGAGGAGATGCGCGATTTAGCAGTTACCTTTGGTTGCAGAGCGGCCCGCAGGGCTCGCCCAGCAAGGGAGCAGGAAAATTCCCCTGCCGATTTAGTGCGCAACTACCTATGCGCGTGCCATCGGGTGAAACCCTGAGGACGTGCGACGGCCCGGGCGCGCCGTGACGCACGCGCTCGGCAGGCCCGGGATGCGGCGGTTGGCAGTCAGCGGCTGCGGAAGGGGTCCGCGGGATAGACGCCCAGGATCTCGAACTTCTCGCAGAAGAACTTCAGTTCCTCGAACGCCAGCGCCAGGCCGCGATCCTCCGGCCGCCCGTCCACCTCGGAGTAGAAGAACGTGGCGGTGAAGGCGCCGTTCTCCATGTAGCTCTCGAGCTTGGTCATGTTGACGCCGTTGGTGGCGAACCCGCCCAGCGCCTTGTAGAGCGCGGCCGGCAGGTTACGGACCCGGAACACGAAGCTGGTCACGCAGGGGCTGGTGAACGGCGGCGGCGTGGGCTGCTTGTCCGCCGTCATGATCAGGAAGCGGGTGGTGTTGTGGTGCTCGTCCTCGACGTCTCGCGCCAGGATCTCCAGGCCGTAGATCTCGGCGGCCAGGGCCGGGGCGATGGCGGCCCGGGTCGGATCCGGGTGCTCGGCCAGCATGCGCGCCGCGCCGGCGGTGTCGCCGACCGCTTCGCCCTTCAGCTTCAACCGCTTCACGGTCTTGCGGCACTGGTGAAGCGCGATGGCCATCGACTGGACCGTCTTCAGGTCCTCCAGCTTCACGCCCTTGCCCGCCATCAGCTGGAAGTGGATCGGCTTGAACCGCTCCCCGATGATCTTCAGGCCCGAGGCCGGCAGCAGGTGGTGCACGTCGGCCACCCGCCCCGCGATGGAGTTCTCCACCGGGATCATCCCCAGGTCGCAATCGCCGCCCTTGATCGCCTCGAACGCCTCCTCGAACGTCGGATGCGGCACGGGCTCCATGTCCGGGAACGCCGCGGTGCAGGCCTCATGGCTGTTGGCGCCCAGCTCGCCCTGGAAGGCGATGCGTCCCCCCGGCTCTTTACCGCTCATGAGTCAGTCCCAACTTGGAGGGTTCGCGCGTAGTCGCGGGCGCGTTCGAGGTCGGATGGATTGTCGACGGAGATCGGCGCCTCGTCGGCCACGGCGGCCCAGATCGACAGGCCCAGCTCCATGGCGCGCAGCTGCTCCAGCTTCTCGCGCCGTTCCAGCGGCGAGGGGTGCGCCGCGGTGAACCGCTGCAGCGCGCCGCGGCGGTAGCCGTAGATGCCGATGTGCCGCCAGACCGGCGCGTCGCCGTACAGCGTCGAGCGGGTGAAATAGAGCGCCCGGCCGCTGCGGCCGTCCGACTGCATCGCCAGCACCGCCTTGACCACGTCGGGATTGCTCCGGTCGGCCGCCGAGGCCTCCGGCGCCACCACCGTGGCGATGTCGCAGTGCTGCGCCGCCAGCAGGCCCCCGCAATCCAGCAGCACCGACGGCGAGACGAACGGCATGTCGCCCTGCAGGTTGATCACCACGTCGTGGTGCGCGTGCGGGTCCAGCTCGCTCAGCGCCGCCAGGATCCGGTCCGAGCCCGACGGCAGGTCCGGGTCGGTCAGCACCGCCCGGCCGCCCGCCGCCTGCACCGCCGCCACGATCTCCGCGTCGCCCGCCGCGACCGCCACCGGACCAATGTCCGCGGCCTGCGCTTGACGCAGCACGCGCACGATCATCGGTATCCCGGCGATGTCCGCCAGCGGCTTCCCCGGCAGGCGGGTCGCGGCCATCCGTGCGGGGATGAGGACGATGGGGTTCATGGCCGGGGAGCTGAGGAAAAGGATGGGCTTGGGCGGTTGCGCGAGCGCCGGTAGCGTGTAAGAGAGCCGCACGCAATAAGGGGCGGGATTCCCGCGCGTTCACGGTGGCTGGACCGTGGCCGAGGAGAGGCGTAACCGGGGGACCATGAGCGACCTCACGTTCAACAAGATCGCCGGCGCCGCGCTGGCCACGGGCCTGATTATCGTCGGCCTCACCCAGGTGACCGCCGGCGTGTTCGAGCAGCAGCGTCCCAAGACGCCGGGCTACGTCATCGAAGTGGCCGAAGAAGGCGGCGGCGGCGGCGCGGCTGCAGCCGACACCCCGCCCGATTGGGGCACGGTCCTGCCGGCCGCCGACGTGGCCGCCGGCGAGGCAGTGTTCGCCAAGTGCAAGAGCTGCCACACCGCCGAGGCGGGCGGCCCCAACGGCACGGGTCCGAACCTGAACGGCGTCGAGGGCCGCAAGCCGGGCAGCCATCCGGGCTTCGCCTATTCTGCCGGCATGGTCGACTTCGGCGCCAAGAACCCGGCGTGGGACTACGACCACATGTACGAGTTCATCAAGAACCCGCAGAAGTACATCTCGGGCACCAAGATGACCTTCGTGGGCCTGAAGAAGCCTGAAGACCGGATCAACGTCATCGCCTACCTGAAGACGCAGGGCGGCACCCTGCCGATCCCGGCCCCCGATCCTTCGCGCGCTCCGGGCGCGGCGGCCCCCGCGGCCGGCGCAGCTCCGGCGGCCGGCGCCCCCGCGGCCCCCGCGGCCGAAGGCGCCAAGCCTCCGGCGGCCGGCGCACCGGCCGCTCCGGCGGCGGCTCCGGCAGCCCCGGCTCCGGCCGCGGCCGCGCCTCCGAAGAAGTAGGGACGACCGCGCCGGTCTCGCGCCATGCAGACCGGATGGGTCTCTTTCACCGCTCAGTACGGCGGCCATAGCTACGCCGGCGCCTACCAGGTCGTCGGCGACGAGCTTCACGTGGTCGGCGACAAGGGCGCGCGCCGCGCCCGGCTCTCCCAGGCCGACCACGTGCGCACCCGGGCCGAACACCTGCTGCTGGACATCTACGCGCCGCCGGGCAGGGCGCCCGTCTACTCACCCGAACCGCAGGCCGCCGAACCGCCCGCCGCCAGGACGCCGCCGCCCAACAACCTCGTGGGCCTGGCGCTGCTCGCCGCCTTCCTGATCGCCGGCGCGGCCCTGCAGCTCGCCCCAGCCGGTCCGCTGACCTTCGTCTTCGTCCTCACCGGCTGGATCCTGGCGGTGATGGCCCATGAGTTCGGCCACGCCTATGTCGCCTACCGGGGCGGCGACCACACGATCCCGGCCAAGGGCTACCTCGCCTTCGATCCGCGCCGGTACGGCAACCTGCAGACCACCCTGATCTTCCCGGTGATCGCGCTGGCCGTCGGCGGCATCGGCTTCCCCGGCGGCGCGGTCTACATCCGCGACGACCTGATCCGGAGCCGCGGCTGGCGCGCCGCCACCTCGCTCGCCGGACCGGGCGCGACCCTGGCCGTGCTGGTGGTTCTCGCCGTGATCCTGGCCGCGTGGTCGCGGGTGGCCGCGCCGGGCCCCCTGTTCGCCGGCCTGGCCATGCTGGCCTTCCTGCAGGCTACCGCCCTGATCCTGAACCTGCTGCCGTTCCCCGGCCTGGACGGTTTCAACGCCATCCGCCCGTACCTGCCGCCCGCTGTGACGCAGGGCCTGCGCCGGTACGAGAACGCCGCCATGTTCATCCTGCTGGCGGCCCTGCTGTTCGTCCCCGGATTCAGCGCCCTGCTGCTGGGCGCGGCCGTCGCCCTGACCAGCGCGCTCGGCGTGCCGCGCGAGGCGATGGCGGCCGGGTGGGACGCCTTCCACTTCTGGCGCTAGGCTGCACCGCACATCCGAGGCGGAGGGATAACATGAAGGGCGTCATCAGCCTGCTGCAGGCGATCGGCATCTGGCTGATCGTCAGCGTCGTGACGGTCGGGGTCGGCACGCTGGCCCTGCTGGTCTGGGCGCTCCTGGTGTTCCTGGGCGCCGAGGATAGGGCCGCCAAGGCCCAGGCCACCCTGGACCGCACCCTGATGACCGGCGAGACGGTGGCCGCCCGCGCCATCCAGCACCGGGTCTTCGCCCTCTTCCGCCGCCGTGCGGTGATCGCCATCACGTCCAGCCGAATCATCACGGTCCAGCGCGGCCTGCTGGGCGGCTTCAAGATGGCTGACATGCAGTGGAAGGACCTCAAGGACGTCCGCCTCGAGGAGAACATCCTGGAGGGGATGTGCGGCGCCAACCTGGCCTTCGACGGCCTGGGCGCCTCGCCCGGCGTCTACGTCGACGGCGTCCCTACCGAAGCCGCCGCCCAGATGTACGCCAAGGCCCAGTTCGAGGAGCAGGCCTGGGAAGAGAAGCGCCGCGTCCGCGGCCTGGAAGAGACCCGCGCCGCGTCCGGCGGCGTCACGGTCGGCATGGGCGCCGGCGCGGGCGGCGCGGCCCCCGACCAGATGGTCGAGGAGATCAAGAAGGCCAAAGCCCTCCTGGACGACGGCGCGATCAGCGACACCGAGTTCCAGGAGATGAAGGCGAAGATCCTGGGGCGGGCCTGACCCTTCACACTCTCTTCACCATTTCCGCCGCTCCGTGGATCGGGCATCTTCGGCGGAACAGACGATGAACGCTCCGATTCGCATTCCTGCGGTCCGCATCCTGGGCCTCGACCCCGGCCTTCGCCGCACGGGCTGGGGTGTGATCGTGTGCGAGGGGGCGCGGATCGCGCACGTGGCGCACGGGGTGATCGCGCCGAAGGAGACCCTGCCGTTCGCCGAGCGCCTGCTGGTGCTGTTCGCCGGCATCGAGGCGGTGATCGCCGACCACGCCCCGCACGAGGCCGCGGTCGAAGAGACCTTCATGAACTCCAACGCCCAGTCGGCGCTGAAGCTGGGCCACGCCCGGGCGATGGCGATGATCGTGCCCGCCCGCGCCGGCCTGCTGGTCGCCGAATACGCCGCCACCGTGGTTAAGAAGGCCGTGGTCGGCACCGGCGGCGCCGACAAGGCGCAGGTCGGCTGGATGATCGCCCGCCTGCTGCCGACGGCGGGCAAGACCGCCTCGGACTCCGCCGACGCCCTTGCCGTCGCCATCGCCCACGCCCATGCCCGCACGGCGCGGCGGATGGCTTAGCCGCCGGCCTCCACGGCCACCGCCGTATAGCCTCGCACGCTGGGCGGGCCGGGGCTGATCCAGGACTCCGCGCCGCCCGGGGTGAGCGCCGAGATCATCGAACCGGTCGTGAAGGCGACCAGGCCGCCATCCTCGCCGGCGATACGGCATATTGGATGACGCCGGTCGTCGCAGGAAGACAACGCCGCCTGGATCTCGGCCAGCCCCGGCGCGCCGTCGGAGAGCCGCGCGCGGAGGGCAGCGAGGCGCGCCGCCGAGTTGGCCCGCGCCGCGTCGGTCTCGGGCGCGGCGACCGCGTCGGACAGCGGATGGTTGGTGTGCAGCACCCGCGTGGGGTCCTGCGGCCGGTGTTCGGTGACGCCCATCGCGCCCGCCTCGAATGACCGCGCCGCCCCGGCCTCGGCGATCACATAGTGCTGGTTGGTCGCGTGCGGGATCGCCAGCACGACCTCCGCCGCCTCGGCCAGGCTGCGGGCCTGCAGTAGCCGGCGCAGCACGAAGGCCACCGGCACGCCCTCCGGCGCCGACGGCAGCTGGGGGATCGAGTTCACGCAGACGCCGACACCGGCCGCGTTCACGCCCATCAGGCCGATCATCCCGGCCACCGAGAACACCAGCGCCCCCGGCGCGCGGCCGTGGCCGGCGATCCGCAGCAACACCTGGTGGCCCTCGGTGTAGGCGCCGAGGTCCATGTTCTGGCCGATCCAGGTGGGCCCGCCGGCGCCCGGCACGATCGCCAGGCTGCTGCACTTCTCCAGCTTTGCGGCGGGCTGCGGCCGGGTGAGCCGCCACGCCCATTCCTCGTCGAGCAGCTGCAGGGCGAACACCAGGTCCGCCGGCTCCCCCGCGCCCTCCGCGATTCCCTCGCATTCCTCCAGCAGGTCCGGCGCGTGTTGCCGGAGCGCGGTCCGGAAGTCGGTGGTCCGCAGCATGTCGGCGATGTAGCCCCGGCCGTCGCCCCCGGCCGGCAGCGACCCGAGCCAGTCCGTCAGGTGCGCCCGGATCCGCGGCCCGAGCGCGGCGCCGATCGCCCGGCCCCGCGCCCGCGGCTCGCCCTTCACGTCCAGGGGCTCGATCGTGGTCATCGCCGCTACCTTCCGCCCAAGCGGCGCCACAGGCAACGCAGCTTGCCGAGCCGGCCGCCGAGCGCCCATGCTGCGCCGAAACAAGAGGAGGGGAAGCCATGCATCACCTGCGCGCCGCCGCCGCCGCGGCATTCGTCCTGGCCGCCGTCCACGACGCCGCGATGGCGGGCGCGCAATGACCGTCGTCGTCACGGGCGGGACCAAGGGCATCGGCCTGGCGATCGCGCGG
>CBHTUE010000133.1:0-12990 GCA_966096115.1 uncultured Phenylobacterium sp.
ACCGGCGGCTGGGGCAGCCACGCCGAACTGCGCGCCGTCTCCGCCAAGACCGCCTGGAAGGTCCCGGCCGGCCTCTCCACCAAGGAAGCCGCGGTGATCCCGGTGACCTTCGGCACCGCCGACGACTGCCTGTTCGAGTTCGGCCGCCTGAAGGCCGGCGAGATCGCCCTGATCCAGGCCGGCGGTTCGGGCGTCGGCGTCGCGGCGATCCAGCTCGCCGCCAAGGCGGGCGCGAAGATGGTGATCGCCACCGCCTCGTCCGACGCGCGGCTGGAGAAGCTGAAGCCGCTGGGGATGACTCACGGCATCAACTACTCGACCCATGACGTGGTCGAAGAGGTGATGCGCATCACCGAGAAGCACGGCGCCGACGTCGTGGTCGATTCGGTCGGCGGCGCGGTGCTGCAGGGCTCGATCCTGGCGCTGGCCTACCGCGGCCGCGTCTCGACAGTCGGCCAGGCCGGCCGCGACCGGCAGAAGATGGATCTTTCCACCCTGATGGGCGGCAATCGCACCATCTCGGGCGTCTTCCTGGGCGCCGAGATCAACACCGACCGCGTGCAGAAGAACATGGTCAGCCTGATCGACCGGGTGGCGAAGGGCGAGCTGAAGGTGGTGATCGACCGGGAGTTTCCGCTGTCGGAAGCCGCCGCGGCGCATGCCTACATCGAGAGCCGCGCGGCCGTGGGACGGGTGCTGCTGATCCCCTGAGGGATGGTCAGCCGAAGATCTTCAGCCACAGGCCCGCGAGGCCAAGCAGGATGAACGCCCACATCGCCAGGGAAAGCAGCAATGGAACGATCACGCGCATGCTTCCGACCGGCCCTCCCCCAAAGGCGACTCTTTCGACCATGATTGTCGCACAAGCGTAGGGAAGACCAGCCGATTCACGCGCAGCGGTCGTTGCAGGCGTCGCCATACAACCATCAGGGTAGGTCACCGAGGGGAGAACAGCATGCCGAAGGCCCGCAACGGCGCCGTCGAGATCGAGTACCAGACCTTCGGGGACGACCGTCCGGAGACCATCCTGCTGGTCAACGGCCTGGGGTCGCAGATGACTCGCTGGCCCGAGGCTTTCTGCGAAAAACTGGTGGCCAAAGGCTATCGCGCCATCCGTTACGACAACCGCGACACCGGGCTGTCGTCCTGGCTGGACGGGCAGAAATACGTCCTCGCCGACATGGCCCGCGACGGGATGGCGGTGCTGGACGCCGCCGGCGTGGACCGCGCCCATATCGCCGGCGTCTCCATGGGCGGGATGATCGTGCAGCGCATGGCGATCGACCATCCGGACCGCGTGCTGTCGCTGACCTCGATCATGTCGGCGCCCAGCCCGGAAACGCTGACGTCGACGCCGGAGGCGATGGCGGTGCTGAACGTCGCCCCGCCGGACCCCACGGCAGACTTCGCGGCCTTCCTGGCCCATCAGGTCGCCAATGCGCGGACCATCGGCAGCCCGGGCTATCCCTGGACCGAGGCCGACCTGCGCGCCCGCGCCGAGGGCGAGTACCGCCGCGGCTTCAATCCGCCCGGCGTGGCGCGCCAGCGGCAGGCGATCATGGCCGACGGCGACCGCATCCCGGCGCTGGGCAAGCTCGCGGTCCCCACCGTCGTCCTGCACGGCGAGGCCGACCCGTTGGTCCAGCCGATCGGCGGCCAGGCCACGGCCGCCGCCATCCCCGGCGCCGAGCTCAGGATGATCCCCGGCATGGGCCACGACCTGCCGCCCAGCCTGCACGAGACCTTCGTCGACGCCATCCTCAGCGCCGTCGCGCGCGCCAAAACCGCCACCACCGCCTAGATCCAAGGAACCACCATGGGACGTCTTTCCGGCCGCTCGGCCGTCATCACGGGCGCGGCCAGCGGCATCGGCCGCGCCGCCGCGAAGATCTTCGCCGCCGAGGGCGCCAGCCTGGTGATCGCCGACAAGGCCGACGCGGTCGCCGAGACCGCCGAGGCGGTGAAGGCTGCCGGCGGCAAGGCGGTCGCGGTCACCGGCGACGCGGGCGACGACGCCTTTGTGAAGTCCCTGGTCGAACGCGCCAGGGCCGACCACGGCGGGCTCGACATCTTCTGGGCCAACGCCGGCATCTCCGGCGGCTTCACGCCGCTGGAGGAGCAGACTGCGGAGTACTGGGCCGAAATCCTGCGCGTGAACCTGATCGGGCCGTTCCTGGCCGTGAAGTACGCCTCGGCTGCGATGATTCCGAACGGCAAGGGCTCGATCATCTGCACCGCCTCGGTGGCAGGTATCCGCTCGGGCGCCGGCGGGCCCGCCTATTCCGCCTCCAAGGCCGGGGTGATCAGCCTGGTGAAGACGGCCTGCAACGAGCTCTACGGCACCGGCATCCGGGTCAACGCCATCGCTCCGGGCCTGATCGAGACCGGCATGACCAAACCGATCTTCGACGGCGCCCGGGCTCGCGGCAACGAGGACCGGATCGGCCAGCTCAACCCCACCACGCGCTACGGCGCGCCCGAGGAGATCGCCCGCGCCGGCCTGTTCCTGGCCAGCGACGATGCCTCGTACGTCAACGGCCAGACGATCGCGGTGGACGGCGGCCTGTCGAGCTCGCACCCGGTGGTGCGCCGCAAGCGATGATCATCCTCGTCCGCCACGGCCAGACGTTCTGGAACGTGGAGCGCCGCATCCAGGGCCACTCCGAGTCGCCCCTGACGCCGCTGGGCGAGCGCCAGGCCGTCGCCATGGCCGGCCTGGTCGCCGACCTGGTGCGCCGCGAGCCGGGGCCGTGGCGGCTGGTCTCCAGCCCCATCGGCCGCGCCCGCCAGACCGCCCAGGCCGTCTCCGCCGCCGCGGGCCTCCCCGCCGAGTTCGACGACCGGCTGAAGGAGATCTGTTGCGGCAGCTGGGAGGGCCAGCTCTGGGACGACGTGATCGCCAAGCACCCCGAGCTCGCCGGCGCCAACGACCGCTTCTACAAGTCCTACGGCGGCGAAACCTATGACGACGTCTCCGCCCGTGCGCTCGACTGGCTGGCCAGCCTGCCGCCCGAGCCCGAGCGGCGGGTGATCGCGGTGAGCCACGGGGTGCTGGGCCGGCTGCTGCGCGGGGTCTACGCGGGCCTCGACCGTGAGACGACCAACGCCCAGTCCGTGCCGCAGGACGCGGTCTATCGCCTTCAAAACGGCCAGATCGACCGCTTCGACTGCGAACCCGTCGAATAGCTGAATTTCGACCGCGAACTCTCCAACGTGCATGGGCTTGATGTTCCGCGCCTCCCTCATCGCCGCCGCCGCCACGCTGCTCCTGGGCGCGAAGGCCGCGCCCACGGTCGACTACCGGCTATCGGTGGAGCCGCAGGCCGCCGGGCAGTCGCCGCTGCTGGACGTGGAGATCCGCTTCCGCGGCGACGCTGACGGCGAGACCCGCCTCGTCCTGCCCAGCGAGTTCGCCGACACCCGGGAGGCGTGGCGCTATATCTATGGCCTGACCGTCAAGGGCGCGCGGTCCACCGAGGACGGGCCCGGCGCGCGCATCCTGCGGCACAAACCGAACGCCGCAATCACGGTGCGCTACCGGGTACAGACCGCCTACGCGCAGGACCCGCAGGGCGCGGACGGCAATCCCTATCGCGGGGCAATTCTGCGCCCGACCTGGCTGGCGGCGTTCGGCGAGTTCGTGTTCGCCACGCCCGATGGCCGGAGCCAGGAGGCCGCGACCTTCCAGTGGGGTAAGCTGCCCGCCGGCTGGGGTCGTGCCTCCGACCTGGAGCACGGCGCCATGGGCCGCCCGATGCGCGTCGCCGACGTGACGGACTCGGTCACCCTCGCCGGCGCCGGCCTCTCCGTGCTGGAGCGCCCCATCACCAGCGGCGCCCTCCGGGTGGCCGCGCCGCCCGGCGTCCAGCCGCAGCTGCTGGCGTCGCTGGCCGACCGCAGCGCCGCCACAATCTCCGCCGAGCGTGGCTTCTGGAACGACGTCCAGGGCCCCTACCTCGTGGCCTTCATCCCGCTGACGGCCAAGCCGCGCGGCTCCTCCATGGGCGGCACGGGGCGCGGCGACGGCTTCACCCTCTACTCGACACCCGGCGTCGAGGACCGGCTGGGTCCCATCATCGCCCACGAGCACACCCACACCTGGATTCCGGCCCGCGTCGGCCGGATGCCGGATGGTGACGCCGAGGCGGGCGACTACTGGGTCGGCGAGGGCTTCACCGACTTCTTCACCTGGCGGACCCTGCTGCGCGCCGGCCAGTCCTCGACCGACGAGACGGTGGCCCTGATGGCCGAGGCCCTGCGCAACTACGACGCCTCGCCGGTGAAGACCGCCCCCAATAGCCGCGTCGTCGCCGACTTCTGGAAGGACCGGGCCGTCGAAAAGCTGCCCTACCAGCGCGGCGCGCTCCTGGCGCTGAAGTGGGACGAGGACATCCGGCGCAAGAGCGGCGGCAAGCTCGACCTGGACGACGTGGTCCTGCGCATGCGCGACCAGTACCAGCGGTTCACGCCGGGCAAGGGACCCGACATCGTCACCAACCTGGTGTCCGCCGCCTGGGGCGTCGCCGGCCTCGATCTTCGGCCCGACATCGCGACCTATGCCGTCGGCGGCGCGGCCATCGTGCTGCCGGACGAGATGTTCGACGGCTGCCTGCAGGCCCGCGTGACGGTCTCGCCGGCCTTCGACGCCGGGTTCGACACCGACCGCTCGTTCGCCGCCCGGAAGGCGATGGGCGTGCGCCGCCGGGGTCCGGCCTGGAACTCCGGCCTGCGCGACGGGATGGCGCTGGACGCCTGGACCTACAAGGCCGGCGACACCAGCCGGATGATTGAGCTCACCCTCCGGCCCACCGGCAAGGGCCGGGCCGCGCGGCCGAAAGTCGTCAGCTACTGGCCCTATGGCGACGCGACCACCGAGACCCGCAAGCTTCAGCTCACGCCCGGCATGACCGTCGCCGCCAAGGCCGCCTGCGGACGGAAACTGGGCGGGCTCTGAACCCTAGTGCACGGACCCGCGGGTCCACTTCCACGGCGGCAGGCCCTCGCGGCGCGGGCCGATCCAGCGGCCGGCCGCCAGCGCGCCCAGCGCCGCCGCCACCCCGACCGCGAACGCCGCGGCGGCCAGCACCGCGATCCCGGCCGGTCCGACCCGGAATTGGCCGGGCGCCATCCAGTGGACCAGTTCGCCGCTGGGTTCTTCGGGCTCCAAATCCTCGATGGGCAGGGTCATGGTCTACACTCCAGCTATCGCCTTCAGCTAACCCGCGCGGCGCCCGGGGGTTCCGCCGGGGGCGCGGGGCGGGTAGAAGCGGCAACCTCGAATTCCACGACCTGACCGCGGGACCATGGCCGGACACTCAAAGTTCAAGAACATCATGCACCGCAAGGGGCGCGCGGACTCCGCGCGGTCCAAGCTGTTCTCCAAGCTCTCCCGCGAGATCACCGTGGCGGCCAAGATGGGCCTGCCCGATCCCGCCATGAACGCCCGCCTGCGGCTGGCCGTGAACAACGCCAAGGCCGAGTCCCTGCCCAAGGACGTCATCGAACGCGCCATCAAGAAGGCGTCCGGAACCGACGCGGAGAACTATGAGGAGATCCGCTACGAGGGCTTCGGCCCCGGCGGCGTCGGCGTGATCGTCGAGGCCCTGACCGACAACCGCAATCGCACCGCCTCGGTCGTCCGCTCCACCTTCACCAAGCAGGGCGGCAATCTGGGCGAGACCGGCTCGGTCTCATTCATGTGGGATCGGGTTGGCCAGATCGTCTACGGCCCCGACGCCGGCGACGAGGACAAGGTGATGGAGGCCGCCATCGAGGCCGGCGCCGACGACGTGGAGTCCGACGAGGACGGCCACACGATCTACACGTCCTTCGAAGGCCTCTCCGAAGTGGCCGCGGCGCTGGAGGCGGCGCTGGGCGCGGCCAAGTCCACCAGCCACGCCTGGAAGCCCAAGGCGCTGACCCCAATCAACGGCGACGCGGTCGCCACGCTGATGAAGCTGGTCGAGGCGCTCGAGGACGACGACGACATCCAGAACGTCTATTCCAATGCCGACATCTCGGCTGAGGATCTGGAGAAGCTTGCAGGCTGATGGCCAAATCGCCGCCGCCCAAGGATGACAGGGGGGAAGACCCGCGGATCACCGACCTGGCGCGCTATCGCAAGGCGCGCGAGGCGGCGAAGAAGCGCCCCAAGCCCAACCCGAAGGCGCAGATGCGCGAAACCTTCCTGGGCGCCAATCCGCGCGCCGGGCTGATCCTGGCGCTGATGGTCGTCGGACTGCTGGCCTACTTCTTCCTGCCCGCCGCCATACGGCTCATTCGAGGATAGGCGCCCCTACGTACACCCCGCTATGGTCGGGGAAACGGGCAAGGGGAACGCCATGAAGACCATCATCAGCATCGCCGCCGCGGCGGCCGCCATCGGCCTCGGCGGCGCGGCCCAAGCCGCCACGGATTTCGTGACCATTCCGCTGGAGACCACGGTCAACGCGCCGGCCGACGTGGCCTGGAAGAAGGTCAGCGGCTACTGCCTGATCGGCGCGTGGTTCAAGACCACCTGCGAGATCACCTCCGGCAAGGATGGCGAGGTCGGCGCGGTGCGCGTCATCGCCGGCCGGGTCACCGAGCTGCTCGTGGCCAAGACGGCGTGGTCCTACACCTACTCCCAGCCGAAATCGCCGATCGACTACCATGGCACGCTGGAGATCCGCCCGGTCGACAAGAAGACCTCGAAGCTCTTCTACACCCTGGTCTACGACGCCGCGGCCCTGCCCGACCCGTCGAAGAAGGATGCCGACGTGGCGAACCGCACCAAGCAGTTCACCGGCCTCCTCGCCACCATCAAGGGCGCCGCCGAAGCGAAGTAGGCGGCGCGCCCGCGGGACCTTACCTCCCCCGCGCAGCGGCGGGAGGGGACCGCCCTGCCTTTCCCGTTTACGGGAAAGGGGGACCGCGCCCCGCAGAGGGCGTGGTGGAAAGGGCAAGCCTCAGGCTCGGCGGATCGATCGCCCGGAGTTGGCTCGGCGGATGCGGCTTGTCCTCTCCACCGCTCGCTCTTCGGCGAGCGGTCCCCCTCTCCCATGAATGGGAGAGGCAGTTCGCTGGGAAGGACTGACCATGCGCCTGATCCTCGCCGCCGCCCTGGCGCTCTTCGCCACCCAGGCCTCGGCCCAGGGGGCGCTCGGCGCGCCGCCGGCGGCGGCCGGGGTCTCCGGCGCCCCGCAGCCCACGGCGGCGGGCGCGGGCCAGCAGCAGGCGCTGAGCTTCGCGGGCGGGCGCATCCACGAGGCGCTGGGCTTCGGCAACACCTTCCTGGTCACCACCAAGGCCGGCGACGTGGTGATCGACACCTCCAGCGCCGGCCCCGCCAAGCGCCATCGCGAACTGCTGCGCGCGGTCTCCACGTCGCCGGTCCGCTACATCGTGCTGACCCACGCCCACGGCGACCACACCGGTGGCGTGCCCCTGTGGCGCGAGGCCGGAACCAAGGTGGTCGAACAGGCAGGCAGCGTCGAGTTCCGCAACTACCAGACCCGCCTCGCCGGCTTCTTCATGGCGCGCAACGCCGCCCAGTTCGGCGGCGACCTCGAGGCCCGCCGCCGCGAGGAGACCAACCCCGGAAACCACGCCGCGCCCAAGCTGGCCGACGTGCTCTTCGACAAGGAGACCACGTTCAAGGTCGGCGACCTGACCTTCCGGGTGCTGGCGACCCCGGGCGAGACGCCGGACCACGCCACGGTCTGGATCCCGGAGCTGAAGGCCGCCTTCGTCGGCGACAACTTCTACAATTCGTTCCCCAACCTCTACACGCTGCGGGGCACCCAGCCGCGGCTGGCGCTGGACTATGTGGAATCGATCAACAGGGTCCTGGCGCTGAACCCGGAGATCATGCTGCCCAGCCACGGCCAGCCCGTCGTCGGCGCCGCCAACGTCCGCGCCGAGCTGACCAAGTACCGCGACGCGATCCTCTACGTGCACGACGCCACGGTGGCCGGCATGAACGAGGGCAAGGACGTTTTCACCCTGATGCGCGAGATCAAGCTGCCGCCCGCCCTCGACGTCGGCGAGGGCTACGGCCAAATCGCCTGGTCGGTGCGCGGCATCTACGAGGGCTACGCCGGCTGGTTCGACGGCGACGCGGCGACCATCTACGCGGTCTCGCCCGCCGAGGCCGAGGGCGAACTGGCGAAGCTGGCCGGTGGCGCCGACGCCGTGGCCGCCCGCGCCCAGGCGGTGCTGGCGCAGGGCAAGCCCGCGCTGGCGCTGCGGCTGACCAGCGCCGCGCTCGCCGCCGAGCCCACGAACCGCGCCGCGCTTACCGTGCGAAAGGCCGCGCTGCAGGCCCTGCTGGCGGTGTCGAAGAATTCCAACGAGAGCGGCTGGCTGCGCGCGGCGATGCGCCAGGCCGACGCCGGGCCGAAATAGCTGCGGCCCTTGGTCGTGGTTCCGTCCCGGCCCCGGGCAGGCTAGAACACCCGGCGACACGGGGACCGGGAGCGTCATGCAGAGACGGAAGGTGGATCGCGCCCAGCGCATGCGCGCCCGCAGGGTCTGGTGGGAGCGCCACGGCGCCTTCGTGCGCGGCCTGCTGACCGGCAGCGTCGTGACCGGCGTGGGCGCCTGGATCACCTTCCTGGTGATGGCCCGATAATCCGCGCCGCGCCGCCCGTCGCGGCGAACGAAGCCGCCTACGAGGCCTGGGCGCGAGGCGAGGTCGACCACTGGCGCGCGGGCGTGTTGAAGCCCGCCGGCCGCATCGATCGCGCCGCAAAGCACCTGCAGGGCCGCATCAACCGGCTGATCCCCGAGGCGGTCCACGGCACGATCACCACGGTCATGCAGGGCATGACCCGGACCATCCTCACCGGCGCCGACCTGACCACCGCCCCGCCGCTGCTCGGCGCGTCGCTGGCCGAGCGCGACCGCCGCGCGCTGGCCGCCATCGACGGCTATCGCAAGACCGCCGCCATCGAGGGCGGGGTGACCGGCGCCGGCGGCTTCTGGCTGGGCCTGGCGGATTTTCCGGCGCTGCTGGTGCTGAAGTTCAAGCTCCTGACCGACCTGTCGGCGGTCTACGGCCACGAGGCCAACGTCTTCGCCGAGCGTCTCTACCTCCTCAGCCTGTTCCAGCTGGCCTTCTCGGGGCCCGACCATCGCGCCCAGGTGTTCGCCGGGATCGAGGACTGGGACCGCCATCCGCACCCTGCCGACTTCGAGCACTTCGACTGGCGCGCGTTCCAGCAGGAATACCGCGACGCCATCGACCTGCCGAAGATGGCCCAGATGATCCCGGTGGTCGGCGCGCCGATCGGGGCGGTGGTGAACTGGACGCTGGTGCAGAAACTGGGTGCGACGGCGATGAACGGCTACCGCATGCGCTGGCTGGCGCGTTAGGTCTCAGCATGCGCCGCCTCATCCTCCTCCTCGTCCTGATCGCCGGCCCGGCCCTGGCCCAGGCCCGCCTGACCGACGACGCCGTCCGCGCCTTCGTAGCCCGCCAGGAGCGGGCCTGGAATGCCGGCGACCTCGGCCAATACTTCGCGGGCTTTACCCCCGACGCCCGCTTCACCGACCAGGCCTATGTCGGCGACAAGCCGCCGGTGCCCTACGGGACCTCGACCCTGGCGCAGGCCCGGACCCAGGCGAAGAAGGCGCTCAAGGGCGACAAGCCGCACGAGACCGGCCGCATCCTGCGCATCGCCATCGCCGCCGACGGCCGCTCCGCCCGCATCGACTCCACCGTCGCCTCGCAGGTCAAGACGCGGCGCCTGTGCGCCGGCCGCACCCAAGTGATCGTGCTCGACAAGGGCGCCTTGCGCTCGCGCGGCCAGACCGACACTTTCATCCGATGCCGCTAGCCCCCTCCCGACTCGTCGTCGGCGTCGACGTGCCCTTCGTGACCAGTTGGTCGGAGGAGACCCAGAACGGCGTCGGCCCCTGCCCCACCGTCGACGGCCGCATGGCGGCCCTGCAGAAGTGGAATCCCGGGGTCGGCAAGCCGCTCTATTCCCGCAACCACCTGCGCCGCCAGCGCGACTCGGTGCGGGCGATGCTGTGCCCGATGTGCGGGAAGATGACCGAGGCCCACGACCGGTGGACCCAGACCGGACGCTACACCTCCGCCGGCGTCCTGCGCGCCCGCGCGTTCGGCCGCGACCTGCCCGCCGACCTGGAGGACGAGCGCGTGCTGCTGGACGCCGGCGCCATCGCGCCCCTGCATGGTCGCTGCGCCGAGGCCTCGCTGGCGCGCTGCCCGCACCTGGGCGGCCTGGCCGAACGGGACCTGAAGCCCTTCCCGCGCGCCTGGGTGGTCGTGCCGCTCTACACCTCGGTGAATACCGGCGGCGGGCCGGCGCTGCCGGTCGTCACCTTCCTGCAGCTGATCGGGGTGACCGAGCAGCGCGACCCCAACTGGCGCGACGTGCTGGCGCGGGGTTAGTCTGGAGCATGCTCCGCCGCGCCCTCTTCGGCCTCTGCGCCGCCTTCGCCGTCACCGCCGCCCAGGCCCAGACGCCGCCCCCGGCGGCCGCGGCCGCCGCCACGCCGCCCGCCGCTCCGGCCGCCAAGCCCAACCCTCGGGTGAAGGTGGAGACCGCCGAGGGCGCCTTCGTCGTCGAACTCTACCCCGACAAGGCCCCGATCACGGTCGCCAACTACCTGAAGTACGTGGACCACGGCCTCTTCGTCGGCGCGACCTGCTTCCGGGCCTCGAAGCCCAAGGACTACAACAAGGACGACTACGGCCTCGTCCAGTGCGGCCAGAAGGATCCAGCCAAGAAGCTGCCGCCGATCGCCCACGAGTCGACGATCAAGACCGGCCTCACCCACGGCAAGGACGGCGTGATCTCCATGGGCCGCTTCGCGCCCGGCACCGCCCAGGCCGACTGGTCGATCATGCTGGGCGACATGAGCTACCTGGACGCCGATCCCAAGAACCCCGCCGCCAACCCCGGCTTCGCCGCCTTCGGCCAGGTGGTCGAGGGCCTGGAGGTGATCCGCAAGATCATCGTCATGCCCACCGACCCCAACAAGGGCGAGGGCGCCATGAAGGGCGAGATCCTGATCACGCCGGTGCGGATCACCAAGGTCAGCCGCGTCGCCGCGCCCGCAGCAACGCCGGCGCCCGCGCCGGCCGCAGCGGCGCTCGCGCCGGCCACTCCAAAATGATACTCTGATCTTTACATGAGACTTCAGTCTCACTAATAGCGTCACCGTGGAGAACACGGAGACGCCGCCATGCCGCTCACCCGCGCCCAGATGGACGCCCAGATCGACGAACACTTCGGCTTCGAAGCCGCCGACGACGTGGAGGGCGTGCTGGCCACGCTGGCGCCCGACGTGGCCCACGACATCGTCGGCTGGCCCTCCGGCCCGACGCGCGGCGTCGAGGGCGCCCGGCCCTTCTACGAGACGCTCTTCGCCGATCTGTCCGACGGGCGGGTGGAGACGGTGCGCCGACTGTACGGCGAGGATTTCCTGATCGACGAGAGCCTGTGGCGCGGCCGCGCGCCCGGCCGCCCGTTCGGGCTGGAGGGCCGCGACCGGCCGCTGGAGTTCCGCCTGCTGCACGTCATCGAGTACGCCGGCGACGGCCGCATGAAGGCCGAGCAGGTCTGGATCGACCTGGCCGCGATCCAGCAGCAACTGCCGCAGTGACGGGCAAGACCGGCGGCCGGGCCAACCAGCGGCTGCGCACCCGCAAGGACCTGCTAGACGCCGCCAACCGCCTGATGCGCGACGGCGGCCGGCCCAGCTTCGAGGAGATCGCCGAGGCCGCCCTGGTCAGCCGCGCCACGGCCTACCGCTACTTCCCCGGCCTCGAGGCGCTGCTGTTCGAGGCCGGCCTGGACCTGGCGATGCCGGCTCCGGAGGTGTTCTTCGCCGGCGACACGGCCACCGACCCGCTGGTGCGGCTGGAACGGCTGGAGGCGGCCCTGTTCCGCATGATCGACGAGAACAACGCACCGATGCGGATGCTGCTGGCCCGCTCGCTCCACCGCAGCGTCGACCCCGACCACGATCCCGCCGTGCCCGTCCGGCAGAACCGCCGCGGCCCGCTGATCGCCGCGGCCCTCGCGCCGGCCCGCGACCAGTTCGCGGACGCCGACCTCGACACCCTGAGCAAGGCGCTGGTGGTCCTGCTGGGCATCGAAGCCGA
This sequence comes from uncultured Phenylobacterium sp., assembly GCA_966096115.1. Lineage (GTDB taxonomy): Bacteria > Pseudomonadota > Alphaproteobacteria > Caulobacterales > Caulobacteraceae > Phenylobacterium. The sequence continues at coordinate 12,119 of CBHTUE010000133.1, forward strand.
GGTCGCCTTCAAGGACGTCGTCCGCGCCGACGCCGACGAGGCCAAACGTATCCGGTTGTGGATGATCCGGACTCTGGTCGAGGCCGCCCGCAGGCGATAGCGTCGGCCCATGTCCGACGTTCCTGAAGTTCCCGAAGACGGCTGGAAGCACTCCGGCGTCCGCGTCGTGCCCGGCGACCAGCTTGGCCCGGTCAGCGCCACCACGCCCGGCATGGACCGCGCCGTCGCCATCGACCGCGCCCGCATGGGCGCCCAGAAGCTGTGGGCCGGCACCGTCCACATCCACGCCAACGCCAAGACCGGCGCCCACCACCACGGGCCCCTGGAGAGCGTGATCTACGTGGTCTCCGGCCGCGCCCGCATGCGCTGGGGCGAGAAGCTGGAGTTCACCGCCGAGGCCGGCCCGGGCGACTTCATCTACGTCCCGCCCTTCGTGCCGCACCAGGAGATCAACGCCTCCTCCGACGAGACGTTGAGCTGCGTCCTGGTCCGCTCCGACTCCGAGGCCGTGGTCGTGAACCTCGAGATCGAACCTGCCGAAAAGCCCGAAGGCGTCCCCTGGATCGACCCGATCCATAAGACGTAGTCCTCTCCCAGGGGGCGAGCCCGACCTACAAATATGGATCGTCATCCCCCGGCTTGTCCGGGGGACCCATGCTTCCGCCTGTACGTGGGATCGGGATTGCTCGCAGCGTCGACGCTCGCGGGCCTTTCCGGACACGCGGTGTGGATGGGTCCCCCGGACGAGCCGGGGGATGACGACCTGAGTGGCGGTAGTTCGCCCCCTCCACCACGCGCTCTTCGCTGCGCTCGGCCCGCGGTCCCCCTTGTTTGTTGAGAAGGCGCTAGCTTGTCGGGGTCTTCCGGGACGC
>CBHTUE010000134.1:0-12989 GCA_966096115.1 uncultured Phenylobacterium sp.
TGCCGCGCCTTCCTCACCATCGGCGTGTCGGTGAAGATCTCCATCTTGTCGGCGGCCGGCAGCGCGCAGGAGGCCTGCGGCTTCGGCGGGCCCGGCTTCACTTCCACCAGGCACATGCGGCAGTTGCCGGCGATCGAGAGCCGCTCGTGGTAGCAGAACCGCGGGATCTCCTTCCCCGCCAGCTCGGCCACCTGCAGGACGTTCATCCCCGGCTCGAACTCGGTCTCGACCCCGTCGACAAACGCCTTGGGCTTCGGAGGTGCTTCCGACATTCGTCTACTCCGCCGCGATCGTGGCGCCGGCGTAGCTGCCCTTGCGCGCGCGGTAGGTGTTGATGCGCTCCTCCACCTCGTGGCGGAAGTGGCGGAACAGGCCCTGGATCGGCCAGGCGGCCGCGTCCCCGAGCCCGCAGATCGTGTGGCCTTCCACCTGGGAGGCGACGTCCAGCAGGGTGTCGATCTCGGACATCTCGGCCTCGCCGGTGACCATCCGCTCCATCACCCGCCACATCCAGCCGGTGCCCTCGCGGCACGGCGTGCACTGGCCGCAGCTCTCGTGCTTGTAGAAGTAGCTGGCCCGCGCGATCGCCTTCACGAGGTCGGCGTCCTTGTCGAACACGATCATGGTGCCGGTGCCCAGGCCCGAGCCCCGCGCCTGCAGGTCCTCATAGGTCATGATGGCTTCGTCGCACTGCTCGGCGGGGATCATTCGCACCGAGATGCCGCCCGGAATCACCGCCTTCAGGTTGCCCCAGCCGCCGCGCACGCCGCCGAAGTGGTCCTCGATCAGCTGCTTGACGCTGATGCCGACCGCGTCCTCGACCACGCACGGCTTGTTCAGGTGGCCGGAGCCGGCGAACAGCTTGGTGCCCGTCGATTTCTCGGTGCCGAACTGGGAGAACCACTCGGCCCCGCGCCGCAGGATCGTGCCCACGACCGCGATGGTCTCGACGTTGTTCACCGTCGTCGGGCAGCCGTAGATGCCGGCGCCCGCCGGGAACGGGGGCTTCAGGCGCGGCTGGCCCTTCTTGCCCTCGAAGCTCTCCATCAGCGCCGTCTCGTCGCCGCAGATGTAGGCCCCGCCGCCGTGCTGCAGGCGCACGTCCACGTCGTAGCCCAGCGTGCTGCCCGGCCCGAGCAGCTTGGCGTCGTAAGCCTGCTTGATCGCCGCGGTCAGCCGCTCACGCTCGTGAACGTATTCGCCGCGAATGTAGATGTAGGCCGTGTGCGAGCGCATGGCCTTGCAGGCGATCACGCAGCCTTCGATCAGCAGGTGCGGGTCGTTGCGCAGGATGTCGCGGTCCTTGCACGCGCCCGGCTCGGACTCGTCGGCGTTGACCAGCAGGTAGTGCGGCCGCTCGCTCTCGACCTTCGGCATGAAGGTCCACTTCAGCCCGGTGGCGAACCCCGCCCCGCCGCGCCCGCGCAGGCCCGAGGCCTTGATCTGGTCGCAGATCCACTCCGGGGTCTGGGCGACGATGTCCTTGGTGCCGTTCCAGGCGCCGCGCGCCCGCGCGCCCTCCAGGCCCCAGTCGCGCTGGCCGTAGATATTGAGGAAGATGCGGTCCTTGTCCGCCAGGATCCCGACCACGCTTACGCCCCCTTCCGGCGGAAGCCGGCGATGAACCAGATCTGCGCCCCGAACCCGACCAGCAGGGCCGCCACGAACGCCGCGAACGCCCAGTCGACGCCGTACTTGGCCCAGGCCACGACAAAGCCCAGCGCCAGGATCGCCGCCGCCACGTTGACCGCCGCCATCACGGTCAGCCGCTTCTTCTGGGCCGCCAGTTTGGGGGTCATGCCTTCACCTTCGCGGCGCCCTTGGCCGGCAGGTTGGGGATCTTGATCTTCTTGGCCAGCGAGCCGTCGAACAGCTTCGCGTCGGTCAGCGTCGTGGCGCCGCCCTCGGGCGCCGAGCCCTGGCGGCCGATCGCCGAGCCCGGCTTCGGCGTCTTGCCGGCCTCGAACTGGTCCAGCAGCTTCTCGAACGTCTCGGGCGTCAGGTCTTCGTAGTAGCGGTCGTTGATGGCGGCCATCGGCGCGTTGGCGCAGGCGCCCATGCACTCGACTTCCTGCCAGTAGAACTTGCCGTCCGCCGAGCGGTGGTTCTGCGCGCCGATCCTGCGCTTGCAGACCTCCATCAGCGCTTCCGAGCCGCGGGTCTGGCACGGCGTCGTGCCGCACACCTGCACCAGCGCATGCGTGCCCACCGGCTCCAGCATGAACATCGTGTAGAAGGTCGCCACTTCCAACACCCGGATCACCGGCGTGCCCAAGAGTTCGGCGACGGCGCGGATCGCGGGCTCGGAGACCCAGCCTTCCTGCTTCTGGACCAGCCACAGGATCGGCACCATCGCCGACTGCTGCCGCCCGACCGGGAAGTTGGCCATCCAGCCCTTGGCGGCCTTCAGCGTCGCCGGCGTGAAGGCGAACGACGCCGGCTGGTTCTGGGCGAGTCTGCGGATGCTCACGCCGGCCTCACTTCACGAAGTCCACGCGGGCGATCCTGCCGCCGGCGATGGTGTAGATGGCGATCACCTGGAAGGTCTCTCCGGTCCCACGGCTGACGTGCTCGTGGTCGACGACGGTGTTCCCGACGCAGATGCGGTTCTTCAGTTCGGCGCGGTTGTCCGGGAAATCCGCGAACACCTGCACGTACTTGGCGCGATAGGCCGCCAGGCCGCGGATCGTCACCGCCCCGTTCAGGTCGGCCACGACAACGTCGTCCGCGAAGCAGGCGCAGTGGGCGTCCAGGTCCTGGGCGTTGTAGGCGTCGAGCTGCGCCTGGGCGAGTTCGACGGGACTCAGGGTCGCAGGCGCGTTCACCGGTCGATCTCCCCGAACACGATGTCCAGCGAACCCAGGATGGCGCTCACGTCCGCCAGCATGTGGCCGCGGTTCATCCAGTCCATCGCCTGCAGGTGCGGATAGCCCGGGGCGCGGATCTTGGCCCGGTACGGCTTGTTGGTGCCGTCGCTCACCAGGTAGACGCCGAACTCGCCCTTGGGCGCCTCGACGCAGGCGTAGACCTCGCCGGGCGGGGTCCGGTAGCCCTCGGTGAACAGCTTGAAGTGGTGGATCAGCGCTTCCATCGAACGCTTCATCTCGCCCCGGCGCGGCGCGGCGATCTTGTTGTCCTCGATCAGCACCGGCCCCGGCGTCTTCAGCAGCCGCTCGCAGCACTGCTTCATGATCCTGGTCGACTCCCGCATCTCCTGCATGCGGCAGAGGTAGCGGTCGTAGCAGTCGCCGTTCAGGCCGATCGGAATATCGAATTCCATCTCGCTGTAGGCCGCATAGGGCTGCGACCGCCGCAGGTCCCACTCGATGCCCGAGCCACGCACCATCACGCCCGAGAAGCTGTGTTTGATTGCGTCCTCGCGCGTCACCACGCCGATGTCGACGTTGCGCTGCTTGAAGATGCGGTTGTTGGTGATCAGGCCTTCGATGTCGTCGCAGATGCGCGGGAAGCCGTCGCACCACTGGTCGATGTCACGCACCAGCTGCTCGGGCAGATCCTGCCGCACGCCGCCCACGCGATAGTAGTTGGCGTGCATGCGCGCGCCCGAGGCCCGCTCGTAGAACACCATCAGCTGCTCGCGCGACTCGAAGCCCCACAGCGGCGGCGTCAGCGCGCCCACGTCCATGGCCTGGGTCGTCACGTTCAGCAGGTGGTTCAGGATCCGGCCGATCTCGTCATAAAGCGTGCGGATCAGCTGCGCCCGGTACGGCGCCTCGATCCCCAGCAGCTTCTCGATCGCCAGGCAGTAGGCGTGCTCCTGGTTCATGGGCGCCACGTAGTCGAGGCGGTCCATGTACGGGATCGTCTGCTGATAGGGCCGCGCCTCCATCAGCTTCTCGGTGCCCCGGTGCAGCAGGCCGATGTGCGGGTCGACCCGCTCGACGACCTCGCCGTCCAGCTCCAGCACCAGGCGCAGCACGCCGTGCGCCGCCGGGTGCTGCGGGCCGAAGTTGATGTTGAACTTGCGGACCGGCGTCTCGCCCGGATGCTCCGGCGCGAAGAAGTCGGTGGCCGCCGCCGCGTTCGCGTCTCCAGTCATGACTTCTTCTCGTCGCCAGGCAGGATCGCGGCGAACCCGCGCTCGGCCCCTTCCCAGGGGCTCAGGAAGTCCCAGTTGCGCCACTCGACGGACTTCACGGGCTCGTAGACCACCCGCTTCAGCTCCTCGTCGTAGCGGACCTCGACGTAGCCGGTCATCGGGAAGTCCTTGCGCAGCGGATGCCCGTGGAAGCCGTAGTCGGTCAGGATCCGGCGCAGGTCTGGGTGCCCGTCGAAGAAGATGCCGTACATGTCGAACGCCTCGCGCTCGAACCAGTCGGCGGCCGGGAACACGCCCACCGCTGACGGGACGGCGGTGTCCTCGTCGGCCTGCACCTTCAGCCGCACCCGGCGGTTATGGGTCATCGACAGCAGGTGGTAGACGACGTCGAACCGCTTCTCGCGCTCGGGATAGTCCGCCCCGCACAGGTCGATCAGCTGGTGGAAGCCCTCGACGTCGCGCAGGTAGGTCAGCGCGGCCACGATCTGGCTGGCCGGCCCGACCAGGGTCAGCTCGCCGAACTGAACGTCCGCGCCCGTCACCAGGCCCTTGGCGCCCTTGAGGATCGCCTTGCCGAGTTTCGAGAGGTCGGCGTCCTTCACCGGCCAGGTCATCGCTCGATGGTCCCTGTCCGGCGGATCTTCTTCTGCAGCTGCAGCACGCCGTAGACCAGGGCCTCGGCGGTCGGCGGGCAGCCGGGCACGTAGATGTCCACCGGGACGATCCGGTCGCAGCCGCGCACCGTCGAATAGCTGAAGTAGTAATAGCCGCCGCCGTTGGCGCACGAGCCCATGGAGATCACGTAGCGCGGCTCGGGCATCTGGTCGTAGACCTTGCGCAGCGCGGGAGCCATCTTGTTCACCAGCGTGCCGGCCACGATCATCACGTCGCTCTGGCGCGGGCTGGCGCGCGGGGCGAAGCCGTAGCGCTCCAGGTCGTAGCGCGGCATCGAGGCCTGCATCATCTCGACCGCGCAGCACGCCAGGCCGAAGGTCATCCACATCAGCGAGCCGGTGCGCGCCCAGGTGATCAGGTCGTCGACGCTGGCGGTTACGAAGCCCTTGTCGGCCAGCCGCTGCGACACGCCGTCGAAGAACGGGTCGTGCTTGGTCGGGTCATAGCCTTCCACGGTCGTGCGCCCGGCCGAGCCTGCCGGGACCGCCCCCGCGCCGGCAGGCGCAACCAGGGAGTCTTTGCCGGGGGGAATGATCACTCCCATTCCAGGGCGCCCTTCTTCCACTCGTAGATGAAGCCGACGGTCAGCACGCCCAGGAAGCTCATCATCGACCAGAAGGCGAACTTCGCCACGTCCGGCGGCATCTTCATCAGCGCCACCGCCCACGGGAACAGGAACGCGACCTCCAGGTCGAAGATGATGAAGAGAATCGAGACCAGGTAGAATCGGACGTCGAACTTCATCCGCGCGTCGTCGAACGCGTTGAAGCCGCACTCGTAGGACGAGAGCTTCTCAGGGTCCGGCGCCTTGGGCGCGAGCACCGAGGCGAAGAGGATGAAGACAATGCCCAGGGCCGCCGCGATCCCCAGGAAGATCACGATCGGCAGGTACTCGAGCAAGAAGGCGTTCATGGAGTCTCCGGCGGGAGTCGCGGCGCCCTTCTAGACCGATAGTCCGGGGGTTTCAAACCCGCCTTGTGCGCCGCGAAACGCCCTGTTCATTGAAGTGCGAAAACGCTCGGAAAACCGAACACTGATCCCCAACATCCGTCATCCCGCGAGTCGCTCGCGGGACCCATCGTTCCGCTGGCGCGAGGCTCGGCATGGGTCCCGCCAACGCGCGCGCGACGATGACCCTCGGGCATGGTTCAAACCCGCGTCACCTTCAGGGGCAGCCCGCCCTGCGGCCGCAGCGAGAAGTCGGCGTGCGGCTCGACCCGATGGCCCGACGCCAGGGCGAAGCTGAACTCCGCGACCCACCGCGACAGCAGGATCAGCGCCTCGGCCTGGGCGAACCCCTGGCCGATACAGATCCGCGGGCCCGCCCCGAACGGCAGGTACTGGAACCGGTGGCGCCCGACCTTCGCCTCAGGATCGAAGTTCTCCGGGTTGAACAGCTCCGGCTCGTTCCACAGGCGCTTGTGCCGGTGCAGGACCCAGGGCCACACCGTGACGATCTCGCCCTTCTTCACGCGGTGGCCACAGACCTCGTCGTCGGCCAGCGCCTCAAGGTCCACGCGGTGCACGGGTGGATAGAGCCGCAGCGTCTCCTCCCACACCATGCGCAGGTACGGCAGCCGCTCGAGCAGCCGGGCCGGGTCGCTCTCGGCCTCGGCCCAGGCCGCCTGCGCCTCCTCCCGCGCCCAGGCCTGCGCCTGCGGATCGCCGCTCAGCAGGTACAGCGCCCACGCCAGGCCGTTCGCCGTCGTCTCGTGTCCCGCCACGAAGAACGTCATGGCGTTGTCCAGGGTGAGTTGCACCGCCTCGTCGCGCGGATGCTCGGCCAGGAACGCCTTGTACAGGCGCGTCACGAAGTCCTCGGGCGGCTCCGGCTCATCGGCGCGGCGATGGATGAAGGCGGCCATGCGCGAAATCAGGATTCGCCGTGCGGCCCTCGCGCGCCGCTGCCGCGGGGCCGCATCCAGGAACGCCAGGCCGATCATCAGCCCTAGCGTGATCTCCGTCGAACCCCCCATGAAGGCGCGGACCAGCTGTGTGGTCTCGTCGAATGGCATGCCGCTCTGGCCCGAGAACAGAGCGCCGTCGATGACCGCGAGCGTCGCCCGCGTGGTCTCCTCCGCCATGTCGACCACCTCGCCGTCCCCCGCCAGCCGCCGCGCGGCGTGCGCGGCGGCCTCGGCGAAGAGAGGGGCGAAGGCGGACACGGCGCTGGGGAGGAACGCCGGCGCCATCAGCCGCCGCTGGGTGCGCCACAGGTCACCCTCGGCGGTGAAGAGCCCCTCGCCGATCACCGGGCGCATGATCCGATGGACGATGCGCGGCCGGCGGTAGTTGGCGGCGTTGTCGACGAAGACGGACTTGATCGCGTCCGGGTCGCTGACACCGTGGAAGACGAAGTTCAGCGCGCTGACCCGGCTGTAGGGGACCTCAAAGGCGCGTTTCGTCACCGCCCGCAGCGGGTTGCGCCCCGCCTCCGTGGTCATCAGCTGCCAGAGCGTCGGATCACGTTCCATCGGCTCCGGCGCGGCGGGCCGGAAGCGCGGCGGCGGTGCGGCCAGCGCCCGCAGGACGTGGGTCTCGGTCAGCACGCTCATCGGCAAAGCCCCCGTTTCGACGGCCGGGAACATCTGCCGATTGCTGCAGTGCGCAAAACGATATAACCGCGCTATTCTTGTGAGCTGGGATCACAGGACATGGCCACGTCTTGATGGATAGACGGCATCTCCCGCCGCTGACCGCGCTGCGCGCCTTCGAGGCCTTCGCCCGGCGCGGCCGCATGACCCTCGCCGCGGAGGAACTGTTCGTCACCCACGGCGCCGTCAGCCGCCAGATCCGCAGCCTGGAAGACGCCACCGGCCTGGACCTCACAGAGGGTCCGCGCCACCGCCTCAAGCTCACCGACGCCGGCGAACGCCTGGCCGCCGCCCTGTCCGCGGCCTTCGACCAGGTCGAGACAGCGCTCACCGGCCTCAAGGCCACCGACCACGTCGAGCTCCACCTCTCATGCGTCGGCACCCTGGCCATCCGCTGGCTCATCCCGCGCCTGCCCGCCTTCCACGCGCGCCATCCCGCGGTGCGCGTGAAGGTCACCGAGTCCTACGCCCCGGTGGACTTCGCCCGCGAACGCTTCGACGCCGCCATCCGGGTCAACGAGACTGCGCCGGTCGCCGGGGCGACCGCCGTCGCGTTCCTGGAGAACTTCCACGGGCCGGTCGTAGCCCCGCACCTGGTCGGGCCCGGTGCAACAGGCATCGAGGGCCTGACCCGCCTCACCACCGGCACCCGCCAGACCGCCTGGGCCGAATGGGAGGCCCACTCCGGCATCACCCTGCCGACCCCACCCGACACCCAGGAGTTCGAGCACATCTTCTATACGCTGGAGGCCGCCGCCGCCGGCCTGGGCGTGGGCCTGAGCCCCTGGGTCTACGTTGCCGCCGATATCGCCGCCGGCCGCCTCGCCGCCCCGCTGGCCTTCGCCCCCACCCCGTCCCGCTTCTGGCTCCTCACGCCTGCCGGCCCTGCCAAGGCTGCGGTCGCGCAGTTCAGCGCCTGGCTGGTCGAGGAAGCCGCGAAGGTCCCGCCACCTCCGAAAGTCGTGCGCAGATAGCCGCAGGGGCACGCCGCCCCCCGACTCTGGCGTTGACACGATTCCCCCCCGCTCATATGAGACGCGCCTTCGCACGGCCGGAAGGCCCTGCGCGGGTGTAGCTCAGTTGGTTAGAGCGCCGGCCTGTCACGCCGGAGGTCGCGGGTTCGAGTCCCGTCACTCGCGCCACTTCCGTCTCCGACGGGGGCGGAGCTTTCTACACAATCCCACCTCGACAGTCTGGCCTTGGCCGGCGAACGCCCACTAGGTTCGGGCATGCCGAAGACTCCCGTACAGACGCTCATCGAAGACGCCGACGCCCTGGTGAAGGCCGGGAAGTTCCAGGCGGCGACAGAGCTCTATCGCCAGGCGCTGGCCGACCATGGCGCGCGCGAGCAGCCGATTCGCGTGCGCCGGGGACTGATGGCCGCGCCCTATCCGGGAACCCCCGCCCTCGTGGAGCTGCTGCAGCAGGTCGAGGCGATCAGCCCGAACGCCTTCGTGACCGACGGGCTCGCCACCTGGCGCAAGACCCTGCCGTTCATGCACGACCCACGCTTTCTGGCGCTGGCGGACAAGCACGGCCACCTGCTGCCGCTCCCCAACTGGCACTGGAACCTGCAGGTGGTCCTGTGGGCCGTCCGCCAGGCGCGGGACGTTCCCGGCGACTATGTCGAACTCGGCGTCTTCAAGGGGCACACCACCCTGTTCTGCGCCGAGTATCTGGACTTCCAGACCTGGCCGCGACGCTGGTGGCTCTACGACACCTTCGAGGGCATCCCCGACGACCAGGTCGATCCGGGCTGGGCCGAGATCAACAGGAAGACCTATGCCGGCACCTTCTCCTACGACGAGGTCAAGGCCAGCTTCGCCCACATCGGCAACGTCGACGTCATCAAGGGCCGCGTGCCGGAGATCCTGCAGGAGCGCTGTCCCGACCGGATCGCCTTCATCCACCTCGACCTGAACAACGCCACCGCCGAGATCGCCGCCCTGGATGCGCTCTACGACCGCCTGTCGCCCGGCGGCGTGATCGTGCTGGACGACTACGGCTGGAGCTCGGCGCACGCCCAGTTCATCGCCGAAACCCGCTGGTTCGCGGCCCGCGACCTGCCGCTGCTGTCCCTGCCGACGGGCCAGGGCGTGTTCGTCAAACCGGGTTAGGCGCGGCGGTCGGCCGCACCCGCCGGGGGGCGCGCCATGCGTCTTTGCTTGCGTTTGGGCGGCCCATGCGTCATGCCCCGCAACCTCGCCGGCCGAACAACGTCCGCCGGCCCATAGGTCCCAGATGCCATTCCCCGCCACGCACCCCGCGCTGGCCCGAGCGCTTGAGGCGCAGGGCTACCGCGAACCGACTCCCGTTCAGGCCGCTGTCCTGGAAGCCCCACAGGGGGCCGACCTCCTGGTCTCGGCCCAGACCGGGTCCGGCAAGACCGTCGCCTTCGGCCTCGCGGCCGCACCTGCACTGCTGGGCGAGGCCGAACGCTTCGACCGCGCCGGCGCGCCGCTGGCCCTGGTCATCGCCCCCACCCGCGAGCTGGCCCAGCAGGTCGCCCGCGAGTTGACCTGGCTCTACGCCCCGGCCGGCGCGCGCATCGCCACCTGCGTCGGCGGCATGGATGCGCGGGCCGAACAGCGCGTGCTGGCCGCCGGCTGCCACATCGTCGTCGGCACCCCTGGTCGCCTGCGCGACCACCTCGAACGCGGCAACCTGGACCTGGCCTCCCTGCGGGTCGTCGTCCTCGACGAGGCCGACGAGATGCTCGACATGGGCTTCCGCGAGGACCTCGAGGAGATCCTCGACAGCGCGCCGCCGGAACGCCGCACCTTCCTGTTCTCCGCCACCATCGCCCGCGAGATCGCCGCGCTGGCCAAGCGCTACCAGCGCGACGCCCACCGCATCGACACCATCCGCCGCGACGAGGCCCACGGCGACATCGAGTACCGCGCCGTCCGCGTCGCCCCGAACGAGATCGAGAACGCGGTCGTCAACCTGCTGCGCTATTTCGAGAGCCCCGGCGCCCTGATCTTCTGCGCCACCCGCGAGCGGGTCCGCCACCTCTACGGCGCCCTGCGCGAACGCGGCTTTTCCGTCGTGCAGTTGTCCGGCGAGCTCTCGCAGAAGGAGCGCACCGACGCGCTGCAGGCGCTGCGCAACGGCCATGCGCGGGCCTGCATCTGCACCGACGTGGCCGCCCGCGGCCTCGACCTGCCCGACCTCGGCCTGGTGATCCACGCCGACCTTCCGGCCAACACCGCCGGGCTCCTTCACCGCAGCGGCCGCACCGGCCGCGCCGGGCGCAAGGGCGTCTCGGTCATCGTGGTCCCGCACACCAAGCGGCGCGTCGCCGAGCGCCTGATCCAGGTGGCCGGCGTCGCCGCCGAATGGTCCGGTGCGCCCTTGCCCGAGGAGATCCGCGCCAAGGACCAGGCGCGCATGCTGGAAGACCCGCTGCTCAACGACCCGGCCTCGCCGGAGGAGCTGGAGCTGGCCGCCCGCCTGCTGGCCGACCGCAGCCCCGAACAGGTCGCCGCCGCCCTGATCCGCCTGCATCGCGCCCGGCTGCCCGAGCCGGAGGACATGTTCGACCCGCCGGCCCAGATGGAGCGCCCGCCCCGCCAGGACCGCGGTCCTCGCCCCGACCGCGGCGCACGCGACACCTACGTTCGCGACACGGGCCCCCGCGGCGAAGGCCCCCGCGAGGACTACGGCGTCGGCGGCGGCCAGGCCGCCTGGTTCCGCCTGCCGGTCGGCCGCAGCAAGAACGCCGATCCCAAGTGGCTCGTGCCGCTGATCTGCCGCCTCGGTCACGTGACCAAGAAGGACATCGGGCTGATCAAGATCCACGACCACGAGACCAAGTTCGAGATCAGCCCCGAGGTCGAAGCCCGCTTCCGCATCGCCATCAAGGCCGCCGCCGACGCCGGCGAGATCCGCATCAACCCCGGCAGCGCCCCCGGCCCGCAGGGGCCCCGGCCGCCGCAGGGCCCGCGCCCTGACGGCCCGCCCCGCGCGCCCCGCCCGCAAGGTCCCCGCGCCGATGGCCCGCCCCACAAGGGCCCGCCGCGCAAGACCGGCAAGGGCCCGCCCGGCAAGCACAAGCCCAGGAAGGCCAACGGCTAGCTAACCCGATCCTCCCCGCGGGGGGAGGACCTCCCCTATCGCGCCACGTCCCCGCCCGGCCGGTAGGTCCGCTCCGTGTGAGCGGCCAGTTGCTCCGGCCAGAAGTAAACCTCGCGCAGGTCACCCGCCGCGTAGCGCCCCGCCTGGTCGTCGAAGTGCGGGCTGTCCGGATGCCCACTCTCCCCACCGGCCGTCACCGCCAGCGCCCGGACCTTCGGCCCGAACTCCACCACGGCCACGAAGCTGTTGCCGCTGGTCCCGTAGTACCGCTTCGTCCCGGGGTACCGCTTGGCCCCGAACGAGGCCAGCGACCCCCACTGCGCCGAGGTGAACGGCACCGGGATCGAGGGCCCGTCGTCCCTGAACTGCTGCACGATGTCCCCGTTCAGCCGCTGGAAGCGGTTGATCTCGCCCCACGGGACCTTCCAGCTGCCGAAGTCCGTGGTCAGCCGGTCGCTCGCTTCCGCCAGCGCCGCCAGCTTGTCCGAGCCGGGGCTCTTCTCCGCCATGTAATCCCACACGCTCATCCCGGCCGCCTTCGCCGGCGCCGCCGCCTTGGCCCACAGCGCCTCGCCCCAGAACACCGCCAGCGAGGTCTCTGTCGACGCCGCCGACCACCGGTCGTCCCAGCCGGTCAGCGCCGCCACCTGCAGCCCCACGCGCGCCTTTAGCGGATCGCCCGCCGGCGCCGCGTCATAGGCCGCCGCCAGGCCCGGGATCAGCCGCGCGAACGCCGGCAGGTACGGGTCGTACGCCGCCGCCATAAGACCCTCGCGGGTGAAGTCCGTCCGCCCGTCCAGCACCCGCACCGCATGCGGCCCGCGCGGGTTCATGCCGGCGGAGTCCATGTATTTCGGGAACGCCGCCTGCTTCGGGCTCAGCGCCCCTGCCGCCATCCACGGCGCGTCGTTGGAATTGTAGGCCCAGGGCGCGTTCAGCACCCGCGGCGTGGCCGACAGCTCCGTCAGCCCCTGCCAGTCCGTCGACGGATCGGCCCCGTCCACCGGCTTGGTGTAGTCGAACCGCCCGTCGCGCTTGGGAATGAACTGCGGGTGCAGATAGGCCGTCTCGCCCTTGTCGTCGGCGAACAGGGTGTTGTTCGACGAATTGGCCTTCAGCTCCGCCACCTTGGCGAACGACGCATAGTCCACCGCCTTGGTCCGCAGGAACGACTGCTGCAGCGCCTCGACCGGGCGAAACATCATCGCAAACGCGATCCACTTGCCGTCCTGCTCCCGCACGATCGGCCCGTGGTGGGTGCGGTAGGTGGTGAAGGTGCGCCGCGCCATCGTGCCGTCGGCGGCTCGGTAGGGGACGACGATCTCCTTCACCGTCACCGGCCGCGCCTCGCGCCCATAGCGGTACACCAGCGCCCCTGGCGTGCGCACGATCGCCTCGGCGAACTCGTCCACCACGTCGACGCCGCTACTGGTGTGCATCCACCCCGCATGCGCGTTGAAGCCCTGGTAGATGAAGAACTGCCCCCAGGTGACCGCCCCGTAGGCGTTCAACCCCTCCTCGCTGGTCATCTGCAGTTCCGAGCGGAAGAAGAACGAGGTGTGCGGGTTGATCAGCAGCAGCGC